>CAZRKQ010000078.1:0-37836 GCA_964600755.1 uncultured Thiotrichaceae bacterium
CGCTGTTATGTATTGATGTCCAGAACACATACCTGACACCTTCGGATGATTTGCCGGAAAGGGCACGATGGGCACCTTTTCATAAACGTATGCGTGAGATAGTTATCCCTGCGACTGCTGAGCTGCAGAACCACTTTCGACAGCATGGAATGGATGTGCTGCATGCCCGCATTGCCTGCCTGCTGGAGAATGGAAATGATCGCTCCCTGAGCCAGAAAAAGCCGGGCTGGAACTACCTGCTGTTGCCGAAGGACCGGGAGGATGCACAGATTGTTGCGGAACTTGCACCGCGAGAAGGTGAGATCGTGGTCACCAAAACCACCGACAGCGCCCTCACCGGAACCAACCTGCGCCTGGTGCTCCACAATATGGGTATAAAAAATGTGGTGCTTACCGGTATATTTACCGATCAGTGTATCTCATCAACAGTGCGCAGCCTGGCTGATGAAAGTTTCAATGTAATCCTGGTTGAGGATTGTTGTGCGGCGGGAACAGATGAACTCCACCGAAAAGAGCTGGAGATACTTAACATGATCTACTGTCATGTCATCAGCAGCGGAGAGTTGATGGATATCATGGGCATATAGTTTGTTTGAAGAAAGACATGATGCTTATAGAAAAAGTAACAGATGACATTCAAATTGTAACTATTGAATGCCTTGCCTATGAAATATGGAATGAATATTTCACTCCTATCATCGGCAAGGCGCAAGTCGATTATATGCTGGAGAAGTTTCAGTCGAAAAAAGCGATCACTGAGCAAATAGAAAATGGATTTTTATATTTTCTAATTAAAAATAATAATGATGCTATTGGTTATATCGGTGTGATTCCTGAAAGGAAGCGGTTATTTTTAAGCAAGTTTTATATAACATTAGCTGAGCGTGGCAAAGGACATGGGAGAAAGGCGATAGAATTTCTTGAAGAACTGGCTATTGAAATAAATGTAAACAAAATTTCATTAACAGTAAACAGGAATAATTCAGCGACGATTAACATGTATGAAAAGCTTGGTTTTGAGAATCGTGGAAGTACCATAAAGGATATTGGTAATGATTTTGTAATGGATGATTATGAAATGGAGAAAAAAATTTACGGTTAAACTGGAACCGATATTTGGGGTCAGAGTAAAAACTCTGTATACACGGCAATCATGGGGACAGACCAGGATTTACCCGATTTATGCCATGATTCGCCCAGGCTGGTTTTGTTACTATGCTGACCCTTAATTAATCAAGGAAAGCGCATCAGGAGAAATTTTGTGAAAAAGATTATTTGGGACGAATCATTAAGTGTCGATGCTGGCGAGATTGATGAAGAACACCGCAGGCTTGTAGATCTGTTTAATATACTCAGCCAGTCTGTTGCAGAAGGTGATGCGGCAGAATATATCGAGGCAGTATTGGAAGAGCTGATAAGTTGTACCATCTGGCACTTCAGGCATGAAGAGCGCCTTATGTTGATGTATAAATACGATGGTCTTGAGGAACACAAAGAAGAGCACAATGACTTAATCGATAGCGTCAGGGAGTTGCAGCAAAAGTTTCTTCAAGAGAAACAGCTGCTCACAAATGAAGACATCGAGTACCTGGAGGATTGGTTAACCCAGCATATCGTCGGACAGGATATGAGGCTTGGATATTATCTTACGGAAGTAATGAAATAAAAGGGAACAGAATTATAGGGTTTAGACCACTTTATCCAGTCCTTTATCGAAACATATACTCAGATTTATACCGAATAAAAGGGGACGGAAGGATTAGATTATGATCAATTTATCTATATGGTTACATAATAATCCCGCGGTCCCCCTTTATTTCGTTATTTTCACAATTGTTTCTAATGTTTGAGTTAACTGGTCTCTGACCCGGTTTATTCCTTAACAAGCAAAGAGATATGATGAAGACTGTTGCAATTATTGGAGCAAGCGATAAACCTGAAAGATATTCAAATATGGCTATGCATGTTCTAAAAGAACATGGATATGATGTTGTGCTGGTCAATCCGTTTAAGTCTCAGATTGAAGGCCAGAAGTGTTTTAAATCGGTTGATGTATATGAAGGTAAAATAGATACAGTAACCTTGTATGTCAATCCGGCGAGATTTCATGACCATATCAAAGATGTAATTAAAGCTGGCCCCAAGAGAGTCATAATGAATCCTGGTACTGAAGACGCACAGCATGAGAAAGTGCTGACTGATTCGGGTATAAAGGTTCAAAAGGCGTGTACACTGGTTTTACTGTCTCAAAATCAGTTTTAAAACAAGAAGGGGCGGCCATCGGTTTTTACTGCTTAACCAAGCAACAGTTACGCAAGAATTAAACAAATAATGGAGGTCGGAGTGATTAAATATTGATCAATTTATCTATATGGTTAAAAAAATAATCCCTACATCCCCCTTAATTTAAGCGGCCCCTTTATTTCAAGTTAGCCCAATTAAAAGGAGGCATAATGAAAACTATTGAATTATCAACATGCTTTGTCACAAATGAAGTAGATGCATGCCGTCAGTTCTATCAACATCATTTTTCAGCAAAGACTATCTTTGATGCTGGTTGGTATGTCAATTTACGGATAGCCGGAGACGGGCCTTCCATTCAATTTATGCAACCGCAAGCCGATATGCCAACATTTAGTGGTTCAGGAATCATGCTCAACTTCAATGTAGAAGATGTAGATAAAGAACACGCAAGATTAACAAAAGCCGGACTACAAGCTGCTATGCCATTAGAAGATCATCCATGGGGAGATAGAGGCTTTTCTGTCATAGACCCTATTGGTAATTCTGTTTATATCTATTCTGATCGTGAGCCTACAGATGAATTCAGGCAATACTACAAGGGCTAACGATGTACTCCAGTTGACCACCAAAAGCGGCGCTTATATCGTCGGACTGTTTTTGGAGTCAACTGAGCAAAATCGTTATGTTTATAAGATATGAGACTGATTAAACTTATTTTTTTGTTATTTATATTAAGTGCCTGCACTGGGCATCATGATGCGGATAATTTTGAACTGGTTAAATTGAAAATGGCGGCTGCACAATTATTTGATGCGCCGCCAAATGGGAATCGTATAGAAAAGCAGTGGTGGCCATCTGATATTGCTGCACTGAATCCGGAATCTATTATAAAAATTGATGAGGGAATTTATATAAAGCTTGATTCCTTCTTTGTTGAAGAAAGCGGCCTTTTCATTCCAACTCCAGGAACTACGATTGAACCGGGCGTACATGTAGATCCTGGTTATTTGTTATTGGGTGATGGTATTTATAGTTACTATGTTACTGGCTAAACATAACAAGTTATTTAAATACGCTGGAAGTAAAAGGGACTGCTGGTAACTGGACGGAAATAAACAGGGACGAGTAATAAGGGATCAGATTAAAGTGCCCCGTTTTCATATGCACAGGAGACTCATGAAAGCGATTGTATATACACAATACGGACCACCGGATGTTCTTCAGGTCAAAGAGGTTGAAAAACCTGTACCGGCGGACGACGAAGTCTTGATAAAAGTGCATGCGGCAGAGGCTACCAAGGCCGATTGTGAAATGCGCAGTTTCCAGTTCCAGGTGAAGTGGTTTTTACCGTCTTTGAGATTATTTCTGGGCGTGATAAAGCCGAGGAAACAAATCCTGGGAAGCTACTTGGCGGGGGAAGTGGAAGCCGTCGGCAAGGATGTTGCAAGGTTCAAGCAGGGAGACCAGATTTTCGGCTGTTGCAGAATGCGCCTGGGCGCATATGGCGAATACGTGTGCCTGCCGGCCAGCTACACGCTGGTACCAAAACCGCACAACATGAGCTTTGCAGAAGCAGCGGCAGTACCCCTGGGCGGGCTGAATGCACTTCACTTTATGAGAAAAGCGAATATCCAGCAGGGGCAAAAGGTTCTGGTAAACGGTGCCGGTGGCAGCATCGGCAGTTTCGGGGTGCAGATCGCCAAAGCCATGGGTGCCGAGGTGACTGCAGTTGACGGTGCACACAAGGAGGAAATGTTGCGCCGGATCGGCGCTGATCATTTCATCGATTATACCAGGGAAGACTTCACCAGTAGCGGCCAGAGCTACGACGTTATTTTCAGCATGGTGGCCAAAACTCGCTACTCCGCATGCGTTAAGGCACTCAATCCCGGGGGCCGCTACCTGATGGCCAATCCGCGCATTTCCGACATGCTCAGGTCCGTGCTGACGTCTACATTGACTGACAAGACGGTGATGTTTGCTTTTGCCGGAGAAAAGGAAGAGGAATTACTCACCCTCAAGGAAATGATTGAGGCAGGCAAAATCAAATCAACGGTCGATAAAATCTATTCGTTTGAGCAAGCTGCCGAAGCTCACCGAAGAGTAGAGACTGAACAAAGGTTGGGGACTGTCGTAATCTCTGCGGGAAAATAAGTATTAAGGGATTCTGAAACCGATATCTATTATTTCAATTATTGGGATCAGATTAAAAATCATCTAGAGTTTTTTACTCTGATCCCTTTAACTGTACTGGTTCCGGCTTAATCTGACAGCTGCTGTATGTTTTCGCCTGGCCGATAAACCTGTTGATGCGGGAGATTTAACATCCTGTTTTCTCGCAGAGGCGCAGAGAACGCAGAGGTGATATGTATTTTTTTACAAAGACAGAATTATTTTATTCGCCTTCCTTTGCGTCCTCTGCGCCTCTGCGAGAGTAAATATCTATAGTCTTTTCGATATAGCCAATCTCGGCTGTACTGATAAAAATTCATAGTCGGAGTCTGAATTAATATGACACTGACTGTCAGATTAATTCCTGACTATTACACTTTAACTGAGCTTCTTTAACTTACGCATATTGTCTGTTAACGAGCGTATAAACGCAGAGGGTCATTGGGATCGACGCCTTCCATGAAGGGGATGCGCCGGTCACTGTGTGTGACCTGGTAGACCGTGCCCATCCAGTTGCCGACCACCGCTTCGGCGGTATCGTGCCAGGTGTTATCCAGGCGTTGTGCCACCAATGACTCGGGAAAATCCGCTGCTGCCCCTCCGGACGCCAGTGCAGTCTTCAGCCTGCCATGGTACTCGTTCAGCATGGCCTGCTCGCGGACGGGGAAATAGTCGTGCGGAAATGGCGGGTAGTCGGCGCGTTTACCCGCCGCATACAGCATCACCTCGCGCTTGAATTCTTTCAGCAACGAAATCGTGTCGTATTCCGGATGTCCCTGGGAGAAAACCAGGCGCAGCCCGTCTGTACTGGTCGCAAGGTGAACACCCGCGTTGTCACTTTCTACCAGTACGCGCAAGCCTGCAGTGTCGAATTGCTGCCGGGTAATGGCGTTCCAGCGTGAGTGCGGTACATCGAAGCGTGTATTCACATCGTTGACCAGCGGATGTGTGTTGTCCACGACGCGGTGTGTAAATACTCCCCAGATCTTGTTCGCTTGCGGTATGCGTTTCTGCCCATAGTGGAATTGCAGCACGGCATGTGTCGCCAGGCAGGAACACAGTGTCGAGGTGACATTTTCGGCGGCCCAGGTTATCAGGTCCTTCAAGGGCTCCCAGAACGGCTGGTTGGCCAGTTCCGCGCCGATGACGTTGGCGCCGGAGACAATCAAGGCATCCAGACCTTCGCTTTTTATTTTCTCGAGTGGTTCGTAGTAGCGCTCAATATAAGCCTGTGCCTCTGTGCTGCGTTTCAGTTCGGGCAGGGTAAACGGGTGCACATAGAACTGTGCGATCGGATTACTCTCGCCCACCAGGCGGAAGAACTGGCGCTCGGTGGCTGACAGGGCAGCATCCGGCATCATGTTCAACAGTCCGATGTGCAGCTCACGAATATCCTGATGCATTGCACGGTTGGCTGGCAACACGCGTATGCCTTCGGCGCGCAGGCGATCGAAACTCGGCAAGTTATTGTGGGCGACCAGTGGCATTTAATTCTCCTTGCAGCTTTGCACAAAATCGTCGTCAATCATTCATGGACTGCTTCGACCAATCACCGTTTCCAGCAGCGCCAGAAAATCCGCTTCATCGCGCACCTGGGCGACTTCTTGCGAGGTAACAGTATATCCATACGGTTTGGCGATGGCTTCGTAGCGGGGGATGCGTGAGTGAAACAGGCGCGGGAACACCCAGCGGGTGAACTCATCAGGGTCCATTTCAGCGGCATAGTCCAGGTTGTTTTCCTGCAGGTAAACCGCCAGTTGCTCCTCGAGGAAGGCGGGCCGGTAGTAGAGCGGTTTTGGATCACTTTGCGCGCGCGCTATCAGTTTCTGCTCTTCTTCCTGGTCCGTGACCTGTATATATAGAATTAGCGTGTGCTCGACAAGCAGATCAATGACCGAAGGTTCGTCCAGCTCACAGAGGCTACCGCCGACATCATTGACAAAATGACGGTAGCCGTAAATTTCCTGTGATTTGTGGATAAACCCGGGCACGTCATGCATGGCCGCAATTTCCGCGTCGCGGTACGCTGCCTGACGGCGGGAAAATTCTTCCAGTGCCACACCGCCGCGCTCGGGATCACCCAGCTTGCCGACGAAACTCAGTACGGACCCCAGATCGTCGACCCTGATATTGTTGCGGATATAGATCCAGTCACGCCGCAGCAGATCGCGCAGGAACGGTACCTGCATGGCCTGTTGTTTGATCAGATCCAGGATGGGCTCGTCCAGATAACGGGTACCGATGCGATAGTCGCCCGAGTAATGAAACCAGTTATGTCCGCACAACAGCGTCGACAGGTAGGTCTTGCCGACCCCCGACATACCCAGCAGGGTCACCTTCTTGTTATTCCAGGCACGAAACTCGTCGATGCTGAACTTCACTGCAGTTGCTCCGGGTAGAGTTAAAACGTTTGATTATGCAGGAATCAAAAAAGAATTAAAGAAAAGAATTAAAGGAGTCGGACCCCTTTATGCATTCCAGTCTCAATTTAACCTAACCAGTCATTCAGTAATAGATGAAATAAAGGTGTCAGTTCCCTTTACTGAGTTAATAGAAGGGCAGGTTATCTTTCTATACATTCGAATCAATATTTTTACTTGCCTAAACAAATGGATCAGAGTCGATTGAAATATAGCAATTAGCTGGAAGCAAACGACTCTGACCCCGTTTTACGTTTTAAATTCTCTTTTTAATTGATAATGACAAGAGAGAATTATTCAACATAAAACTTGATCGAGGCTAAACACAGATCTGCGTGAAATTCCCGGCCGATTCCAACCAGCCCTATGCGCTCAAGTTTATCCCGGCGAAATTTCTGCGTTGTTTTGTAAGGCTTGATACTTGTAAATGGAATTCTAATTTTTTGCCAGTTGTCGGTGGCCATGAAGCTGGAACGATAAGATTGCCATGGAAACCACAGGCCGGCAGTGCGAATGTGTATATTGTAGAGTTCATTGTTTCCTGCTACTTCCATTTCAATGCCTGCATAGGCCGAGGCATCAAAATACTCTTGTTTGGACAATGACAAGGCTATTTGTACGAAGCCGCCATTGTTGTCCGTTGAGACGTCGCCTTGCATTCGCAGGCAGTTTCTACCTTCATAAGTATCAAGTGATAAATTACCACTGGATACACCACCCATGACTTTATCAGTGAATAGTCGCCATTCGAGACCCAGGTTAGAGTTCAAATCGCCACTCGTTCGATCATCGATTATTAAATCATGTGCAAGCACGTCATTTATTACTCCGGAATTCATCATCAGGCTAATCAGCAGTGTAGTGATCTGTGCATTTTATAATTCATAATACATCTTTAGTGATGACACTAAAAAGTGCAACTGGTGGGTTCAGGGTACAATTTTCGCTAATATTTGAAATAATTATGACCTGACCCCACTTAATCCATATTAATTACACTATGCCGAATAACATATCAGCCTGGAATGCTGTTAAACAAACAAGAGAATAGCTATGAACGGTGTTGACCCTTACGCTTACATGCAACAGATTGCTGTGCGCATGAATGATCTCACGAGCAGGAGTGAGATCGAAACCGTGCTCGATGAACTTGAATACCTGTTCGAAGTCATCCCTCCGGAGATGCAGGATAATGCCGAAAAACTCATTTCCATGCTGCGAGAAAAGCTCGCCAATGCCAGCTGAGGTTAATACTGAAAACGATGCCGGCTTCGTGCGTGCATATGCTATACGGCGCGTGAATCCGTTTCTTGGCGTGCTGCAGGTCATTGAAAATGCCGGTGGCCGTGCGATTAGTGCCAATGGCGTGGTCTGGGACATCGAAGTTCGCACCGAACACGGTGGTGGCTGGGGCAGCCTGAATCGAAACAACAAGCAGGAAGCCTAATATCGTTACGGTCTGTGGTCGTTAGAAGATGGCCTGGTGAGCCGGCCTCTGGCGCCACATCTTGAGAGTGACCCTCTCACTCAGCAGTGTAACGCGCTGATCGATTGCATCTGCGAACGCTTGCAACAGCTGCCATTCAAGCTCGAGGACAACCACGAACTGTGGCTGTTTGACAGCGATGACCGGCAGCCATTGGCACTGCTGGCTTCGGTTACTGCCGACAGTAAACGGCCTTCACCTGAACCGAAATACTGGTCATCGTGTATCGGCGCTATCGGCGTACCCAGCCAGCGCAGGTTTCCTGCTGCCAGCGAGCTTGAAGCACAGGTGAAGCAACGTGCGGGTTTTAACATTCACAAGCACTGGGTGATACGGCAGGACGACAACAGTGGCATCATCGAGAACAATGGAACTCGCATTGATGCCAAAGCATTGCCGGCTTTCCTTGTTACCGAGGACTGGCCTGAAGCCGAACAGGCAACACTGGTGCGTGAGTATCTCGAGTGGATCTCACCTTCCTTGCTGACGCTGCAACGCCTGAGCAAGAATGAGCGTGCGCATGTCGAAAAAAACCTGGGCATACAGGCGATATCGGTGGAACATCACAGGCACCTGTATCCTGAAATCATCGATGAAAAGCGCCTTACTGCGGCAAGAGTGCAGTGCCGACTATTGAAAAGCGGTGAATAGTTAAGATAAAAGAGCGAAGAAAAAAAACAGGGTCAGAGTGAAAACTTTTCGTTATAGTTATTACTCTTACCCCAAATATCCACGGGGCGGTAGCTCAGCCGGGAGAGCGTCGCGTTCGCAATGCGAAGGTCGGGAGTTCGATCCTCCTCCGCTCCACCATGTGAAGACTAAAAGTAATTAAAGGGGTCTGATCCCTTGTATTGCTTTTTTGCTATTAGTCACCGGACCTTTTCTCGCCCTCGAATTGACAACCAATTGCGGATAATACGGTTTAGGACATCGCTCTAATAGATTGATATTTATCAAAATTACCAAGGCCAGTTTACTTGACTTGCGTCAATATTCGTGTGGATTGATGCGGTAAGATTTTAATAGGGATGACAATTGATTATGTAGCTAGCGGTCTAATTACAATAGGGATGAGATGATAGTTTATTGCACATAATCAGGAGGTGGGTCATGAGTAAAAATATCACAAACATTAAAAAAGACGTTCAGGTGAAAGCTGAACCGCATGGTTTCTTCAGGGAAATGGAAGAACGCATGCAGGAGCTTGAACGGCATTTTGAATCGCTGTTTCAGCGTGACTGGATCAAGCCCACGCGCCTTGAGTTACCTGAATGGTCGCGGCGCGGCATCCTGGAGTTGAAAACTCCAAAGGTTGATATTGTCGAACGTGATAATGACATCCTGGTGCGGGCTGAAATAGCCGGTGTGAAGAAGGAAGATCTTGACGTCTCGTTAACGGACACTGCGATTACGATCAAGGGCAGCACCTGTGAAGAAATAAAAGAGGAAAAAAGCGATTACTTCAGAAGTGAAACAATGAAAGGAGAATTTTCACGCACCCTGGCTCTGCCCGCTAAAGTAGATGGCAGCAAGGCCGAGTCAACATACAAGGACGGTATGCTTGAAGTTATCGTACCAAAGCTGGAACAGGCAAAGCGGCATAAAGTAACGGTGGCATAAAACGCGTCACCGCAAGATTGTAAAGGGATAAGGAAATATACTTTATAAAACGGACTAGTATAGACTGGCGACAACATGGAAAAGACATAAAGTGTTGCCAGTCTTTTTTATGCCTGACTCCGTTTAATTTAACCAAAGAAGACGGAGATTAAATTTCGATCAATTTATCTATATGGTTAAAATATTATCCCACCATCTTTATTTTGCACGCGGGTGTAGTTCAATGGTAGAACTTCAGCTTCCCAAGCTGACTACGTGGGTTCGATTCCCATCACCCGCTCCAATAGAATATAAAGAACCAGAGTGTGCGCAGACATAAGGGATTAAACCCCTTCACCCGGTCTAATCATAACCCCTCAGCCCCTTAAATTTGTTATTTCACCGACCATGAGCAAACAAGACCGTATCAAATGGAATCAGCGTTACGCAGAGGGCAGCTATAACAAGAATAATCCTGTGACATTAGTCGAGGAGTGGCTACCGAGATTACCTGTGGGTCGAGCACTGGATGTGGCCTGTGGCGCCGGGCGCAACTCGCTATTACTGGCGCAGGCTGGATATCAGGTCGATGCGATCGACATTTCAAGTGAGGGCCTGAACCAGGCCAGGCAAAATGCTGAGAATCAGGGTCTCAAAATTAACTGGATAGAACAGGACCTGGATCAGGCTTACCGGTTCGACACAGATTACGATGTGATCATCGTACTGTGGTACGTCAATCCTGGGCTCATCTCCAGGCTGTGTGACTGCCTGGCGCCGGGAGGTTATCTTCTGTGCGAGGAACATCTGATCACCGACCGGGAGGTGATCGGGCCGACCAGTTCAGACTACCGGGTAGCGCCGGGCAATTTACGTCAAGCAGTATCGGGGCTTGATGTTTTATTGTACCAAGAATCGATTGAAATGAACTCCGAAGGCGAGCACGTCGCGAGTGCACGTGTGGTTGCTAAAAAATAAATGGGGTCGGTGATAAATAAGATACATTAATATCTTTGATTGAGCTGTTTTAAAGATAAGATTGGTATCGTCCTTATCATCCAGCATAGAAAATCATGACAAGACAAATCCTGTTATTGCGAATCAGCTATTGGGCCGCAGCAATTGCGGACTTCAGTATCGCAGTTTTAGTGTTAATTCCAGAAAGAATGGGATTGACTGAGATTGAATATCCAATGGGTCTGGTATCGGCCGTTGCTTTTTCCTGGGGCGTATTATTATTAATAGCCGACAGAAAGCCTTTGGAAAGAAGCTGGATACTGATTCCAACTATACTCGTCGTCGCATTACTGTCCATGGTAAGAATAATGTTTGGATTAAATGAAACAATTGAATTCAGTTTTGCTTTTCTTCTGTTCGGGATTGTTCTGATAATACTCATGATTTATAGCTATCACATCGCGAACAAATGAAAAGTGGGGCCAGAGAGCATTCAACTCTAATATTAGAAATAATTGCTCGCTGACCCGGTTTCTACCCTGGTTTTTCTCATTTGCCTAAACAGCCCGTTTTAGTATCGACTTCGCGGTGACCATGGGGCAGGTACAGCAATTCTGAAAGGGAAATAGCATGGGGAATAGGGGACAGGCAACAAATTGACAGGATCAGAGCAATAACTTTTCGTTATGATTATTATTCTGGCCGCAAATATCCCAAATATCCTTTTCTGAACTCGGAGTACGAAATGAACGACAACCTAATGATACTGCCCGCAAATGAACCTGTGAATATTCGCCTGATTCAAATCCCTGACGATTTTGAGCAACATGAAGCTTTTCGTTACGTTACCGGCCTGATAGCTAAGGCGGAAGAAAATCCGGACTACACCTGGGATGATATTTCAGATTTACTGGAAGAAAGGGGTTTTGAGCCAGTTGATTTCGTGCTTGGCCCTTCGCTGGATTTATAAAAGGGGATGGTGAATTAAATATTGATCAATATCAAAAAAGGTTAAAAAATATTCCCTCCACCCCCGTTTTGGCTTACGATAGTGATAGTGGGGGAGGGGTGATCGTGGTCAGACTGGTCATCAGCAAGGATCTAATAATAAGACCAATCAGGGGGATATCAAAATGAATAACAAAAGTTTATACAACAGCATAGGCTGCATGAAACTGGAAGATTTAGAGAGTTTTATTGCAGGTCATGGTTGGGAATGCCAACACTGCGATAGTCATGATTTTGAAATAGAACAATATGCGGATACCGGCTGGTGCGCAGTATCGGCAACGCCGTATGTAAAATATAAAGAAAAGAAAGAGCGGTATTCTGAGTGTGGCGCCGGTTTTCCCGAGTACACGATACAGTGCTCGAAGTGCTTTGCTACCACAAGGTACAATGCCGTCAAGATTGCAGAAGCCATAGAAGCAGAATCAAAAGATTGGCCTGCGCCAAAGATCGTGGAAGCTTCATAGTCTTCACTTTCATTACCAGGCCAGGTGCCGGAGCCGGGAAACCGGCTTCGGTGTCAGGCCTGTGACATACCCCAGGCGTGTGTCATACCAGTGAGTGAAATAAAAAGGAGCAAATTTATTTTTCGGTAACAGGCTAAAGCTTCATCTCTATGTTGATTTGGCCTGGTTGGTAATGGCTAATAAACAAATCTGTTGCTTTATTGGTTCGCAGCCTTTATTGCTTTTAATTGACATTCTAAAGAATGTGTATACACTTGCCGACAGCTAGAAAGAAAGTCTCTTGTTTATCAGCTCCACTTCGTCGTTTTATTCGTAATACTCCGTCCTGCAGTTTTTAAGTACCAGCCAATTATTTCCGCTATTCATGCCAGTTGTTGGCACACTTTTAATTAAATATCAGGATATTATTATGTCTAATACAATCAATGGAACCGTAAAATGGTTCAACGAATCTAAAGGTTTTGGCTTTATCGAGCAGCAGTCTGGACCAGATGTGTTTGCTCATTTCAGTGCAATTTCCAGCTCTGGATTCAAAACCCTGGCAGAAGGCCAACGAGTTGAGTTCACGATAACACAAGGCCCAAAAGGTCCCCAGGCAGAAAATATTGTTGCTGTCTAACGCATCAATTATTTAATCCGCTGCTAATACAATAATTATTGTTAGCAAATATAAGGGCAAGGCTATACAGCCTTGCCTTTTTTATTACCCGCCATCGTGTACCAGGCAGGTGCCAATCAGGTCAAACCGTGTACAGATTATGTCTGACAAGAGTGGTAAGCAGCAGCTTGTCGAGTCGCTTGTTACGATATTCAATAGCTTAACCCTTAGGTAACTATTATGACAAAGGCTACAGCGTACGTGGATCACATGTATTCACAATTTGAAGGTAGAGCGGCTGTTACTGTAGGTGTGAATAGCGGATCTGAGACCATATGCCCTTTTGTGTACGAAAATAATCGCCAGGTACCAATCGGCCTTATTGCGATGTCGGTTGATAATATTTCAGGCGCGGCTGAAGTCGATGTTTATCACATTAGTGCGTTCAAGCCCGGCAATGGTCAGGGATCTGAAATAATGAATTATTTATGTAATGCCGCGGATGAATATGACGTCCGATTATGTATACAGGCAGATGCTCAATACAGTGGAAGGCGAACATTGGCGGGTGCTGATCTCATTAGCTGGTATCGAAGATTTGGATTCAGCGGAAATGGCTCAATGCAAAGAGAGCCTAATGCATCGCAAATACCGCAAGTCGCTTGCACATAAAAGACATATAAATGCCTGGTGGCACATGAGGGTCATTGGGTTCACTAAACAAATAAACCATAAACCTGTATAAGCAAGCCTGAAAAATAGGGTGATAAGAAACTGTCATACTGCCAAAGCCACTGATGCACCTGTATGGGCTGCGATATATGACCGGGGCTATTTTTAAATCCACCTTATTAATCAGCGTCCTAATACGAATTGTGTTTACTGCGGCATGGAAAGAGCGTATTTTGTTAATTGCCAGTGTATTTCACTTAATCCGGGCCAGAGATAATCTCCAGCTCTTATAAGAGGCTGAATATGATAAGAATGCTAAAGATGATAAAGCGAAAGGATTATGTGGAATCATTGCGCGGTGAGTTAAAAATTATACGGAAGAAACTTCATGATTCTGCTGGTGGTTATTCTGCTGGTTCGAAAGACACAAAAAGCGGGTCATCCAATGTACTGAAACACTATGAAGGTATGGAGTACGTTGTCAGAGAAGTCGTCAAAAGCCTGGAAATGGGCAAAGGAGCGGATGACATTGAAGAGACATTGCATATAAACGAAGCTCGCTTCAGAAAAATTATCGAATCTAAAGTCGGGGACAAATCCAGCTGGCAAAGTTATGCCAGGGGCGGCCTGGAAGGTGTGGTCATTGTGAGGGCGTTAATAGCATAAAAGGGATCGGCGACAAAATAGTCTGAGAAGTAAATCAGGATAGAGAATAATCATTTCAAATGTAGTACAGATTTGATCTGACAGTTGCTGCATATTTTTGCCTGGCCGATAAACCAGCCGCTACTGGAGGTTTGACATCCTGTTTTCTCGCAGAGGCGCAGAGAACGCAGAGGTGCCATCTATTTTTTTGCAAAGACAGTATCATTTTATTCATCTTCCTTTGCGTCCTCTGCGAGAGTAAATGTCTATAGCCTTTTCTATATGGCCAATCTTGGCTGTGCTGATAATAAATCATAGTCGGAGTTTGAAATAATATGACACTGACTGTCAGATTGAATCCTGGCTATTACATTTCAAATATCTGCAACAATCGCCATCTGGCACTATTTTCTACTCATCGAAATTCAGTCCGGCAATAATATTATTGAGGCGTCCCTGTTCTCCTGACTCTTCCAGTGCATGGCCCATATCAGCGGCGGCATTCGCTTCGGCAAGAATGCGCGCTATATATTCCTCCTTGCATGTGCTGACAGCTTTCTTGAGTCCCTGCAGCGCTTTTTCTATTTCTTCGGGTTTACGCACCCAGGTTTCAATAAATAAACCGGTAGCCGGTTCAATTTTTGCAGGGTAGTCACCCTTCGCAACCAGGTGATTGAAGTCTTCGCACCATTTTTTTGGGGCTTTGTGGGTGAGTTTGTAAAACAGGTTGATATAGGGCTCCTTGTGTATACGTGGCGGGCGCATTTCATCGATGCTGACAATCTTGATATCACTTATGCCTTCCATTACAGACCTCGTCTTTATCTTGGCTGGTGAAATAAAAGCGTCCAGCGAACGCCATGCGCATCAAAATTACTGAATTAAAGTATGCAGATAACAAGTAATACACACAAAAAATACTGAGTGAAGTAATTATAGGGAACAGGGGCTTTTAATGTGTCAGATCTGACCAAAAGGGTCAGGGTCGTTTGAAATGTATCACCTGGCTGGATTCAAATAAGCCGGCCCCTTTCTCTTCTTGATCCTTGTTCTCTGACTTCGCTTGTTATTTTTATTTCATGCGCTCCCCGGGCCATTGTGGCCCGGGGATTTTTGTATGACAGCGTTGGCCATTTATGGCCTGCCACCACCACCGTTCTTGACGTTGGTAGTCGCGGTGACACTGTTGTTAAGCGGATTTACGTCGTACTCGGCTTCGGCAGTCGCCGTCCAGGTGATTGTGGTTGAAAGACCGAGGTCAATGATGAAAAGCTCGGTCCAGGATGTACTCAAGCCCGGAGCGAGATCGGTGAAAGCAAATACCCAGCTTTCGATGGGTGTTCCACTCCTCTTTGCGGTCACTACGACGGTGCCGGAGGCTGCGTCCGGAGAGGCGCTTTCGTTATTGACGGTTACGGTAAATTCTCTTTCCGTGCCGTTCACATACTGCATGGGTACCTGTAAACCTGACTGCTCGCTGATCGAAACGTCATAGAAGATGTCGCCTGATGCTCCGCAGGGTACCAGGGTCTCATAATCAGCTGGTACCGGGTTGGTGTGCATGAAGTTGATAACCGCACGGGTGTCGTCGGCTGCCTGGGCGAAACCGCCGATATTGCTGCCCTGGAAGGATTCATCTGCGAACACGGCTGTTGTGATGGGACCCTGGTGAATATAGAACAGATCAGGGACCAGGTCAGTTGCTTCGGACCACAGATCCAGGTACTCAAACCAGCCATCCTGGGGTACAAGCTCGGGGATGTACTTCGGAGCAGGCAGTGCACCGAAGTTTACTGTACGGCCATAGCCATAGGCGCCGTAGTCCAGAAAGCACTTCTGCACAGTTTCCATCGCGCCCATTACCTCTTCCCTGACATTGATGCATATCTTGGGGTCAAGGATTGTTGGCGTGTCCAGGTTACTCAAACCCATAATCTGGTTGAGGTAGGCCAACATATCCACATTGAATTCGCCGCTCTTATCGACGGCAACGCCAAGACCCCTGGCCGCGGTATCGAGTGTATTAGCCGGCAGGGCAATTCCTGGTTCAGCCCCCAGAAAACCTGTCAATATGAGTTGCTTGTAGATCGCCAGGTTCTGAAGCGGCGAGTCGATGGCGTTTGTCGAGACTACGTCCTCTGTGACTCTGCTGGTTACAAGACGTCCGGCAGGATCCAGGGTGATACAGTCAGCAGTGGCCAGGTTGACGATGACATCTTCCAGCTGGGCCTCAAGCACTGTAGCCGGTGCGCGTGCCTCGTTGATACGGCCGAACTCGACTTCACGCGTGCAGGTTTCGAAACCAACCTCGACGGTACAGGTAGCCGCATTGACGGGAACCAGGCATGGGTCTGGTCCACTGCAGTCCAATAAACACGTATCGGACGGAAAAGCGATGGGCTGCTGGCACAGGTCAGTTTCATTGGTGAGGATGGGGACACCGTTCGCGTCGCGATAAAGCATGATAAGGTCCCCGTAATCCGGAGGCTCACTACCACCCTGATCGCCGGGCGGTCCCGGGATACCACCGGGGGCTGCGTTTACAATACCTATCAGGCCGCTGCTATCCTGTGTGCTGAGATCAATCACTAATGGCCCTGCAAACAGGCCCACCAGAATTGTCAATAGGGTAAATATTTTCGGTTTCATGGCTTTCTCTCCTTTGTTAACTATCCCTCATAGAACTGCTACTTCTACTTATATATGTACGCCGGTGCCCTGCATGCTGCATTGAGAATTCTCAAATTCACCAATACCATTATCCGACTTGGGTCAAAATAAATGGTAATTAAAAGGAGTATCGATCGTGGATACCCATTGAGCAGGTAGTAAATACATGGCTAAAATTAAGAGAGTGAAAAACAGGGTCACAGAGCAATTATTTCTAATACTAGAGTTAATTGTTCTAAGAACCTGTTTTATAAATATGACCTGCGCAACCAGGTTCGGATCCGTTAGACCTCACGCAAAATACAAATAGAAGGAGGTTTACTCGCCAATGGAAAAACACGTTTGCCCCTGGTGGCTTGCATATACTTTCGATAATCCATTAAGACGTATCTTTCACAATCCGGAAAAAATATTTACCCCTTATCTACATGAAGGAATGACTGCCATCGATATTGGTTGCGGCATGGGTTATTTCTCGATTGGTATGGCCAGGATTGTTGGTAAAAACGGAAAAATAATATCCGTTGATCTTCAACAAAAAATGCTGGACACTTTGATAAAGCGTGCAAAAAAAGCAGGCGTATCCAGCATTATCACAACATCTTTATGCAGTGAAAATGACATGGGAATAAGCGAGAAAGTGGATTTCGCCTTAACATTCTGGATGGTGCACGAAACACCGGACGAATATAAATTCCTTAAACAGGTTTATTCGACTCTTAATCAATCAGGCAAGCTTTTATTAACAGAACCAAAGGTGCATGTCACATTAACTGAATTCAATAAAACAGTATCCATAGCACAGGATCTGGGTTTCAAGCTAATAGATTCCCCTGTAATATATTTTAGCCATACCGCTTTACTTGGGAAGCAATAAGTGAAAATCCAGATATAGGGGGCGGAGGGATTCAGCTTTGATCAATCATTAACTGGAATCAGAGTAACGGAATAAAAGGGGTCGGAGTGATTTAATTTTACGGAATAAAAGGGGTCGGAGTGATTTAATTTTGAGCACTTCGACCCCTTTCGATTATCAAATACAAAAAACAAACCATAGGAAAAAGAATAAATGGCAACGATTTCGGAAAAAATTGCCGAGCGGCCTGAGCCAGTACCATTCATGGAGGCTTTTCTTTATTGGCTGAAACTGGGATTTATCAGCTTTGGTGGGCCGGCAGGCCAGATTAGTATGATGCACCAGGAACTGGTCGAGAAGCGGCGCTGGATTTCTGAACATCGTTTCTTGCATGCGCTCAATTACACCATGGTTTTGCCAGGGCCTGAAGCCCAGCAATTAGCGACCTATATCGGTTGGTTGATGCATGGCGCATGGGGTGGTATCGCTGCGGGTGTTCTGTTCGTTATACCGTCGCTGTTTATCCTCATCGCACTGACATGGATCTACCTGGTTTATGGTGATGTCCCGGCGGTCGAGGGCATTTTGTACGGCATCAAGCCAGCCGTAACGGCAATCGTTGTTTTTGCCGCCTATCGGATTGGCTCGAGGGCTTTAAAAAATAATGTACTTCGAGTCATGGCGGTTCTGGCTTTCCTGGCAATTTTCGCCTTTGATGTTCCATTTCCCTATATCGTGCTGATGGCGGGATTAACTGGTTATGCTGGCTCGCATATCGCCCCCGAAAAATTCAGGGCTGGCGGTCATCATTCTGAGTCAGGCAAATCTTTTGGGCCTGCCTTGATTGATGACGACACGCCTGTTCCAGAACACGCTAAATTCAAATGGGCCCGATTGATTTCGTTTGCCATGATAGGCCTCTCTATCTGGGGCATCGTGATGGTTATGCTATTTGTGACATACGGCTGGGAAGGCACGCTTACCCAAATGGGCTGGTTCTTTACCAAGGCGGCGCTTGTTACTTTTGGCGGTGCCTATGCAGTCTTGCCCTATGTATATCAGGGCGGTGTAGAGAATTATGCCTGGTTAAGCGGCACGCAAATGATTGATGGTCTAGCGTTGGGTGAAACAACCCCGGGTCCACTGATCATGGTTGTCGCGTTTGTCGGTTTTGTCGGTGGTTGGACCAAGGAAATATTTGGCCCGGAAATGCTTGCTTTGGCTGGTGCGGCAGGTGCTGGTATTGCAACGCTGTTTACTTTCCTGCCATCTTTTCTGTTTATCCTGTTAGGTGGGCCGGCAGTCGAGGCCACAAGACATGATATTAAATTTACAGCGCCCTTAACAGGTATTACCGCGGCTGTAGTTGGTGTCATCCTTAACCTGGCTGTCTTTTTCGCCTACCATGTGCTCTGGCCTCAAGGATTTGATGAGCCATTCGAATGGTTTTCTCTTCTGATTGGTATCGCTGCTTTTATTGCCCTTTTTAGATTCAAGATTGGAATTGTATCTGTCATTGGAGTATCTGCAGTTGCTGGCCTGGGCTACTCACTGTTTTAGTAGAATGAGTTGAATTGGGGCGGCAGTGGATCTGACTCTTTTAACTCTAATCAACATGAACATTAAAACAGGTGGATCAAAAGGGTGATCAAAAGGGATCAAAAGGGTCAGACTCGAGTGTTTGGGGTGATCAAAAGGGTCAGACTCGATTGGTTTGTGAGGGGGATAGGGGATGCTGCCCTTTTCTCGATTTCTCTCCCCATTATTATTTCATTGAATTAAGAGGCCGGGTTTCATGAGATTATTCAAGATCGTTGCTTTCCTGTCACTAATAACCAGTCATGCACTTGTACACGCAGAACAATCAAAAGATTTACGTGTTACCGCTAGCCCGTGGTCGCCCTATGTCAGTCGAGATCTCCCTGCTAATGGCGTTGCAGTAAGTATTGCAACGACTGTGCTGCAGAGAGCAGGTTACACATCGTCATTTTCACTACTTCAATGGCCCAAAGATCTCGAAGGGACGCGTTTGGGTGAGTATGACGTGATCGCAAGCATCTGGTTTACAGAGGATCGCGCCCGAGACCTGGTTTTCAGCGATCCGATATTTGAAAACCGAATCAAACTATTGGTGCTCAGGGACAGCGATATAAAGATCTCTAAACCCGATGCGTTGAAGGGATATCGGGTTGGTGTCGTCCAGGACTACGCTTATACGCAGGGAGCTTACAGTAATTTGCCGATCGAGATTGTCAAGTCGGGCACAATAGAGGAGAACCTTCAGCGTCTCCTGGCAGGAGATATTGATATCGCTGTCTCAGATGAGCAAGTTGCGCTCTATACCTTGAATAACAAGATCCCCGGTGGTATCAGGCAGATTCGTTTTGCGCGTGATGCCCTGTCAACAAGGCAGCTGAAAATCGCGGTATCACGCAAGCGTCCCGATGCCGAGCAAATTATTTCCGATTTCAATGCGTCATTACAGCAGATGAAGAATGATGGATCTTACCGCAACATTTTGTACCAGTTTCGTATCAGTCCATGAGTAGAATAGGAGCGGGGTCAGGTTTTGAAAGGCGGGGTCGGGCACCTTTGCTAAACCAGGATTGTTATGCGTACCAGGTGACCGGATCAAAGGATGAACACACGTAATATCTACAAGCAGATACCGGATGATCTCAGCGAGGAGATATATGAACTACTTGTGCAGAATAATAACGTTAAGATTGAGCGTATTATCTCGATGGGACACAAGTCGCCTGACACCGGTTGGTATGATCAGGAACAGAATGAATGGGTGCTGGTGCTAAAGGGAAATGCAAGTATTGCTTTCGAGAATGAAGCTGTAGTGAATCTCGAGCAAGGTGACTATTTAAATATACCGGCACACAAAAAACACAGGGTTATAAGTACAAGTCCAAGTTCCGAAACCATATGGCTGGCCATATTTTATTAATGAAAAAAATAGTCGGTGCCAGGTCTTTGATGAATAAGAGGGGTCGGAGTCATTAATATTAAATCACTCCGACCCATTTAATAAATTTAATGCATGTCCGAGTCCCGGTTTAAATTCGATAAAGCAATCTGGAAAACGGTTTCCAGTATAAAGAGCGGCCGGGTTATGAGTTACGGTCAGGTTGCACGCATAGCTGGTTATCCACATCATGCGAGAATGGTGAGTAAAGCCATGAGTCGATCAGCTGAATCGCTGCCCTGGTATCGTGTTGTAAAGTCTGATCGCACGCTGGCTTTTGAAACGGGTAGTGAGGCATATAATAAACAGAAAGAATTGCTGGAGAAGGAGGGTGTGCAGTTCATTGGTGGCAAAGTTGTGCCGCTTGATTCTGATGAGGCTGAGGATTTAGATGAATTGCTCTGGGGGCCGCCGGAATAAAAGCAGACCAAAAGACCAAAAGCGTCAGAGTCGATTCAAGACCAAAGTGAGGCCATTCAAACCTGTGCGAAAACCACTTCTACTGTTGTTGCTATTGGTAAATACCGTGGCTTGTATTTCTTGCTCTGACAATCAACGTTATCGGGGTAATTATATCCTGGGTCATGAGGTCAATACGTTTTGCCCGGAAATCAGTTCGCAGTGTTATTGGTTGAGTCCAGATACAGGCAAGCAGGTTCGAAATCAACTCAAGCAAATCTATCAGCAAAAGTCGCCGGGACTTTACAAGCCTGTTTGTGTGATTATCAAGGGCGAGATTGATAAAGAGTCAAAAAGAACGGGTTTTGCTATCGATACTGACGGCCTGATTACTATCACTCAGGTCTATGGAGATTGTGATTCCAGCAGGGTAGTCACCCAGGGCGATTTACAGCATCATCGATGGGTGCTGGTAACGCTCGATAATAACTCAATAAATACAAAAGAGTGGCCAGTATTAGCGGTGCTTGATTTTGGCGAACGCCTGTTTGTTGAAGGAGGCGATGGTTGTCAGCAATTCAATGGCTTTGCGCAATTATCTGGCGATCAAATTGTTTTTAATGAATTTGAATTCAAGAATAACCAATGTGATGCGGATCGCTCCATGCAAAGGTTGTTTTCAATTGCAGGTGTCTGGAAAGTTAATGTTAAAGAATCTCAATATTTAATTCTGGAAAACACCGAGTCGATATTGAAATTTAAACGCGATGACTGGCGGTGACACCTGACAAATGGATCATAAATGAAGGGGTGATTTACTCTGTCCTCATTATTAAAGTGTCAGATGCCGGAGCCGGCTTGGCCGACTCCGGCGCCTGTCTAAAACATCAGAAGTTATTGGCCATTTCGGTGCCGGCGCCGCTGTCGTTGATACCGGCGGGAGCCGAGTTGCCCACGATGTCGGCGTTAATCGATGCCAGGTCGACCAGGATATCAGCCCCGGCCCCGTTCTGGCTGAAGCTGTTGCGCTCGATGCGCGCCTCGATGCCGGAAACGACCAGACCCTGCAAACCGCTGGAGCGAACATCGTTGTTGTCGACGCGGTTATTGGCGCCGTCATTCAGACGTATGCCCGCACCGGCAGCGCGTATGACGAAGTTGTCTGCAACCGTACTTATGCGGGTATCATCCAGCAAAATTCCCTCCTTACCCGTGACCGCGATCAAGTTGCTGCTGACCACGAGGTCGTCGGTGTTTATCGCAAGGATGCCATTTGCTCCGGGGTGACTGATTATGCGGTTGGCGAGTACCAGCACACGACTGGCAGTCCTGATGCGCACGCCGCCCAGCGCACAGTTGACCAGGCTGAAGTTCTGGATCTTTACATCGGTACTGTTCTGGATATCAAAGCACGCGCCGCCAAGACCGGCGCCGTTGACGATTGTCAGCGAGTTAACCGCAGCACCGACCCCTGCCGCTTTGGCGCCATAATCGCCACCGGCACCGGTCGCATCGGGTGGTGTCACGCCGACAACGTGCAAGCTGGTGAAGCCCGCTATGGTGACGTTTTCGATATACGGTACGGCACATGCTTCAACCATGATGGTATCGCCATTCGCAGCTGCGGCGATGGCGCCATTGATTGTTACGAATGGTCCTGTTGCGCAGTTGACTGTGAGTATGGCGGCATTGGTTTGCGCCGTGTGCAGCAGCAATAACGCGAAGACACACGCTAGCAGCCACGTTACGATGATGCGCGGCTTTTCCTTGTGATTTTCCGACTCCCCTTTATTAATTCTATCGTTTGGATGTTTCATGATCAGCTTCCTCCATTTTGAAGAGATTATGTGTTGGCCTGTTTCAGGCACAGATAAGTGTATGCCCGCGTTCATGACAAAGTCCATCTTTAAGGCCTGCTGATTTAAGACTACATATTATGTGGTAATACACATCAAAAGGATCAGGGTTGGTTGAAAGATAGCGATTAGCTGGAATAGATCGAGTCTGATCCTTCTGGTTTTAATTTGTTAGCAGGTGTTGTCTAATACTGGGTGCTGAATCGATTTTTTCATAAATATAAATGGAATCAAAATATGAATATCGAAGAACTTGGTGTAGACACCACTTCAATTCCAATCGCCGTTGATACAGTCAAGGACGTTGAGACATACAGAATGACGCGCTGTACATATTTCTCTATTGAGAATAGCGAGTCCACCTCGGTATGGACGTTGCACACTCAGAATGTTGATCTCAACTTCTTCATGATGGGACTGTCAGGTGTAGTCACATCGCCACCTGGTGATGACCAGTTATTCGATGCGCCAGGTAAACTCGACAACCTGTTTAATGAAATTGAGCGAAACGACGAACTCTTTGTAGAGATTAGTGATATTTGGCTGCCAAATGAGTTATTCGATAAAACGGGTGTGAAACCGAAGCGTGGGCACGTTTACCGTATAGGGCATGACCTTTTCAAAGTGGCGTACATGTTAAGGGATGAAGCAAGGTCTGAAGAAGAATTTTTGCGCAAAATGAAACAAAGCAACATCCAGGAAATACTGGAGTTTTCGGATAGTGAAACTTCTGCTCTTTCAGGTTGGAATCAGAGTCAAATAGACATTAACCAGAAGCTGTATCACGAGAATCCTGAAACAAAATTGCGGAAAAAGGACAATAATGAAAAACCACTTCCGCCACAAACCAGGTAGGTGAAACAGGAATGTCGAAATTACGCGTGATAATGCTGGATGTGGGATGGGGTGATTCTATCCTGATCGAGTCGGAGGATAATCAAGGGAATCAGTACTTCGCTGTGGTTGATTCAAATGACACTTCCAGTAATCGTTTTACCCTGAATTTTCTCAAAAGACGATTGCAGACTCTAGGAATAGATTACCGCAGTGAAAAGCATTTTCTTGACTTTGTGTTGCTGAGCCATGGGCATGCTGATCACGGCCAGGGGCTGAAAGCAATAATGCAGGAGTTCGGTACCAAGCAATTCTGGTACTCCAAATCCAGCAACTGGAGCAGTCTGGGGAATCTTCTCAGTTATGCCCGAAGATCCAGCAACGTCGATCATCACCAGGCAATAGATGATAGTCGAATACTTCCTGATCTAGGGGACGTTCAGTTGGGTGTGCTTTGGCCAATTGGCGGGAACGCATCTGAATCGGACGAAAACAATAACTCGGTTGTAATGACGCTAACCCTGGGTAATGCTGTTTTCCTGCTGAGCGGTGATGCAGAAAAAGAAGTGTGGCAGCACGTTGCTTCTCAGATCCCGGCCAATACCTCATTCTTCAAGGTGCCGCATCATGGTTCGGTTAATGGTAGTTTCGATGGATTAAACCCAGCCTGGGTTCATCAATGCCCGGACCAGGCCGTGCTGGGAATAAGTTGCCATGTCGGTCGCTTTGGACACCCGCACCAGCAGGTTATTGATCTATTCGACACTCATCCAGGGTCTTATCTTCGAACAGACCAGCATTACCATCTGGTTTTTGAAACAGATGGTCAAACCACAACCAGGTATTATCACCATTGAAACTAACAAGGGCCTGACTCTGTTAGTTTCCAGGGGCTATGTCGATTCCCTGGTAATGCACAAATGGTTTTACGATCAAAGCAGTCATGGAGGAAAACCATGAAAGCGATTGTATTCACAGAATATGGAACGCCGGATGTTCTTCAACTCAAACAGGTGGATAAGCCTGTGCCAAAAGACGATGAAGTGCTGGTGAAAGTTCATGCGTCATCTGTAAATTCATGGGACTGGGATCTGTTAAGAGGTACGCCTTTCGTCAACCGCCTGATGTTTGGACTTGTAAAGCCAAAAATCATACTCGGGTGTGATATCGCGGGGCGGGTTGAATCGGTTGGCAGAAAGGTAGAGCAGTATCGTACGGGTGATGAAGTGTTCGGGGACCTGAGCAGTAGCGGTTGGGGCGGTTTTGCCGAGTATGTATGTGCACGCGAAAATGCATTGGCGCTGAAGCCTGCCTGTTTGACTTTCGAGCAGGCAGCAGCCGTACCCCAGGCGGCACTTCTGGCCCTGCAGGCGCTTCGCTATAAAAGAGAGGTTCGGCCGGGGCAAAAGGTTTTGATTAATGGTGCCGGTGGTGGCGTGGGTACCTTTGCGGTGCAGATGGCGAAATCATTCGGGGCTGAAGTGACTGGTGTAGACAGCGCGAATAAACTGGAGATGGTGCGCTCGCTCGGGGCGGAACATGTCATTGACTATACACGAGAAGATTTCACCAGAAATGGGCAGCGCTATGACCTGGTTCTTGATGTTGCGGGATATCGTTCGATTTTCGAATACAGGCGTGCGTTAGGCCCCGGCGGAATTTACGTCATGATCGGAGGTGGCTCGGCTCTGGTTTACCAGCTTCTGTTGCTGGGACCATGGATTTCAATGATCGAGAGCAAGAAAATGGGACTGCTGTTGCACAAACCAAACAAGGGCCTGGATGTTATGACAGCGCTTTTTGAGGTGGGTAAAGTCGTACCTGTTATAGATAGATACTACCCGTTAAGTGAGGTTGCTGATGCTCTGCGGTATTTTGGAGCAGGACGCGTCCAGGGAAAAGTAGTAATAACTCTGGAGCATAACGACAAAACCTGATAGAACACTGCAGAGAAAACGGGGGCGTGGTGATAGTGGCTGATAAATAAATCAGTCCCCTTTCTATTTATTAACCAGTCAGCAATAAAAAACCAGTCTTATTTCAGCGTGACCGCTTCTTGTATTGTGCACATTCGTTCAAATAACGTTCAGTGCTTTTAGGCATTGGTGTACGGGCACGGGTGATAAATGCAATCAGCCTGACGCCTGTTTTAAGCATATGTTTGACGTCTAGTATGTCAATCAGAGGGCCATCGGAAAGCGTGGCGTTATGTTCGGGTATAAAATCCGTTACTGCTTCACCGGCCACCACGAAATCTGACCAGACATCGTAGATATCATCATCCGTTCGTAATGTTTCACACTTGCGTCTGGCAGTCTTCGCATATTCAAGAATCAACTGATCGAGACCAGGGAAGCGCGGGTCATTCCTGATACAACCGGCCATGTAATCAGCCGCTTGATCGATGTTTTTCATTGTCATTGAGATCTTGATATATCGGCTTTCGTAGAAGTCATCAACTGACATTATGAAAGCCTTGAAAGGTTCTCCCCAAAGTTCATCGATACCTTCGTCGCCATTTCGGTGTTTAACAAGGTTGCCAAATTCCAGTGCCTCCCGTAGGCATTGGCCACATGTATGCATCAGGTCATTCTCAGGAAGTATTTCAACGCCACTGGCTTCCAGCTCGACAAGGTGTGTGAAGATATCGGCAGCACGGTTGAACAAGGCACCGGCCAGCATTGCTCCCTTTACACGTTTTTTTCTAGGGTCGTGTTCGGTTTCATAAGCCGCCCTAACATCATCGAGCAATCTCCCCGGGATATTAATGCCGTGTTCCATATGATTGAACAAACGACGTGTTAATGACTGGATCAGGCTTTTCTTTGCCGAGAGGTTGTCCAGCGGCGGTTCATAACATTTTATCCAGTAACCATCGTAATAGACGCTTGTAACGTCATTGATCTTTTTACGAATGCCATTTTCAATGGTCTCATTCATTTGATATTGATACCCGTTTGGTTTGTTAAAAGCCTGTTAGATACTGTTTCTGATTATCTAACATAAACGATGATTGCCACAAAATGAAAAATGGAACCCGCCAGAACAAATAAATGCCAGATACCATGAGAATGTCTTAACAGCGCCTTGTGGTCTAGAGCATAAAAAATAATGCCAAAGGTGTAAGCCAGGCCGCCCGCCAATAATAAATATACCCCCATTTGCGGCAGCGAATTAACAAGCGCATCGAAATCAAGCACAATCAGCCACCCCATGATCAGGTAAATAATAATTTGAAGTGCCTCAATGCGATTTTTCAGGGTCAGTTCCATGGTGATGCCAAAGATGGCCAGCCCCCATACTGCAACCAGAATCCATAATCCGTTACTGTCAATCAGTGACACCAGCATGAACGGGGTATATGTACCGGCGATCAGCAGGTAAATCGAAATATGATCGAGTTGCTGGAATACTCGTTTTATAAACGGGCTTTGAAAACTGTGGTACAAAGTGGACATGCTGTAAAGCATGACCAATGTCAGGCCAAAGGTGAGGAAGCCTGTAAAGAGCAAGATATCCTTTTGTTGGACAGCAACGGTAATCAGCGCGCCCAATCCCATAATCGCCAGCACGGCGCCAACAAGATGCGTGATGCTATTAAACTTTTCCGAGTAGTACATATAAAATTGAAGGGCTTATCTCTCTTTGCCGAGTCTAATATAGTAGCGAGTTAAGTTTCAATCGGGCCAGACTCTTTTGGTACACTTTTACTACATTCAATTCCAGTTGATGAGGTGTCATGGTCGAATCTGAACCCGGCAGGCAACATACAGGGCTGCACGAGCGGTACAAAAAACTTTCGACAGGAAAAAAGGCAATTTTGATCGTTCTCCTGATCTGGCTTGCCCAGGCTCTACCCAAATGGACCGCTGCTATCACTGCTGATGGCGAGCTTTCAGCGAAGATAATGAAGATATTCGTGACACCTCGTTCACTGGACAGATAAATAAAATAAAGGGGTCGGTGACAAATGAGAGTCATTTGCATCCTGTATTCGTGTCTAACGCATAAGCTGGACAGTTTCAGCCATGGAATCGATGGTGAAGAATGCACACCCCACCGCTTTTTCTCTTTTCCATCGTTAAATTATGTGTGATCGTGTCAACCGGTTTCAGCCTTGAGCGTTATATGTAGTGTAAGACGAAAACTGGAGGTGGTTAAGATGAAAAAACTGACTTACACAACTGCAATATTTATGGCCATGGCCGCAACGACTGTGTTTGCGCATCACCCTTCTGAGGGTATGAATCCAAACTTTGATCGGGTCACGGAACAACTGGAGGCTGTGGAATCGCCTCATGTCACCATGGATATGGATGCTATGGGCGCTACTACTGCTGCAGGCGACAGTGAAATGTCTACCGCAACCCGGGATCAGGCCGGCTGGCAGGCAAACCAGGTTCAACCTGGAGGTGCATTCGATGCTGATCCGCCGATGGATGCAGCCGCTGCTGCAGACACCATCGATTTGCTGGAAAACGTTGCTGAATAGCCATAATTTGCATCTGATAACAGATATCAGAATATACTTGCCTTAACCGGAGGCAACAAAATGTTGCCTCCGGACTGGTTTTCCAGTTCAATTCCGGGTCAGCTGAATTAATGATCTCGCTGTCCACCAACATGGCAACAATACAAATCAATATATCCCGTGTGCATGCGCGGTCTTTTTTAAGCCGCCTGCAGACATTCGAGTCAATATTATTTATAGCCCTGATCTTGCTGTATTCGGCAGTTGCTCTGGCTTCTGCAAAAGAAGATTACAATGATGGAGTAAATTTCTTCAAGAAAGGGGACTATCACTCGGCGATCGCCAGTTTCGAATCGGCTGAGAAACAAGGCATGGAGACTGCAGCCCTTTTTTACAATCTTGGCAGCGCCTACTACAAGATTGAGCAATACGCTGCTTCAAAAAAATATTTCACTCGCGTTACAGAATATCCGGATAAGCGTGCCCTCGCTGAATTCAACCTGGGTATGATAGCGATGCAGGAGAGCAATACTGAGGCGGCTTTGGCTCATTTTAAATATGCTGAAGCGAACAGCAATGATAAAAAGATTGTTGATGCATCTAAACAGACTATCGCCGGCCTGACGGGTAAGGGTAAGCGCTGGGGCGCTTATCTGTTGGCCAATGTCGGCTATGACGATAACATCAGTGTTACACCTGACAATGTGTCTTTAGGTGTGGAAGATACATTTTATAACGTGTATGCATCGGCGGATTTTGTTGTCCATGGGAAAAGAACTCGAGGCTGGCTGCTGGATGCAGCGTTTTTTACAATCGATTTTAGCGATAGTGATAGTTTCGATCAGGATTTCTACACCATCGGATTGCGAAATGAGCA
This sequence comes from uncultured Thiotrichaceae bacterium, assembly GCA_964600755.1. Classification (GTDB taxonomy): domain Bacteria; phylum Pseudomonadota; class Gammaproteobacteria; order SZUA-229; family SZUA-229; genus JABDQW01. The sequence continues at coordinate 29,206 of CAZRKQ010000078.1, forward strand.
CAACTTCTCCAGCTGGAACACGATAGCGCATCTTAAATATGGCAACAGCACTTTCGGTGGAGATGATCTGCAGAGTTTTTACAAGCTGAATGTGCTGGGTGCAAGGCCATTAACCGGCAATGCGAAAATTATCCTGCAATACAGGTATGATGATTTCACCAGTGAAAACCCCATTTATGATTACCTCGAGGGCTGGCGCCAGCGTGCTCAAATCAGGTATTACCGGAATACCGTAACAAGTAACCAGCAACTATATTATGAAGCGGAGCTGAATAGCCGCGGTGAACTGGTCACATCGTTGTATAGCTATGATTATTCACCAAGCCGTCATACATTGGGAGGCAAATACACCCATAAATTTAGTGACAAGTGGTATTTAACCGGAGATTTAGCATATCGTGTCAGTGATTTTCCTGCGTCAGCCACGGTGGATCGCGATGATACACGATGGATACTTGGTGCTTTGCTCGATTATCGTATCGACAACACCCTGTCAATTAAAAGCAATGTAAATTATATTCAAAATGACTCCACTGTTGATATATATAATTACGATAAGACGGTCATTGCTTTTGGTGTGAGTAAACTGTTCTGAATAAATCTACCGATTGAAATAACGATAGTAAATCTGAAAATAACAGGGGACAGACCATGTTTAACTGGAATATATAGCAGAGATAAACGTGGCCTGTCCCTGATATATTTCTAATCAAATTGGTATGTACATATTAATCAGGGGTCGGAGTGTTGTAATAGTTCTGCTCCGACCCCTTTGACTTTTAAATTCTCAAGCTTCTAAAAGCTGCCATCGCATGGGCAAGGCAGCCCGGCTATTCTATTTACACACTGCACCAGGCCTCCGGCAGGAAACAGTTCGTAAATATATTTCTGACTACCGTGTTCTTTGCCGTATTTTTGACGCAGGATACGTGAGAAAGCACGCGGCGGACAGCAGGTGCTGTACTGCTCGAAATATTCGCGTGCAATATTGATGAGCTTCCAGTGTTCTTCTGTCAGCTCTATATTGACGGACTTGGCAATTTCGACTGCAACATCCTCATCCCAGGCGTCGCGGTTCTCCAGCCAGCCCATTTCGTTGAATGCCAGCTGCTTACCATTGATCTGTGTTTGCATAATGATATCCTCAGAAAAGTGAGTCACTGTTTGGGTATCATTTAATGCAGCGGACGCTGCATCAGTGAAAAAAATCACATGCTTTTATAGTAGTGAAAATCGAAATAAAAGCGCGAGTAGTGATTGAGTTTCGATCATTATTTTGCATAAAAGGGGATGGAGTGACATAAATAGGGGACAGGCTGCTAGTTTGTGTGAACGGGATCAGGTATTAAAGAAGAGCTGTTAGACTCCTTTTTCTTATTTAATTTGGTATGTGCATGAAAAGAATAACTTGTTTGTTTGCAGTATTGTTTGCGTTTATCTCAATCGCGGTTGCAGGGGAGGCTGATACACGCACTGTAATCCAGCTTTCACCACAGCATCGTGCATTGGTGCTCACCGAGATGCGGCAATTTCTATCCGGATTGCAGCAGATGACGGATGCCCTGTCGCGCGACGACATGGAAGCTGTCAGCCGCGAGGCGCGTAGCCTGGGTATTTCAATGTCGCATCATATGCCTGCGGACCTCAAGCAGGCGTTACCACAGGGGTTCCGCAAACTGGGTCATGCGGTACACAGTAATTTCGATCAGATTGCACTGGATGCCGAATCGCTGGGCGACAGTCAACACACATTGGCACAACTGGGTGATACCTTATCCCAGTGCGTCTCCTGTCACAGCACGTATCAAATTTATGTTATAAAAAAATAACATGGGCTGGTGACACAAGCGATGCATTCGTATCATTGATTAGATAGATTGGTTTTTACTCTGAACCTGAATACGCTCAGTTAGACAGCCTTGTCCATGCAAACGACAACCAGATCTTTCTGTCGCCGACCACTTTTACTTTTCCTCATCCTGCAGGTGTTGCTGGTACCGGCGCCGGGACATGGACATGACCGGCCGGGCGTCTTTGCGCGCGCGGACACCGCCAGGCTTGCTGATAACGCACGTCTTCAGTCCTTAATCGATGCAGCCGTCAGGAATGGACTGCCGGGCGTATCGTTGCGAATCAAGGGGCCCGGGATCGACTTCCAGGGCGCAGCCGGCGTGGCGGATTTGATCACAGGCGAAGCGCTTACGACTAACCATGTCATGTACACGGCGAGCCTTGGTAAGACCTTCACCGCGACCATCGCGTTACAGCTCTGCGATGAAGGGCGGCTCGACCTGGAGGCGCCAATAACCACCTGGCTACACAGTGACGTGACGCAGCGCATTCCATCCAGTGAAAAAATCACGCTGCGCCAGCTGCTTAGCCATACCTCGGGCCTGATTGATTACATGAATGATGCCAGGGCCTGGCGCTCCGATTTTGCCCGGGACCCGCAAAGGCAATGGACCCACAGCGATGTCATGTCTTATATATATGACAAGCCCCTGCTGTTTGAACCGGGCACCGATTATCATTACTCGAACAGCAATTACATCCTGCTGGGCCTGATTATCGAACAGGTGACCGGACAGCCCCGCAAAAAGCTCATTCGCAAACGTATCCTGGAACCAGTCGGGCTGCAGCATACGTTCAACGGTGATGAAACCGTTAGCAGCGAACATCGTGCGCACGGCTACGTCAAGTGGCACGGTCGTATTATCGATACCTATCCCTGGTACAGCCACTATGGGCTTCCGGATTCAGGCATCAACAGCACACCGGGGGAACTGGCTCTGTTCATCAAATCGCTGTTCAACACCGAGACAATATTGAGTGAGGCCATGCGAATGGAGATGCTGAATGTTTCCAGATCAGGTCATCCACCTTCAGAGTATGGAATGGGCATCTACGTGCAGCACAATCCCTGGGGAGCGGGCCAACGCTGGTACACGCATGACGGCATCGACCCGGGCTACCAGGCGGATATGATGCACCTGCCGGATCTTGATTTGACTGTTGTGCTTGCTGCAAACGCGAGCATGGGGAAGGCAAACTACATATATGAACAATTGATCACGGCTGTGGTTCGGGCCGCCCTGGATGCGATCCCTTTTAATCTGAATGCCACTTCCGTTTATCTGCGCAAGTAAAAAAAACAGGCTAACAGAGAAATGTTTTTCTGATACCAGGGAAAATTTCTATCTGACACGCATTATTATCTCCGTTTTGTTGTAATAAAAATCACAACCTGTGTTGGCACAAAAACATAATGTACAAGCCAATCGACGGTAAATATCAAAAAAGCAGGTCACTGCATAGTATTTCGTAATTTTCATTAATATTAGAAACAATTGTGCTCTGACCCCACTTTTCCATAGCGGATTGCGCTATCATGGTTCATATCGCATTAAAAATATCACACTGAATCCCCACTTTAGGCGTCCTTCATGAACCCACCAGCAACTAACAGAACAGTTAAAGAAGCATCGAAAAAGCAGAATGTAGACAGAGATAAACTGGATTCGGTTCGTGACCACATCGCGTCCTGCGTGATTGGCCAGCAGCGGCTGGTGGAAGGCATGCTGGTCTGTCTGCTCAGTGACGGCCACCTGCTGGTGGAAGGCCTGCCCGGCCTGGCCAAGACCACCGCGGTCAAGGCATTGTCCGAAGCCATCGAGGGGGATTTTCACCGGGTGCAGTTCACCCCGGACCTGCTGCCCTCCGACCTGGTGGGTACGGATATCTACCGGCATGAAAAAGGTGCCTTCGAATTCCGTCCCGGCCCGCTGTTTCACAACGTTGTGCTTGCCGACGAGATCAACCGGGCGCCGGCCAAGGTCCAGTCCGCGCTACTGGAAGCCATGGCTGAACGCCAGATAACGGTGGGACAGGCCAGCTATCAACTGCCGGATGTATTCATGGTGCTGGGCACCCAGAATCCCATCGAGCAGGAGGGCACCTACCATCTGCCCGAGGCCCAGCTGGACAGGTTCCTGATGCAGGTGAGGGCGGAGCACCCAAGCCACGACGAAGAACTGCAAATCCTGGAGCTGGACAACAACCGCCAGACAGCTTCCCCAGAGCCTCCTGCCAAGGTACTTGCCCAGGCCGATCTACTCGCCATGCGCGCCGCGGCAGCCGAGCTCTACCTGGACCCGAAACTGAATCGCTACATTGTTGACCTGGTGCAGGCGACCCGCAATCCCGGCGCCTACAGCGAAGACCTGGCCCGCTGGATACGCTATGGTGCGTCACCCCGCGCTTCTATCTCCCTGGCCCGTTGTGCCCGGGCCCTGGCCTGGATGCGCGGTGATACCTATGTGTCGCCGGAGCACATACAGCAGGTCGCTCCGGAGATACTGCGACACCGCATACTGCTGACCTTCGAAGCCGAAGCCGAAGGCATCACCACCGATGATTTCATACAACATCTGCTGGAGCTGGTCGCTATTCCATGACAGACGAGATGCATCCGCGCCTGGATGAGCTGCTTGAACTGCGTCATCAGGCGCACACCCTGGGACTCGCCTCTCACCACCTGGTAAACACCACCTTCAGCGGCCTGTACGCTTCGGTGTTCCGCGGCCAGGGACTCAACTTCGAAGAGGTGCGGGAATACCGCGAGGGCGACGATATCCGCAACATGGACTGGAAGGTCACGGCGCGCACCAACGAACCCCACCTAAAGGTTTACCGCGAGGAGCGCGAGCGCAGCGTTGTGCTGTGTGTGGATCACGGTCCACACATGTTTTTCGGCACCCGCGGCACTTTCAAGTCAGTGCAGGCTGCCCGTGCCGCCGCCCTGTTGGGCTGGGCGGCCAATAGTGTCAACGACCGGGTCGGCGGCATGCTGTTCGGTGATGCCGATACCGGCCTGGTGCATTTCCAGCCAACCAAGGACCGGCGTGCGGTGTGGCGCCTGCTCAAGGAAATGGCCAACCCGGTGCGCAGGGCCCAGCGCGGCATCGACTGTATCGACCTGGTATTGAAACGGGCCGACCGTGGCAGCGGTACCGGCAGCCTGATCTTCGTGATCGGCGACTTCAACAGTGACCTGCAGGGACTGGACAAGACCCTGGGCCAGGTCTGTCAGAAACACTCGGTGGTGCTGATACCTGTGGATGATCCTGCTGACCGGGAGATTCCATCCGTGGGCAGGGCGCTGTTTCGGGATGCCGAAGGACGCATGGTGGAAATCGATACCGACGACGCCGATGGCAAGCGCGCCTTTACCGAACGTTGGGAGGCCCGCCGCGCGACTCTGATCAAGCTGGCTAACCGGCTGGGTGTAGCGGTGATCCCGGTGCAAACTTCCCACGATGTGCACTACTCACTGATGTCCGGTCTCGCACTGCGAGCCCGCTCAAGGGCCTACCTGTGACACCCGAGAGCCTGGCCAACCGGCTGCACGATATTCAAGAGCTGGACCCGGTGGGCATCTGGCCACTGGCAACCGGCTGGTGGCTGATGCTGGCGGGCATGACCCTGCTGATCCTGCTGTTCATCGGCCTGCGCCGCTGGCGACCCGACTGGCAGCGTTATCTGCCGCGCTACGGATGGTCTCGGGACGCGGCCCGCCAGCTGACTACCCTGCGTGAGCAGGTCGGTCAAGCTGATGTAAAGATCCTGGCGGCCCGACTCTCGGAGCTGCTGCGACGCATCGCCATTGCCCGCTGTGGTCGCGACAGCTGCGCCGGCCTTAACGGCGAGCCCTGGCTGGCCTGGCTTGCGGATCATGATCCCGACGGCTTCGACTGGCGCGAACAAGGTCATCTGCTGCTGGATCTTCCCTATGCTCCGCCCGGTGAGCTCGGTGACCAGCCGGAACTGCATAGTCTGATTGACGCCGCACTGGCCTGGACCACCCAGCCCAGAGCATGCCCGCTGGGCCAGGAGACGGGCCATGGGGTTTGAATTTCAGTGGCCGTGGATGGCGCTGCTGCTGGTGCTGCCGTTACTGATACAGTTTCTATGGCCCCGCACGGATCCGGAACAGGCGGAAACGCTGGCAGGCCGACAGGAAACGCTGTTACATCCTTCACTTACTAACCTGCAGGCGTGTTTTACCGGCCATCGACCGCGGGCCGCCATCAGCGGCCGCATCCATGGCCTGTTGTTAGGGCTGCTGTGGCTGTTTCTGACCCTGACCCTGATGCGCCCCCAATGGCTGGAACCCTATACCGAGACCCGTGCCGAGGGTTACGACCTGATGCTGGCGGTGGACGCATCCCATTCCATGGAGGCCCTGGATTTTACCGTCAACAACGTCCAGGTCACCCGCATGGCGGTGCTCAAGGGCGTGTTGAACAAATTTATTGCCAACCGGGATGGCGACCGGGTTGGCCTGATCATCTTCGGCAGCCAGGCCTATACCATTGCGCCCATGACCTATGACCTCAATGCGGTGCGCCAGCAGCTCGCTGACGTGGTGCCGAACATCGCCGGTCAGGGCACCGCCATGGGAGATGCCGTCGGGCTGGGGGTGAAGAAATTACGTGAGCGTCCGGAAGGGTCGCGGGTGCTGATCCTGGTCGCCGACGGTGATAACACCTCCGGTACTATCCCGCCCCTGGATGGCGCCCGGCTGGCGGCCCGTGCCGGGATCCGAATCTACACCATTGGTGTCGGCAGCACACAGGAGAGCGTGCAGATCATTGAAGATGGACGCCTCGCTGCCCGCGATGACCTGGGCATGGACGAAAAGGTTTTACGCGATATCGCCGGTATTACCAACGGTGCCTATTTCCGCGCCACTGACACCCATGCGCTGGAAGAGATCTATATGCGCATCGATGAACTGGAGAAGACCCGTGCCGAATCCCGCACGGTCATGATTCCTCATCCCCTGTATCCGTGGACGCTGGGTTTAAGCCTGCTGCTGCTGCTGGGTCTGGGGCTGTTTCCGGAAGGGCGGCCCCGCATTGTAGGGGGCGGACAACATGCCTGAGGCCGGTTTTCACTTTGCCCACCCCTGGCTGCTGCTGTTCCTGCTGGCGCCGTTGCTGGTATGGTTGTGGCTGCGCATGACATCGCCCCGTGAGCACACCGAGCGTTACCGGGCCTATGCGGATGCACGCCTGCTACCCTTTTTGATGGGTCGTCACGACCTGCCACCGCGTCAGCAATGGCAGCGTTTCCTTGCCTGGAGCGCACTGTGGTGTGTGCTGGTTACCGCCATCGCCGGTCCGCGCTGGGATTTCAGGGACGTGCAGCTGTTCCGCCCCGGCAGCGACCTGGTCATCCTGCTGGATTTGTCCCGCTCCATGGACGTGACCGACATCAGCCCGTCACGGCTGACCCGCGCACGCCAGGAGATACAGGACCTGATTGAACACAATCGCCATTCCCGCCTGGGCTTGATTGGCTTTGCCACCCTGGCCCATATCATCGCCCCCCTGACCGAGGACGCCAACAGCTTGCTGGTGCTGTTGCCGGCCCTGTCGACGGACCTGGTCGAACTCAAGGGCAGCCGGCTCACCGAAGCCCTTGCGCGCGCGGAACAGATGCTGGCCGGACAACCGGAGGACAGCAGCCGGCACCTGCTGCTCATCACTGACGGGGATTTTGGTGATGGCAATCTAGAAGAATACGTCAAGCGCCTGACCCGTGAGGGCGTGCATCTGCATGTGCTGGGTATGGGTACTGAAGAGGGCGGGCCGGTGCCGGGAGCAGGCAACAGCCCCCTGCGCCAGCAGGATGGTTCGCCGGTGATCTCCCGGCTGGACGAGGAGAATCTGAAAAAACTGGCCAAAGTCGGCAACGGTATCTATCAACGTGCCGACTACCGTGATGGGGATACCGCTACGCTGCTGGACAGCATCGGCCAGGTAAGCCATGCGGAAGTGGTCGCCAACCAGAAAACCCGCATCTGGAATGAACGCTACTTCTGGCTGGTGGGTGTGGCCATGCTGCTGGTGTTGCCCCTGTACCGGCGTTTTCCGCGCGTCTCCCTGAGCGAGAAGGCACCATGAGAGGCCTGTTGCGAAGCCTGCTTTGCAGCCTGTTGCTGATCGGCTTCAGCAGTCCTGCGCCCGCCGGACTGTTCGAAAACCAGGAGCAGGTGGGCGAACGCCTGTACGATGAAGGCCACTACGCAGAGGCCGCCGATACTTTCCAGGATTCATATCGTCGTGGAGTCGCGCAGTACCGGGTCGGTGAATACCAGAAAGCGGCACGGTCCTTCCAGCAGGTCGAACGGGAGGAGGTGCGCGAGGCGGCAAAGTACAACGAAGGTAACAGCCACTTTCGCGCCGGCAACTATGATAAGGCAATCAGCGCCTATAACAATGTGTTGAAGCAGAATCCCAAGCACGAGGCAGCGAACTACAACCAGAATCTTGCCCGCATCATGCTGGCCCAGGCCACCCCGGAAGAGGAAGCCGAGAAAGAAGAGGAGCAGAAGGAAGAGGAACAGAAGGAAGACGAGAAGAAAGAACAGCAACAGCAGCAACAGCAGCAACAGCAACAGCAGCAACAGCAGGAACAACAGGAACAGCAGGAACAGCAGGAGCAGCAGGAACAGCAGGAACAGCAGGAACAGCAGGAACAGCAGGAACAGCAGGAACAGCAGCAGCAAGAGCAACAGCAGAATCAGAACCAGGACCAGGATCAGGACCAGGATCAAGACCAGGACCA
>CAZRKQ010000079.1:0-10959 GCA_964600755.1 uncultured Thiotrichaceae bacterium
AAACACTGAAAACCTTTGCGTGCTTTGCGCCTTGGCGAGAGATAAAGAATAACAAGTATTAACTCTCGCAAAGGCGCCAAGTTCGCAATGACTTTTTTGATGAACGAATATAAAAGTCCTCTGCGTGCTCTGCGCCTCTGCGAGAGTTCATGCTTGTGCAGGGTAAGTCAGCCTGGTGCGGGCTAGTCTTCACCGCTGATGCGGCCGACGGCGCAGCTGACGAATGATTTGGCTTTGGCTTTGGCTGCTGCGATACCTTCTGCTGTGCCGCATTCCGGGTAACCAAGTTTTAGCAGTTTGGCCGTTACCGCTTCGCGGGTATCTTCGCTAGCTTCGACTTTAACGATACCTTCACCGATATCGACATCAATTTTGTCGATGCTATCCATTGCTTCAAGTTTTGAGCGGATGGTTGCTGCGCAACCGCCGCACTTGATGTTTTCTACGTTGATCTGGTAAGTCATGGTATTCACCTCTTTGCCCGCCTTCGTACACTATGCGGATCAGCCCTGTTTAAGGCCGCACTCCAGGTTGCCCGGTACAGCTTCGGCTATTTTCTTGGGCGGATCAAGATCCAGAGAGTTCATTAAATCAACAAATTCCTGTTTTGGCCTGTTTTTGCCAAGGCGCGGATTGTGGGCCTTTTCTTCACCAATAGTGGAACAGCGGAAACCACGGTAATCGTGCCCCGGGTACACGATGGTGTTGTCCGGCAGGCTGAACAGTTTGTTATGGATCGAGTCATACAGCTGGCCGGCATCGCCCGCCTGGAAATCTGTGCGGCCACAGCCGCGTATTAGCAAGGCATCACCGGTAAACACAATGCCGTCAATGCTGTAGCTAATGCAGGTATCCGTGTGGCCGGGTGTTTCCATGATTTTAATTTCCTGGCTACCCAGCTTAATTGAATTGCCATCAGCTACCAGTATGTCTGCGCAGTCTGACCTGCTGTTGCTGTGTACGACGGCCTTGCTGCCAAGTCGTTCGCGGATTTTCCCCGAAGCGGTGATATGGTCCGCATGGATATGGGTTTCCAGCGTGTATTTGAGCTCAAGCCCGAGTTCCTCGATGAGCTGCAGATCCCGTTCTATCTGGGTATCGACAGAATCGATCAATGCAGCTTCGCGAGTGCTCTCGTCCCACAACAAATAGGTGTAGGTGCTGGATTCCGCGTCAAATAACTGGCGTAATTCCATGCTTAACAATGTGCAAGCTGACTGATACCACCCAGGTTATGTACCTGGTTGAAACCCAGGGATTCCAGGAACTGTTTGACGACGTTGGCACGCATACCGGAGACGCAATACAACATAACAGGTTTGTCCTTGTCAATTGCGTTAGCGCTAGCGTGTTGAGGAATGGATTCTAAAGGCATGTTAACGGCATTTTTCAATGCGCCCTGGCTGAATTCGTTGTTGGAGCGGACATCGATTAACTGGCCGCCATTTTCTACGAGATCGCGAAGCTGGTCGCATTTAAGTTCAAAAGTCATATTCATACCTCGTTTGTACTTAAAATGAATATTAGGATTCTATAATATAGTTTGATTTAAGTCAATTTCTGGTTAAATATTTAACAATTAATTAAGTTAAGTATAGTATTTATCTATTTGAATATATTGAGATTAATCTTTTAATATAAACTAAGACTGATTTCAGACGATTGTCTAAGTTTAGATGCTGCAGCCATGTTCAGGCGCATCAATGGATGATGCGGTTGCAGGATTTGCTGTGTATATTCAGAAGGCGATTGACAGGCCTGCAGAAGCTTCAAATTGTATGAACAGGCTGCCTGTAAATTGGGCTACACAGCCACCGGAGCACAAGATGGTACCACCGCCGTCGATTACAGTGCCGTAGCCGCGTGCCTCCAGGCGTAGCCCCAGGTTCTGTGTAATCGAAAATTTGAGCCCGCCGCTTATTGACAGAGAGAAATTTGTGTCAGATGAAAAATTGTCGTTAGCGGGTGATATATGTGTTGCGCCGAGACCACCCGCTATAAATGGGTGCAACTTGCCGTGATCGTAGAATACAGTTCCGCCTATCTGATAATAATCAAACCGGAGAGCTTCTGTATAGCCCGGTGTTGTAGTTGACTGCAGCTCAGTGTTTTGCCTTGAGAACAGGAAGTCGTAGTTGGTTTCGTTATCCTTTTTCAGCGACAATATAATGCCGAAGCTTCCTGTTTCGTCTAGATTAATCGGTGCGCCGGTACTAACTTCTTCCAGTGAATCGCTGGTGCGCCATCCAATAAATGGAGTGATTTCATAGTCCTGTGCAAAAGCGGGAGTGAGTTGTGTCAAGGCAATGGCAACAGTCAAAAGATGGCGTGACATGTCATTTAATATCTGGCAATTAATATCGCCGGAAATCATACCATATCACCTCTGCATTCGCCCTTTTGGTGAAAATGACAGGTTTTCCGGCAAGGACGCCGAGTCACATAAAATCATGTGTACTGGTCACGACCCGATCAGGCATACACGGCCAGATTTCACATCGTCGGCATACGCCTGTACTGTAGATTCAAAATCCTGTTATCTCGCAGAGGCGCAGAGCACGCAGAGGACTTTTATATTCGTTCATCAAAACAGGTCTTTGCGAACTTGGCGCCTTTGCGAGAGTTAATACTTGTTATTCTTTATCTCTCGCCAAGGCGCAAAGCACGCAAAGGTTTTCAGTGTTTTTTACCCGGAAAACAATTTAATACTCTCTGCGTTCTCTGCGCCTCTGCGAGAGTAAATATCTATAACCTTTTCTATATAGCCAATCCCGGCTGTAATGACAAAAAATCATAGTCGGAGTTTGAATTAATATGACACTGACTGTCAGATTTAATCCTGACTATTACACGTAATCTATATTTCAAGATATGTTGGTTCCAAGCTGTACTGCTACGCATCAAGCATCAACGCTTTCGGTTTCTTCCTCTTCAGTTTCAGCATCGGATTCAGCAACTTTTAGCATTTCCTCAATTATTGAAGCTTCCTGGGGAAATTCTTCTGCCAATTCTTTCACATCTTCGTTTTCCCCGATAAGTATTCTTACAGCCATGTCTCTCACCTCAGAACAGTAATTTTTATTAAATATAAGTAGTCGTTAATATACTAAAATATCGGGAAATTTCAATTGATTCAGGTTAAATATTTGTTAATTAATTAATGCCAAATTGTCAGGACTTACATAAAAAAAAGGTACTTAATTGTTATCTCTCGCAAAGGCGCAAAGATCGCAAAGAAACGCTTGATTGATTTTGTAGCCGGATAAAGCGAAGTGAGTAAATTCGTGATCGTGCCAGGTAGTGCAGTCAGAGAAATATTTGCACCACAGAGTTCACAGAGGAACACAGGGTTTTTTATAGTAAACGAACGCAAATCATAAGCTTAATCCACAGATGAACGCAGATAAACACAGATATTAAACACTTTATTTGTTCGCAAACAACGCAAAGGACGCGAAAAGCGCCTAATCTTTTAGCTATGTTTTTGTTTTGTTTGCGTCCTTTGCGTTTTTCGCGGACTGTTATTCTATTTGTAGCTTATCAAAGTCACAGGACTTGCATATTTACAGGAGTTACAGCATAAAAAAATCTGTGTTTATCTGCGTTCATCTGCGGACATACGTTTAGATTGCGTGCTCTGCGCCTTTGCGAGAGAAAATACACAACAGCTGATTGAATTAAAAATGAGGGTACAAGGAAAATTTATTCTATTATGATTGTTTCCCTGTACCCTCGTTCCTCGCCCCTCTTTCCTGTCCTTAAGCCGCTAATTTGTGAATGACGGCACCCAGTGCATGCTCAAATGTTGAGTGATCAGCAATAATCCTGGATTGTTCTTTTTCCAGCTCGGTGGCGAAATCACCGGCATCTTTTTCTATTACTTTAACGCCATGGCAGTCAACGAAGATCAATCTGGCCACCTCAGTCAGTACTACGGATAATTTCAGGCGGCGAACAGGCTTGTCTTCACCATTGAATATTTCGAACCATACACCGGGATGCAGGTCGCTGGGTAATTTTGAGATCTTTTCTTTGGCAATTTTTGCCTGTTCTTCAATTTTCGCAATTTCTTCATGCTGCTCGTTGTCATCAAATTCTTCAGTTGCGGCATCGATGTTATCTTCTTCAACAAAAGGTGCTGCATCGGGAGCCTGTTCAGTTGACTCTGCAGCCGGTTCTGTAACGAGTTTATATCCACAGTCATCCAGCATTTTCAGAAATGTCTGTTTCAAAACAGATATCTGGGCGTCAATTTCTTCCTTGTCCTGCTGGGCTTCATATAATTCATCATTTACGGCTTCTATCAGTGGCTCATGATTGTCGTTGAGCATTTGCCACTGCAACTTGCTGTTGACTGGTTGCAGACATCGCATTAAAAGTTTGAGTAACATCAGCGATAAAAGCCATTCATTACTTTCTTTTCCATGATTAACATAGCGATTGCACATCATGGTCGGCCAGTGTTTCAGAACAAGAGGTTGAACATTTTTTGGTACTTTTTTATTTGTTGTTAAATGCCGCATTTCAGTCAGAACAACTTCTCTTGCATGTTGTTTGATGATTTCGTGCTGTTCCTGCCTTTCATTTTCTGCAGCCAGTTCTTCTTCAGTGCTTATTAGTGTTTGCAGCGCATCGACTGAACGTTCAAAGCTGGCGACATCAATATCGTATTCCTGCAAAATGCCATCAACGATTTTTTCCAGCTCGATGTATACCCTGTTATTTTCTTCAGTAACACCCTTGCCTGCTTCGGATATAAGATCAAGCGTATTTCGTGCCGGATGATCATCCTGTGAGAATAATTGTTCATCCAGCATTGCGGCTTTAATCACCGGGATTTGCAACAGCATAAGTAAATTGGTTATGACCTTGGAGATACTTTCATCCTTGGTAATAGCTGTAAACATCATTCCGACAAAATCGATACTTCTTTGATCGAGAACATGGACCTTCTTGGTAACAGCGCCGCCATTGATGCTTCCCATGTCGGCCATGATTGCACGCTTGATCTGCTCTGTATCGATCGTGGCAGCGTGTTTTTTCGCTTCGATTGCTTTACTCTGCAGTTTTGACAGCGCGCTCATCAAGTCATTGCGCGAGTAACAATTATGATTATCCTTGTCAGACGGTATCGTCGAGAAAGATTCAGGAATGCCTTCACCTTTCGCAGTGGTAAAGCCATTCATGAACTGACTGATGAAGTAACTTATCTCCTCCTGTGAGCGGGGAATGAAGTTGCTGGATTTGTTCTGTTGCGGATCATAATACCTGGCTTCACGAACTGTAAAACCTTTATCATTATGTAAAATATTGTCAGAGCCGTCGTCTTCAGTGCCAGTATCAGAATCCAGATTTTTGCCCTTATAGACAACTTCAGGCATTACACCTGCATCAATGAACAGTTGATTGAGTGATTTATACATGTCACCCAGGCGAGAACTTACTTCCATGTCAAACAGTTTGAACAATAGAAGTTTATATTCCAGTGTTATATCAACTTGTTTAAGTGTGGTTTGAAAAGCTTCGCAGATATGCCTGGGATCTATTGAATGTTTTGGAATCTTTTTGTTTGAAGACATTTCAAGGTATTCAAAGCGGGCTTCCAGGTTATTGACTTCCTGGCCATAATTATTCATCGCATTGGAATACATTGTTGTTATGGCAACCATTTCTTCCATTTCATCCTGGTCGACCAGTGCCAGCTCATCATCCTGTGATTGTAAGTTGCTATTGATCTTGTCGTTGATTGCTATGAAGAATGCTTTATCAATATTATTGCGTTCGACACGTAGAATATGCATCAAATCCAGGTATTTAGATTTCATTACACTGGACTCGGCGCTTTCAGATAGCATGCTTAAACTGCTGTCAGCACTATTAAGCATATCGGAAACTTTTTGCAGCAGATGCACATTCAGGCGATTGAATACATTGTGGATTAATGCATCATACTCTGCGGTCTTTTTGCTGGCAGGTTTGCCATTGGCAAGATCGCCTGCTTTCAGTTTATGAATCTGAGCACTCATTCAGCGTCTCCAACAAAAAGAAGCCAGTTAGTATTCAATTGCGCTGGTTAAAATATGAACAGGACGTGGCAATCTATATTTAGATTGCCACCCCTGAGAGCGCATATTTAGAGCAAATCTGTGTGATTTACCGGGTGCTTTAGTTCATTTATTGAGCCGAAATCCCGGGCTACTGGATTTCAGATATTTTTGTAGACATTTGAGAAACAGATATAAGCCATTGAATTACTAGATTTTACTTAATAATTCGTCCTGCTTGCTAGCCGTTATCATTTGAGGCAAGTACAAATATAGAGCGAACTGTTAAGAAAATCAACAACAAATGACAACTTTTCCGACAGACGGTGTAAAAAAACTCGAATAGGTGTCGGAAGTCAAGAATGGGTGTCGATAAGCAAGAATCGGTGTTGAAATGACTTAATCTGACAGTTGCTGCATGTTTTCGACTGGCCGATAAACCGGCCTTAACATCCTGTTTTCTCGCAGAGGCGCAGTGGACGCAGAGGAAAATGAATAAAATGATTATGTCTTTGCAAAAAATACATGTCACCTCTGCGTTCCCTGCGCCTCTGCGAGAAAAAAGACTTTAAATATCTACTATCGACCGGTTTTGAACATTCGAAATCAGGTACTAACTGTCAGACCTGTCTGTAAGCTACTGCATTGAATCAAGTGGATGAAGCGGACGAGACAGATCTGGCTGATTCGATCAATAATTCAACCATTAATGATGATGTCCCCAGGTGAGGGGCGACTATTATGTTTACCTCGGGATGTAGAATTTTTGCCGCGGCAACAATCTCAGGTACGTCCTCTACTACATGCCTGCCTGAATTGAGGAAATACGGCAGTATGGTGACCTCGGTTGCGCCGTCATTGATACAGTTTTCAATGCCATCAGGAATGGAGGGAGTTGCCAGCTCGAGGAATCCTGAATGAACAATCTTATAATCAGCATGACATGAGTCACGTAATTTATCGGCAAGAGCGGTTACTTCATTGTTCGATTGCTGGCGACGGCTGCCATGAGCAACCAGCAGTAGTGCGTTCACAGGCTTCTCCGATTTGATAAGTCGGCGTTATGTTACATCAGTCCGCTTTAATTTTTCCCAATAAAGTATACGGTTGTTTGCCGGCATGCCGTAATCGTATTTCAGCAGCATTCCAGCTAGCTGCGCAAGTTTATCCAGGTCTGCAAAATCTCTAATTCCGCTTTTCGGGTCCCTGCTCTTCAGCCAGCTATCAAACCGGGCATTACTTTCACTGGTGTACTGACTATCGTAATTAAATGGGCCATACAATAAAAACCGGCCACCAGGAGACAGTAAAGAACCAACGCCAGAGAACATAGCTATAACGTCTGGCCAATGCATGATGTGGGTGGTGTTTGCGGAAAATACAGCATCGAATCTTTGTGTCGGCCATGCAGATGTCGATACGTTAAGCTTTACCGGAGCACGCGTATTTTCAAGCCCGGCTTCCTCTAGCCACATATTGATTCCGGCATGGTATGCAGCGCAATCACTGGTGTGCCATACCAGGTGCGGTAATTTCCCGGCAAAGTAAACTGCGTGCTGACCAGTACCGCTGCCAATCTCAAAAACGGTAGCGCAATCCTTTAACAGCGGTTGAATGACAGAAAGTATCGGTTCGCGATTTTCGTCACATGATTCTGCAAAAGGTTTCATGAAAAACAGGTCCTAGGGACTAGGTTCCAGGAGCTGGGATATGATGATAATTCATATCAATTTTATCGGGGCTCGTACAATATTCGGGTATTGTATATCAATGTGCATTGTCCAAGATGTTTCCCTAGTATCTAGTTCCTAGTATCCAGTTCCTTATTTCGCAATTCTATAACAAGGTTTGTACTCCTTGCCCGGTAATTTCATGCGGTGTTGTTCAACAAAGGATGAAAGCAGTTCATCCATAAGTTCCATTATCTTTTTGTCGCCATTGATTTCAAACAGGCCATGTTGTTCTATCGTGCGAATGCCTTCGTCTTTAACATTGCCGGCTACGATTCCTGAAAAAACACGACGCAGGTTTGCTGCCAGGTGATGATGGTCCAGCCTGGTGTCTAGCTGAAGGTTGCGCATGTTCTCGTGATTAGGGATAAAAGGCTCCTGGAAAGGTGCATCAATTGTCAGCATCCAGTTAAAGTAGTAAGCGTCATCATTTAGCCTGCGGAAATCTCTTACAGTATCGACCCCTTCTCTCATTTTACGTGCGACGCTAACCGGGTCATTAACAATGATCTCATATAGTTTTTGTGCTTCTTTGCCGAGCGTACTGGAAATGAAGCGATCAATTTCATTAAAGTAATCTGCTGCTGTTTCCGGGCCGGTGAAGATCAGCGGAAAAGGTATGTTGTTGTTATCAGGGTGTAGCAGAATTCCCAGTATGTAGAGTATCTCCTCTACAGTGCCTACGCCGCCTGGGAATACAACGATACCGTGCCCGGTTCGAACGAACGCTTCAAGGCGTTTTTCAATGTCCGGCATGATTACAAGATCATTCACGATCGGGTTAGGTGATTCGGCAGCAATAATGCCTGGCTCGGTGACCCCAAGGTATTGTCCTTGCTTGATGCGTTGTTTTGAATGGCCGATAGTCGCTCCTTTCATTGGTCCTTTCATCGCGCCAGGGCCGCAGCCGGTGCAGATGTTTAAACTGCGCAAGCCCATCTGATAACCGACCTCCTTGGTATAATCATATTCATGTCGAGAAATTGAATGGCCGCCCCAGCATACAACCAGGTTGGGTTCCAGGCCTGATCGCAGTATTTCGGCATTGCGTAATATGTGAAACACAGCATTGGTGATGCCGTCCTGTGTCTCCAGGTCGAAATTTGGGTTGTCTGTAATTTCATCACTGACATAAATGACATCTCTTAATACCGAAAACAGATGCTCATTGATCCCCTTGATCATTTTACCGTCAACAAAAGCGATAGCTGGCGCATTCTTTAGCTCAAGTTTGATGCCCCGTTCTTCCTGAAGTAAACGTATATCGAAGGATTTGTAGCGTTCAAGTAGTTCTTTACCATCATCAAGACTGCTGCCGCTGTTAAGCACAGCCAGTGAACAATTTCTGAAAAGAGTGTATAAACCGCCCTTGCTGGTATCGAGTAGTTTATTTACCTCTGATCTGGATAAAACTTTCAGATGTGTTTTCGGAGAGATGATCGCGTCTATGACGTCATATTTCATATTTAATTATTATTGGTTATGTATAAAAGAGTAATTGTCTCACAAAATGAACCCGCAGGATTCATTCAGATCATTCGCCCATCAGTGCATCCAGTTGACCTGTTACTTCTGCACTGTCCCATTCAATAGCGCCATTAACACCGTAGACAATATTTCCATCGGTGGCGATAACGAAAGTTGCTGGATATACCAGCACATTCCATTTTGCAGAATAACTGCCATCTTCATCGAGCAGGACCGGAAAGTCGACCTTGACCATATTCAGGAAATCACGAATCTGTTCGGGTTTTTCGGCATAGTTAATTGAAATAAGTTCAAAAGGCCGGTCTTTCATCATTTCGCGCAAACGGTTTAATGCGGGTATTTCCTCGACACAGGGGCCACACCAGCTTGCCCAGAAATTTACTAATGTGACTTTGCCGGTAAAATCTACCCGTGTGAAACTTTCGCCAGAGGCATTGTTCAGGTTGATTTCAAGCGGTGCCATATCACTCATAAATGGCCTGAGCGTGATATCAAGACTGCTTGTTTCTGGTGTGTTGCCAGCAACCAGGTCATTGGCGGTTATTGGCGTTGGTATGCGTTTGAGCATGTGCACAACGCGTTCGATCTCTTCCGGTAGTTGATTCAACACAGCAGTAGTTTCCTCAGCGATGTCCTTAATATAAAAGACACCGGTGACACCTGGCAGGATTTTGAGGTAAACAGCTGCACCTCCATCCTGCAGGTATTCCAGGGTTTTATCCAGTTGCCAGCGGTTACCGCGCCTGCCGGACTGATACAGCATAATTGGAATATTTGTCGAGGATGCAATTGGATCGTAAACCGGTTCAAGTCCGAGCGGTGGTATTTCACTGTAGAGTTCAGGAGAAAACAGGATGGCACCGGTAAAATAGCCAGCCTGGTTCTGCTTAACTTGTGCAGCCTGCAGTTGCCATAAACGGGCACCGCGCAGAGCCGGCAAAGCAGCATAAGAACGTGTCATTAGCGTGACATTTTTGCCGGTTTGCTTATGTGCTTCTGAAATAAGGCC
Source organism: uncultured Thiotrichaceae bacterium (assembly GCA_964600755.1). Classification (GTDB taxonomy): domain Bacteria; phylum Pseudomonadota; class Gammaproteobacteria; order SZUA-229; family SZUA-229; genus JABDQW01. The sequence goes on from CAZRKQ010000079.1 coordinate 10,272, forward strand.
AGCCACGTAGCGCCCATCAAGCGCGCGCAGGGTATTAGTGCTTTGTGTCAGAAACAGGCTTTCAGCCAGGTCAATATGCCATACCTCGATGCCGCGCTTACTGACTGCTTCCGCGACACTGTATGAGCGTTGGTGATCACCAAACCCGGGAGAAACCCAGATGATGAGATGTTCTCCTTCAGCATAGAAACGAAACAGAGAAAGGTCGGTGTCATGAATCTCAACTGTAATTTCTTCTGCAGAATCAGCACCCCAACCAGTGCTGGCGAACAGTAGAAGACAGAGTGCAGCCAGGGAAACCTGTATGAAGTGCCTTGTTATATGAGGATGCAAAGAAACTGAACGCATGATGCTTATTATAGAAACATAAGCCGCATATTATCATGTGAAAATAGTGCTACATACAACTATTACCGGCGGTTGTATAGGCAACCAAGGACTGGCTACAACGATTAGAAGTTTAAAAAAGGTTAACCGCAGAGGCGCAGAGACGCAGAGAGAACTTTTTATGTATGTACTTATATGTAATAGTCTGGGTTTGATCTGACAGTCAGTGTCATATTAGTTCAAACTCCGACTATGATTTTTTGTTAGTACAGCCGGGATTAGCTGTACTGAAAAGCCAATAGATATTTACTCTCGCAGAGGCGCAGGGAACGCAGAGATGACATATTTTTTTGAATAGACA
>CAZRKQ010000080.1:0-6458 GCA_964600755.1 uncultured Thiotrichaceae bacterium
AAGATGATATCTTTTACAGCTACGACTTCTTTTTGGTCGCCACTGGCCAGCGCCACGAAAAGCCCAGGCATCTGATGTACGCATTCCAGCACCACGCGCATATGGCCCTGCAGTGCCGAGAAAGGTGATTTACCAAACAGACTGGCGAACGGATTGGTCGATGACATGGCTTGTATCTCCTGAAGGTTAATGAGTATATACACCTTTTTTCAGCAACATCAACCCTGCTGATCAAGAACCCAACAATTCAAAGCTTAACGTTTGCAGATAAACACCCCTCCCTGGCTTGATGACTCATCCCGCTCTTTATCTAAACCGTGCTAAATCTTCATGCTCAAGGTCAAAAGGGTTTATGCAACTTCCATGGAATCAGCATAGGCACTTTACGCTGGTAGTTATGGTATGTTTCGTGAAACTCTGAAACAAGATCACGCTCCTCAAGCAGCGTTCCGATCACTATCCAGACTGTAAACAGAATATTGAAGAGCAAACGGTCCATTGTCAGGTCGGGGCAGCACCATATCAGCACAAGAGTAAAAAAGTACAATGGATGGCGCACCCAGCGGTACGGCCCTCGTATTGAAAGTGGCATTGTCCGTACATGCGAAGCACGAACCTGGGCCAGAATTGGTTCAATACCAAATGTATCAAAGGAGCGTAAAGCGCGCATAGCCCACATCATACCCACCAGAGATACGAAAAATATACCATGTGCCGCCCAGCGGGAGACACCATCAAGACTTACTAACGTCTGCCCGGAATTCTGCCAAAACAAAACCAGGCAAATTAAAACAACACCGGAAGCGGTGGTGTATAAAACCCCGTGAAATTGAGCAGGAATAATTGGGTTCAGTCGGTTACGGAATGACTTTCGTACCATGGTGCTGTGCTGGACAAAAAACAGCAGACACAGTAAGGAATTCCACGCAAGGACACCTGTCCTGCTGAATTCAAGTTCAACAACACTGAAAGAATAACCAAACAGAAAGAATCCAAATAGAAGCAGCGAGAAACCGCCGATCATGCTTGCGAATACAAGTACCAGGTACGCTACGAAGTTATTTAAATTTATCATCAGGATTGAACCAGGCCTGATCACTATTGCTTCTAATATTAGCGAAACCCGTGATCTGACCCTGCTTTATCTCACATGTTTATGGTTCATTTTCTGTCTGTTTTTCTTCTTTGCAGAAACGAAAAGTCCAATCGATATACATAAAGCCCAAATAATAAAATAACCAATATCATATATATTCTATATTCCCAGTTGAACCCAATAAGAATAGATACGGGGATTAATAATATAAACATTATTGATGCAAGCCGATATTTTGATCCCTGGGAATATATTACATAGAACATTCTGTAATCACTTAAGACAACAATGCCTATGATTACAATAAAAAAATATTTCAGCAACACATTATCGCTATTATTGTAAAGATACGGCGAAACCAGGGTACCGTAAAGTATCATTACTACCTTAGCTGCAATCAGTTGATTTATTGAATACTTAAACAAATAATAACCAAATAATATTTGACACTTGCGGTCAGCTTAACAGACTGGATAATCCATTGCGAAGCAGCTGGTTTTCAGGCCCATCATAAGAGCATGGCCCTTTTGGTCTTCACCCAGCAGGAAAACGAATGATCAGACTCACAGATTTAAGAATATAACATCATCGAGCCTGGCCCCATGACACCTGCTTTTCCCTGATCCCAATAATTTTTTGTTTTTTGTGTTTGGCTTTGTACATGGCCTTATCGGCTACTGCAAGCAAGGCATCTGTCGATGCACCTTCATCAGGGTAGATGGCGGCGCCAATACTACAACTTATTTCAAACTCTTCATTATTGATAATAAATACTCTGTTTAGTGCCTTTGTCAGAGACTCAACCATCGTTGAGACGTCATTTTTGTTTGATGTCTTTTCTAATAACAGCACAAACTCATCACCACCAATTCTGGCGATCGTATCTGAATTACGAATGGACTGCTTGAGACGCATCGCTGTTTCTATAAGAACCTGATCGCCGAATGCATGACCTTTAGCATCGTTAATGCTTTTGAATCTATCCAGGTCAATGTAAAGCAGAGCAAAGCTATTATCATTACGCTCAGACTGCGCGATCAGATGCGTAATCCGGTCGAGCAACAGATAACGATTAGGCACATTAGTGAGTTGATCATAATGTGCGAGATGACTCAGGCGTTTGGATTCTTTTACGCGATCTGTGATATTCCGATTAATACCTAACGCACCTACCATCTGATTACTTGCATCATGAATTGGTACGCACATGGACTCTATCCAGCCAATATGCCCATCTTTGTGTAACATCCTGATTTCTCCGGACCATTTTCCGAATTTCTCCACGGCCAATATAACTTCTGAGGTGATGTTATTCGTGTCCTCAGGGACATGCAGGATATTGACAGGCTGACCAATGGCCTCTTCTTTGGTATAGCCATACAGCATTTCGGAACCTTTATTCCAGTCGGTAATGATGCCTTGCAAGTCTGTTACCACCACTGCATCAAACAGGTAATCGAAAGCCTTAGCTCTTTGTTCAAGTATGTTTGAGTTCATTATTATGCAAGTCTAGTAATTTTACAGGAAAAAGGGGTAAATTTTAATTATGAGCTAGAAAATAAACCTGGTCCCTTTGTTTCTAACTCTTAAGCCAAGGAGCACATTCAGATTATGCATTCCTTGTGAAGCACAAATATGAGCGCCTTGTTAGGCATTGTTATTGTTTGACCGGTTTGCTCTGCGATTCCAGCAAGCAGCGAAAGTGTATTTATATATAAAAAAATATAATACCAGCCCAATTAGCCATATAACTGGAATATCTATTAATTGCACTTCACTTTTATTTATTAAAAGCAGGGCTATTATTACCAGTCCGGACACTGTGCCAAAGATGGATGTTATTTTTAATTGAGTTAAATTATTTATATGTTCGTTCTTTTGAGGACGCAGATTTAAAACCGGCCACCAACCCCAATCCTTGTCGGAAAGCCAATTCAAGTATTGTTCAATTCTATCAGTCATATTCGCCGAACGATCTGGCTCACGGGATTTTATGAAGCGCAGCATAACAAAACCCCGGTGCAGCACCTTGTTAGGTATGTGTCAGCTCATTCTTTCTCTGCAGGTTGAGAAACGCCCGTAAACTTATAAATAAGTTTGCTAAAGAATTTATCAGTTGGGCGAAAAACATAAGATGCTGCTGCAGGCATTATCCCGTAGAAAAATCTTTCTTCATTGTCCTGAGCGACGAATAGTACCAATATAGCGATAAGGGCAATGGTCATCAGGGTATAAATAGCCCATGCCATTTTAGTATAGAAAATATACTTATCATTTTGATTGCCTGTCATATTCTTCGATACCTGGTAATTCTTATTGCAACTGCACCATTATTATTCATGAATATCACCTGGTGTTTGAGTTAAGCGACCGTAGCGAAGCGGAGGTCACGCTTGAACGAATTGTAATATAGCTAGTGATATGTTGCACCATTGTGCTTAAGCCAGCCACCAACATGATTACCTCCAGGATCATGGTGTGTCCAGTGTACTACACCACCATTAGAATTCCATTCATACTCTCCGTAAAAGCTCACAGTATCGCCTTTGCGCAAAGAATTAATGCGTGGCGCCAGGTCAATATTATGTGAAATAAGCAAGGTTTGGCCAGAGGAAAGCTTTAAAATGAATTTTTGATGCCTGCTTCCGCTTGTATCATCTGCTAAATTACGAATAACAACACCAGATCCGCCTACTTGAACATTACTTTTTCGGTTTTCGTATGCGCTGGAAAGCGCGCTGTCATCCGTGGCATTTTGTTCAGTAAATGATTGTATGAAATCAGGGTTATTGCCCAGGTACCCATATAGCGAAAATACTATAACAATTAGTAATGCTATTTTTTCATATTGTTCCTACGTCCTTATTAATTCCTTTTGGGCATATAACTACAGCCTGAGCCACTAAAAATCACTTTTGCGAAAGGACATTTAGTGGATATAACAATCTTGAATTTTATCATATCAAATACTTAGCTTATTATTAGGGAGCCTAAACGAAATTTCTAAAACGGACAAGAAGGCACTCATGGGACAAAAATCTGGGGTAGTGTTAAAACCAGCCCAACTATTATTGATCAACTTTTTGTTCCCCCTGCGTCACTCCTGACTTAGCAGGCGCTCAGCAGCAAATTTCCCCATCGATCGACCCTCGCCAGCCAACCAGTATCAATCCAGGTAGTTGATGTAGTTTCAGTAATCAAAGCCGGTCCATTAACACACTGATCAACCTGTAATGCATCTCGCGACAGCACCATAACCGGTTCATTAAGACCATAAACCGATGTTAATCGCGCCTTTGGTTCTGCAGCCGGTTGCCATTCAGGTAAATCAAACGCAGGTTTTTCGCCGAGTAAACGCAAACGTAGATTAACCAGCTCGACATCAATATGCATGCGATGACCATACTGTGATTCATGCAGTTCATGGAATGCATACTCCAGTTCCTGCGGCGAGTCCCACAGTAAATTCAGTGTATAACTCTGCCCCTGGTAACGCAGGTCGACGCTGTATTGCGCCCGCATGTCACAATCACCGGCGATTTCACGCAATTCCTCTTCGGCGATGCGATGTAGTTGCTTGAACTGTTCCTCGATATCTACCGAATTGCAGTTCTTGAGCAGCAGTTTGATAGTAATCGAGCGCTCACGACTCGGCTCTGCTGCGAGCATGCCCAGTGCCGACAGCACACCCGCATTGGCTGGCACCAGTGCACGCTGCATCTGCAGTGCATCAGCGAGGGCGCAAACGTGCAGTCCTCCGGCACCGCCGAATGAAACCAGGGTGTAATCTTTGGGATCCTCGCCACGCTGCACTGACATCACCCGCAGGGCGCGCACCATGTGATCGTTAACCACTTCGATGATGCCTGTCGCGGCCTCGAAACTATTCATACCCAGGTCATTTGCCACTGCGGCGATGGCCTGCTCTGATTTATTTTTATCGAGCATCATGCGGCCACCGAGGAAAGCATCCGGCAACAGCCTGCCCAGTAAAACATTCGCATCGGTGACCGTTGGCCGGACGCCGCCCTTGCCATAACAGGCGGGGCCAGGATCTGCGCCTGCAGATTCAGGCCCGACCAGCAGCATACCGCCGGCATCAACACTGGCTATCGAGCCGCCACCGGCACCGATGGTATGCATATCCACCATGGGTACGGCCACCGGATAATCACCAATATGCCCTTCCGTGGTGAAACCGATCTGCTGATCAATAATAGAGACATCAGTCGATGTACCGCCCATATCAAATGACAGCAGGCGATCAAAACCTGATTTGGCTGCGCTGAACTGGGCGCCTTTCAAACCGCCGGCGGGCCCGGACAATAATAACTGAACGGCATATCGCCCCGCATGATGCGCACTGGCGGTACCGCCGGAGCTCTGCATCACCGCCAGGCGGCATCCCGGTATTTTCCGTTCGAGTCGTTGCAGGTAGCCCTGCATCAACGGCCCGACATAGGCATTCAGGGTCGTGGTGATACCACGCTCATATTCCTTATATTCGGGCAGCACATCCGAGGAGCGGCTGACGAACACCGTTTCAGGTAAAACAGCTTCAATACGCTTTTCTTCCGTAGCGTCGATAAACGAGAACAGCAGGTTGATGGCGACCGCCTGCGGCGCCAGTTCCTCAATCTGCCGGCACAGTTTCTGCAAGCCGGTATCGTCCAGTGTGGCCAGTGCCTGGCCTTCCGCACTCAGTCGCGAGTCCACCTCGAGGCAAAGCTCCAGCGGGATTAATGGCGGAGTTTTCACTGGCTGCAGGTTGTACAGTTGCTTGCGCGCCTGGCGGCCGATGCTGAGGACGTCTGCCAGGCCCTTGTTGGTGATGTAGGCCGTGCGCACACCCTTGCCTTCGAGCACCGCGTTGGTGGCCACGGTCGAGCCGTGAACCAGCAGCAGGTCGGTGGTGTCTATGTTGAGGTCGGCCAGCCCCTGCAGGATGGCGCGCTCGGGTGCGTCCGGCGTCGACAGGACTTTGTGAATCGACACGGCACCCGTGTTTTCATCAAACAGGATAAAGTCGGTAAAAGTGCCACCGGTGTCTACGCCGAGATATGCCATGGGCGGATTTTACAAGACATTCACCGCAGAGGCGCAGAGGAAAAGAAATAGCTTTTAGTTTTTAAAATAACAAGTCTGTTCTCTGCGCCTCAGCGCCTCTGCGGTAAATACAAGTTTTACTTGCATGCATATTTAAATAAGGAATAATACCGCGCATGTCTTCACAAGCCCTGATTTCGGTTAATAACCTGGTGCGGTACTACGGTGATTATTGTGCCGTGGATAACATCAGTTTCGAACTGGCCGCCGGTGATATTCTTGGCTTTCTCGGGCCCAACGGCGCCGGCAAGTCCAC
>CAZRKQ010000081.1:0-8362 GCA_964600755.1 uncultured Thiotrichaceae bacterium
AGGCGCTACTTTGCGCAATAATGCCAACATATAATATAAGCTGTAGTATTGAGGCTTGATCTTTCAATTACTGTCAGATCCAGCATCACCGGAGCTGGCCTGTGCTAGAGGTATAACATCTTGTTATCTCGCCAAGGCGCCAAGCTCGCAAAGGTAAGAGTGTTTTTTATCCATGAAAAATACCGTTAAACTGATCTTCCTTTGCGAGCTTGGCGCCTTGGCGAGAGAGAATATATCTGTATCATGTTTATCTAGCGCTAGAGCCGATCGCTCCAGTGAATAGATCATTGTATGAGTAAATATGACACTGATTATCAGATTAAATCCTGACTATTACATATAATCTTAACAGCGTAAATTAAGGTAAATTAAATGCTTAACTGGATCGACAAGTTGCCTGTAAAGGCGCTGTTCATTGTGGCGGTTTTCTTTGCGCTCGCACCCCTTCAGCCTGAGCCTCACTTGCTTGAGAAACTCAGGATGCTGTCTGAAGGTGATTTAACCAGGCCGATTGATATATTTGATTTATTCATGCACAGTTTTCCGATAGTGTTACTGGCGATTCGTTTAATCAGAATGAAAATAAATAAATGAGTAAACATATCCGTTACATCATATTTTTGTTTTCAGCTTTAATGGCGTTGCCATTAATGGCAAGTGATGTATCTGATGCTATAAACGCTATGCGCGCCGGCAACTTTGCCGAAGCTTACTGTGTGCTAAAGCCATATGCAGAGTCCGGAGATGCCGAGGCGCAATACAATATCGGCTGGATGTACCTTAATGGTTATGGCTTGATGATGAATGACAGCCTGGCGCTGGAATGGTGGCAGCGTGCGTCCGACCAGGGCTATACCGATGCAAGTTTTTCAATTGCCATGCTTTACAGCCTGGGAGAAGGCCAGGTTAAAAGGGACATGGACAAGGCGATTGAATATTACCTGATGGCGGTTGAGGATGGCCATGAGGACGCCAATATGATCATTCGCTCAATGCTGGCGAGAAATGACGTAGCGATTCGTGCGCGCCAGCAGGAAATCATTCGCACTTATGGTTACCTGCTGGGGCCTTTATTTGATGTCAAAGTACCGCGCGCAAATGTCCGCCAGCAGCCTTCGCTTGAAGGTAAAATTGTTACTGTACTTGAAGCAGACGCAACCATGGTTGAGCTTTCCGCTAAAGACAAGTGGATGCAGGTTGGCTTGTTGGAGAGCGGTGAGGTTGGCTGGATATACAAGTCTTTGATACAGCCTCACGTGCTGACAAACAGGAGTTTTTAGCCCGAAGTGCCCATCAGTGTTTTTATGCGGTCAACATAACCCCGGGTTTCACGCGGCATATACGGTTTGACTTCTTGCCACAGCGGCGAATCTGTTTCGAGTTTTCTTGAAGCATTCAATATTCTTCCATAACCTGCATTATAACTGGCGAGCGCCAGGTACAGCCTGTCCTGCTCCGGTGTTGTGGGGAATTTCCTGTATAGAAGACGATCATAATAAATGCCTGCAGCAATGTTCCAGCGCGGCTTGTTAACTTCCGCGAAGTGCGGGTTCTTGTCATTAATTTCCTTGAATGTGTCAGGCATGATTTGCATCAGGCCAATGGCGCCAACATGGCTGACGGCGTCAGCGTTCAAGTTGGATTCAGCAATTGCCTGTGCCTTGAACCAGTGCCAGTCAAACAGGGGTCCGAAGTAACGCTTGCTGTATTTGCGAAAGTGGCGGTCATATTCATCTGTCCACTTATCTGAATGAACAGGGCGATCATTAAGTGCAAAAACTGTTGAAATGCAGAACAGCGTAATAAACAGCAGGAAGGCTCTATCTAACAGCATGGCTGGTATGAGCCCCGGGTTAACTCAGACCCAGGCCAATAACAAGTCCTAACGCGATCCCGACACCGATAAACAGTCCCATGACCATGAGTCCAACAGCAATATTGCCCTTACCGAGTTCGTCACTGATGTTGAAGTTGACTATCTTGTTAAACATGCTGCAGCCCAGTTTCATGAACAGCAATGTCAACACGCCGCCTAATATGACATACAGAAAGTTGAGAACAATAGGGTCAAGTTGTGATGACATGTACTATCTCCAGTAAGCCTGTATGAAAGTATAGACGAGGATTGTCAGTTCTTGTTGCCGCCCTCGCATGGCGGCGATTCAGCTGCCTTGCCCTTCTCGAACCATTCTTCCATGGTCAAGGTGTGCAGGGCAAGCGCATGGATACTGCCCTTGAGCTCTTCTTCAAGTGCCTTGTTAACCAGGCGGTGACGGGCCACAAGCATCTTGTCCTTGAAGTCATCGCTGACTATGACAACCTTGAAATGGGACTCGGAGCCATCAGGCACGTTATGCATGTGGCTCTCATTGATAACTTCGAGGTGCTCTGGAGAAAGGGCCTTTTCGAGTTTACTGGTAATAGTTTGCTGTATGTTCATCGCGGTATTTTATCACGCAATAAGCCAGATCCTTCATGCAGTATGCGGGCTAAAAAAGATAGCCCGCAAGGTCGCCAAATCCCCATACCAATGTGCCAACAACAAGCAGGTAAAAACCACGCAGACCATTTTCCCAGATATTCTCATCAAGACCGCGTGAGCGGTCAAGGGTGCCGCGCTTGACGTCTTCTGCAAAATCGCGATGGAAGTTCTGTTCATGATGGCTGCGGCGTAGTTTTAACCTGCGGCTGTTTTCGATAATCTGACTGGAAGTAAGGAATATGCCTATCACTACAATCATCGACCCGGAACGCGCAAACCAGCTCCAGTCATTTTGATCAATGCTTAGCCATACACCAAAAATGATTACTGTTGTACTAAGCAGTAATGCTTTACGCGTTGACAGGATGACGTGCCGTTTCAGTGAAGATTTGTTTCTGAGTGCCTGCCTAATCAGCGACTCATCGTGAAGCATTTGAATCACTCCCGCTGTTATCCTGCCATTGATTGTCAATGAATATTTCAAGTGGCCGGAAGCACTGCTTGTATCTCATTTTATTGCTATCGCGAATCAGGTAGCCAAGATACAGATACTCAAGCCCCATGAGCTTTGCCTGCTCAATCATCTTCAGTACGCATAAGGTACCGAGGCTGCGATTTAATGCGTCTGGATCGTAAAAGCTGTACACGGCAGAAAGTCCTGAATCAACAAGGTCACACACGGCAACAGCCAGTAGCTGATTGTTTTCTCTAAGTTCCAGAAAGAATGTTTCGCTCCAGTCACTGTAGAGAAAGTTCTTGTAGTCTTGAGGAAGGGGGTTTGCCATATTGCCACAGGCATGGCGAGCATTGATGTATCGCTGGTATAGTTCAAAATGCTCATCGGAGTAATCAGCTGCCATCAGTTGTGTTGAGCAGACGTTATTTGTATGCAGGCAGCGTCGTTGGCTCCTGTTGGGACAAAACTCGTTGACTGGTATGCGGCAGGGAATGCACTCCTGGCAATTCCTGCAGTGCGGGCGGTATGTGTGGCTGCCGCTGCGCCTGTATCCCAGTTCTATTAGCTGGCTATACAACTGAATGCTCATCTGCACACACGGATCAGGCACGAGGTTCGTCGCCAGGCGGTCGGGCAAATAACCGCATTCATGCTCGGTAGTGAGATACAGATTGAGGTTCTGTGAGCTCATGGTCGAATAATACCACCAGATTTATCACAATCGCATAAAAGTACTGATAGCTGGTCACAGGGTCGTATCGAAGTGCTGCTATAATGCGGCGTTTTTAACCCCGAAGCTACTTGATACTTAGTTATGTCACGAGAACAACGTCAGGCAAAGTTTTACGATTTGCTGAAACAACGAATTTTGATTCTGGATGGCGCCATGGGCACCATGATCCAGCGCTGTAATCTGGGTGAGGCGGATTATCGCGGTGAGCGTTTTGCTGACTGGCCATCAGACCTGAAGGGCAATAATGACCTGCTGGTGCTGACCCGGCCCGAAGTGATTCGTGATATTCACACCCAGTACCTTGATGCGGGTGCAGATATTATCGAGGCCAACACCTTCAACGCGACACGCGTCGCCATGGCTGATTACGCCATGGAAGAGCTCAGTTATGAGATCAATGTAGCTGCTGCCCGACTGGCACGTGAAGCGGCCGACGCTGTGGGTACGGATGAGAGGCCGCGCTTTGTCGCCGGCATCCTCGGCCCGACCAACCGTACCTGCTCCATTTCACCGGATGTAAATGATCCTGGATTTCGTAATATTACTTTTGAGAGTCTGGTCGATGCCTACACTGAATCGACACGAGGACTGATCGAAGGTGGTACCGATATCATCCTGATCGAAACCATCTTTGATACATTGAATGCCAAGGCAGCAATTTATGCGGTCAAGCAGGTCTTTGAGGAAGATGATATCGAATTGCCGATAATGATATCCGGCACGATTACTGATCAGTCCGGCCGTACACTTACCGGCCAGGTCACAGAAGCCTTCTACAATTCGTTACGCCATGCTGAGCCCGTGTCCATAGGTCTCAACTGTGCACTGGGCCCGGATGATCTGCGCCAGTATGTTGAAGAGATGTCACGCATTTCTCAGTTCTATATTTCAGCGCATCCCAATGCAGGCCTGCCCAATGAAATGGGGGGGTATGATCTCGGTGCCGATGATATGGCAACAGCAATCAGTGAATGGGCCGAGAGTGGTTTTCTCAATATCGTCGGTGGTTGTTGTGGTACTACACCTGACCATATACGTGCCTTTGCTGAAGCTGTAAAAGACAAACAGCCGCGCACAATACCCGAGCTGCCGGTTGAATGCAGGCTGTCAGGACTGGAACCATGCAACATCGGCGAGCAGTCGCTATTTGTCAATGTCGGTGAGCGCACCAATGTTACCGGATCAGCAAAGTTCAAGCGTCTGGTCAAGGATGAGGAATACGAAGAAGCACTGTCGGTAGCGCAGCAACAGGTGGATGATGGTGCTCAAATCATCGACATCAACATGGATGAGGGCATGCTCGACTCAGAAGCGGTGATGAAACGTTTCCTCAACCTGATTGCGGCCGAGCCCGAGATTTCACGTGTGCCTGTGATGATCGATTCTTCCAAGTGGGAGGTCATTGAAGCAGGTTTGCGTTGTACACAAGGCAAGGGTATCGTGAATTCGATATCACTCAAGGAAGGTGAAGAGGCATTCATAGAACATGCCAAAAAGGTACGTCGTTACGGCGCGGCGGTGATAGTAATGGCTTTCGATGAAGATGGTCAGGCTGACACTTTTGAACGCAAGGTTGAAATATGCACACGTTCATACAGGGTACTTACTGAGAAGCTGGGCTTTCCGCCGGAAGACATCATCTTTGATCCGAATATATTTGCCGTTGCAACCGGTATCGAAGAACACAATAACTATGCAGTCGATTTTGTCGAAGCTACGCGCACCATTAAGCAGACATTGCCGCATGCAATGGTATCTGGCGGTGTATCCAATGTGTCGTTTTCTTTTCGCGGCAACAATCCGGTGCGCGAAGCAATTCACTCTGTATTCCTCTATCACGCAATCAAGGCTGGTATGGATATGGGTATCGTTAATGCCGGCCAGCTGGCCGTCTATGATGATCTGCCCGAGGAACTGCGTGAGACCGTAGAAGATGTCATCCTCAATAAATCAGATGATGCCACTGATCGTATGATCGAGATCGCCCCTGCCTACATGGGTGACGGCGCAACTGCGCATATCAAGGAAGACCAGGCCTGGCGCGATAAACCTGTCAATGAAAGACTTTCACATGCACTGGTGAAAGGCATCACTGAATACATCGACGAGGATACCGAGGAAGCAAGACAGCAGGCACAGCGTCCATTGCACGTGATTGAGGGCCCGTTAATGGATGGTATGAACATCGTTGGCGATCTGTTTGGTGAAGGCAAGATGTTCCTGCCGCAGGTCGTCAAGTCCGCGCGTGTGATGAAAAAGGCCGTGGCCTATTTGATGCCATACCTGGAGGCGGAAAAGGATGGCGCCAGTAGCAGTAGCAATGGCAAAATCCTGATGGCAACTGTTAAAGGTGACGTACACGACATTGGCAAAAATATTGTCGGTGTTGTGCTGCAATGCAATAACTATGAAGTTATCGATCTGGGTGTGATGGTGTCTGCGGACACTATTCTGCATGAAGCAGAAAAACACCAGGTGGATATCATCGGCCTGTCAGGTTTGATTACACCGTCACTGGAGGAGATGGTTCACATGGCGTCTGAAATGAAGCGCCTGGATTTTGATATTCCGTTGTTGATTGGTGGCGCGACAACATCACGTATTCATACGGCAGTGAAGATTGATCCGAAGTATTCCAATGCGGTTGTTTATGTGCCGGATGCATCACGCGCCGTTGGTGTTGCCGGTGAACTGTTGAGTGAAGAGCGTAGTGATGGCTACGTGAAAAACATCAAGGATGAATACGCGCAAATGAGACAACAGCGCGAGCAACGCGCTTCAACGAAAAAAACGGTGTCGCTGCAACAGGCGCGTAACAATTGTTTTGAAGATGACTGGGATAATTACACGCCACCGGTACCGACTTTCCTTGGGCTGAAAACTTTCGATGACTATGATCTGAAGGAGCTGACTAACTACATCGACTGGACGCCTTTCTTCCATACCTGGGAGCTGGCCGGCAAGTACCCGAAGATACTGGATGATGAGGTTGTAGGCGAGCAGGCGAGGCACCTGTTTGCCGATGCGCAGGCCATGCTGCAAAAGATCGTTGATGAAAAGTGGTTGACTGCACGCGCCGTTATCGGCTTTTTTCCGGTAAACAGTTTTGATGATGACATTCTGGTTTTCTCCGATGAATCACGCGAAGAAGTTGTCACGGTATTGCATCACTTAAGGCAGCAACTGGCGAAGCCGCCGCAACGGCCCAACTGGTGTCTGTCTGACTTCATTGCACCTGCGGAGACGGAAATCAGCGATTACATTGGCGCTTTCGCCGTTACCACGGGCATCGGTATCGAACAGCATGTACAGCGCTTCGAGGCTGAGCATGATGATTACAGCAGCATTATGCTCAAGGCGCTGGCCGACCGCCTGGCCGAGGCCTTTGCCGAGCGCATGCACGAGCGTGTACGCAAGGAATTCTGGGCTTATGCCCCGGATGAAAACCTGTCCAATCAGCAGCTGGTTGCAGAAGATTATCAGGGCATCAGGCCAGCTCCCGGTTACCCGGCCTGTCCGGACCATACCGAAAAGCAGACCTTGTGGGAACTGATCGCGCCGGACAGCAACGCCGGCGTCGAGATTACTGACAGTTTTGCTATGTATCCGGCTTCTTCGGTTTCAGGCTGGTATTTTTCACACCCGAAATCACAGTATTTTGGCACCGGAAAGATACAAAAAGACCAGGTAGAGGATTATGCTGAGCGAAAAAACCTTGAAATACAGGTAGTTGAACGCTGGTTGGCGCCGGTACTGGGCTACGATAGCTGAGTGTCGGGATACCTGACGCTTTTTATTGGTGTGTAAGTGATTGTTATCATGAAGAAAATTCTCTCAGTCCGGGTCTTAGTGCTGCAGTTGTAATGGTAATGTCGGGATAGGTTACAGAAAGCAAACGCATTATATTCAGTATTTCAATAATTTACCTTAAATAACAATGTGTTATGGAGTTGGCAAGGTAAATGCATTGTAAATGAGAACATTATTTTGAGTGTGAATATATTAGGGAAAATTAATGAAAAGACTAATTAAATCAAGCCTGGCTGTTGTTGTTTTGATGGCATCGGGATTTGCACAGGCTACCATTTTCAACATTATCGATGTCCAGTCTGGCACCGATGGAGGTTTTGGCTACTCAAGCTTCCATGACTCCAGCGGCTCCGATCCTATGCAACTGGGTCCTGATGGTTATCTGGCAGATGTTACGGCGGTTCTGGGTGGTACCTATGATGACAGCGGTGCACTCGACGTCACACTGGAGCTGGACAGTGGTGCAGGTACGGTGCATATCACCGGGAATCTGATTTTTGACGGATCAGGTATTCTTGGAGCAAACAGCTTTCTGGATCTCGACTTCACGGGTGCTGGGCTTGACCCGGCGCTGGTTGATACGACAATATGGTTTGTTGGTGCCGATGTATGTTGCAGCGGCAGCGCAGATCCGAACTCGTTCACGACAGATAGCAACGGTGACCTGGTCATGTCTTTATGGGGCGCCAATCACGACGATGAAACCTTTTCTGGAACTTATTTAAATTCCACCATCGGTATGGACCTGAGGCTTGAGCTACAGCCAGTGCCTGTACCGGCCGCTGTATGGTTGTTCGGCAGTGGCCTGCTGGGCCTGGTCGGTGTCGCGCGACGTCGTCAGCAATAACGCGGTATTTTTGTTCTTCAGAGGGATTTTCTG
>CAZRKQ010000082.1:0-10455 GCA_964600755.1 uncultured Thiotrichaceae bacterium
CCTGTCTGTGCTTTGTAATACCGCTTATACGGGTACCCAGTTTGCCCTGTTTACGTCGTTCATGGCTTTTGGGAGAACCCTGTTATCGGCATCGAGTGGCTGGGTGGTTGAAATGATGGGATGGTTCGATTTTTTCCTTGTCTCGACCGTCGTCGCCCTGCCCGGCTTGTTGCTGCTCGTCTGGATGATGAAATACCTGCCCCTGTCAGCGGAGATCAGGAGGTAGTTAATGCCGTGTTGCGCTATCGCACACGATGAATTCGCCGCCGATGAGGGCAATGAAATTCTGCAGGCGTTTTTCAGGATCGACCGTTTCCAGCAACATCTGTTTTTCCTGCCCATCAAATGGCAGACCCAGCCGGCCTGTGAGCCGGATGATTTCGATGATACCGCAGGTAAGAATCCGCCGTCTGCAAGGGTATTCGGGGTCAATTCGGGGCATCGGACGGGACAGACGACAAACGACCGCTGGACCTTGGCACAAAGGGTGTTTATTCTTCCTGTACTCTGGTACTTTCCCCGTAATCGGCAGGTCCGGGGTTCGACTTCTCGTAGCCGCACTATTTTTTAAATATTTAGATCAATACTTGACTCTCCTGAGCATTCTGGGTAGCTTCCGGGCTGGCAGAAATAAGCTGCTAGCAAGTGACATCTCGGTTATTTATCACGATTCATCATTTAGTAATCAGCGCCTTTTAGGGGCGGGCTTGCCCCCGATCGTACAGGCCGAGTGCCTGTAACGATCTCTAGCGATGCAAATGATTACTTTATTTAAACTTAACATTTAATGACTACCCATATTCTCGGTATATCTGCCTACTACCACGATAGCGCCGCAGCCTTAATTTCTGATGGCAATATTACCGCCGCAGCCCAGGAAGAGCGATTCACACGTAAAAAGCATGACGCCAGCTTTCCTGAAAATGCGATTGAGTATTGTCTGAATGAAGCAAAAATAGATTTGGCCGAAGTTGAATACGTTGTTTTTTATGACAAGCCACTGATTAAGTTTGAGCGGATACTGGAAACCTACTTATCTTATGCCCCCAGGGGGTTTCAGTCTTTCCTGGCTGCGATGCCGATTTGGTTAAAGGAAAAACTGTTCTTAAAGACAACGTTAAAAAGAGAACTCTCCGCGCTAGGCGATCTCAAGATAAAGGATCTGCCCCAACTCGTATTCACTCAACATCATGAGTCACATGCCGCTTCGGCATTTTATCCCAGCCCTTTTGATAAAGCTGCGGTCCTTTGTCTTGATGGTGTCGGCGAATGGGCAACCAGTTCTGTCTGGATTGGCGAGGAAAACAATTTAACCCCGCAATGGGAAATCGATTTCCCACATAGCCTCGGCCTGCTTTATTCTGCATTCACCTACTATACGGGGTTTAAGGTTAACTCGGGTGAGTACAAGTTAATGGGACTGGCACCTTACGGTGAGCCTCGATTTGTAGATACGATTCTAGGTAACCTGATTGATTTAAAGGATGATGGCAGCTTCAGGCTCGATATGAGCTATTTTAACTACGCGACCGGTTTAACCATGACAAACAACAAGTTACATGAGTTGTTTGGCGCCAAACCGAGGCAACCTGAATCTGAAATAACGCAACGCGAAATGGATATCGCCAGATCAATTCAGGAAGTCACCGAAGAAATAGTGCTGCGTCTTGCAAGAACGGTAAAAAACGAATCAGGTGCCGATTACCTGTGCCTCGCCGGGGGCGTTGCCCTTAACTGTGTCGCCAACGGCCGAATTCTGCGCGAGAACATATTCAAGGACATCTGGATACAGCCGGCTGCAGGTGACGCGGGCGGCGCACTGGGAGCAGCACTTAGTATCTGGCACAGTTACCTGGGTAAACCACGAAATTCAAATCGCTCCGATGACAGTATGCAGGGTGCATATTTGGGAAAGAGATTTACAAACAACGAGATAACCCAATATTTAGACACCATTGGAGCAGCTTATTCAGTAGTCGATGATAAAGATTTAATGCCCAGGCTTGCCGAAATTCTGGATACAGATAATGTTATCGGCTGGTTTAATGGGCGCATGGAATTCGGCCCAAGAGCACTCGGAGGGCGTTCGATCATCGGCGATCCCCGCAGCGGGAAAATGCAATCAGTGATGAATCTAAAAATCAAGTACCGCGAGTCGTTTCGCCCTTTTGCACCTGCGGTTAAAATTGACAAGGTTTCTGAATGGTTCGATATAGATCGCAGTAGCCCTTATATGCTACTCGTCGCGCCGGTAAACCAGGAAAAACTGGTTGCAATGACTGAAGAAGAAGAAAAGCTGTTTGGTATAGAGAAATTGAATATACCCAGGTCTGATATTCCTGCTGTCACCCATGTTGATTACTCCGCAAGGGTGCAAACCGTGCATAAGGATACCAATCCAAGGTTCTACGAACTAATCGACCACTTCGACAAGCGCACGGGTTGCCCGGTACTGATAAATACCTCTTTCAACGTCCGTGGTGAACCTATTGTAAATACACCGGAAGATGCCTACCGGTGTTTTATGCGAACCGAAATGGACTATCTCGTGATGGAAAATGTACTTTTGGCCAAATCTGATCAACCGGAATTTGATCAGGACGACTCGTGGAAACAAGAGTTCGAGTTAGACTGAAGACAATGAGTAAGAGTCAGATAATTGAAAACCCGGGAACAGCCGAATTAAGAAAGTTTGGACTGGTTACAGGCGCCATTATTATTGGCCTGTTCGGACTTATCCTGCCCTGGGTTTTCGGTTTCAACTGGCCTACATGGCCATGGATTCTGGCAGGGATACTCTGGATATGGGCGCTTGCTATTCCCGATACTTTGTTTTTAGTCTACCGTCCGTGGTTGAAATTCGGTCATATTGCCGGGTGGATCAATACACGAATAATACTTGGCTTGATGTTCTTCCTGGTTTTCTTTCCAGCCGGAATTTTAATGCGATTATTCAGCAAAGATCCGATGGCGAGAAAATTGGATGGCACAGTGAATAGTTATCGAATAGTATCAAAAACCATTGAAAAAGATCATATCGAGAGGCCTTATTAGATGCTTGAATTGATTAAAGATTTGTGGGGCTTTATGAAGGCCCGAAAAAAATTCTGGCTTGCTCCCATTATAATAATAATGCTACTGCTCGGTACGCTTATTGTGTTAAGCCAGGGGTCCGCTGTGGCGCCGTTTATTTACACTCTTTTCTAAAACGCGGTATGAAAAATATTTTCCTGCTATTAGAGAGTACTGTATTTGCCGAAATGATCTTAAAGTTCACCTAGCAGGTATCTTCCTCCCATGCTTGTAGAATAGCTCGGGTGTGATCGCTAAATCATATGAGATCCAGGTGACTTTAAACTAATTAATCAACCATACTTGAATATTCGAGCTAAATTTAACGCTCATATTTCATCTTGAGCAACTTCTGTAAGTAAGACGGCTCGAAATCCTAACTCGTTTGAGCAACCACTCACGCCTGCCGCCCGTCGATCACGGGCCAGGTACTGGGTATCGTTTACCGCGCCATCTCCATGCAAAGGCCGTTGTTTGCCGGGAGCGCATCACTTCGCACAGTCTGCTCCATTTTATATTCGGCGTGTCGCAAAGTCATGAAGATTACTCATGTATAGACGTCAGACGGGCTCTCTCTTTTCCTGCAATGAGACGCCGCCTTCATGCAGGCGGTATACGCGATCAGCCGATTCGACCAGGGCAGTCTGATGCGATATCGCCAGAATCGTCAGGCGGTCACGCAAATCTTCCATGGTCTTGCCGATGGCCGCCGCGTTCTGGGGATCCAGCGCGCTGGTGGCTTCATCAAGGATCAGTAATTTGGGTTTGTGTACCAGCGCACGCGCGATCATGATACGTTGCCGTTGCCCTCCCGATAACTTTGTACCGCGTTCCCCCACGGTGCTGTGTATGCCCGCCGGTGTGTGCGACACAAATTCCCAGGCGCCTGCCGCCTGTAAGGCCTGAACAGCGTCCTGTTCGCTGAGTTCAGGGTCATCCAGGGTCACGTTGTGGAGGATAGATTCGTGTAACAGCAGCGTTTCCTGTGGGACATAGCCGATCATGTGGCGCCACGCTTTAATATCCAGTTCGGTGAGCGGAGTACCATCGATACGTACGGTGCCCGATTGCGGGCGAAGCAAACCGATAACGAGGTCTACGATAGTAGTTTTCCCGGAACCCGATGGGCCGATCAAGGTGGTCAGTCGGCCTGCAGGAAATTCCAGACTCACGTCGCTTAACGCCTTATGTTGATCATAGCTGAAGCTGATTGCATCCAGTTGCACCGACTGCACCAGCGTTGGAACGATGCCGGGGCCTAATGCTTCTTCGGCCTGCCGGGCTTCTTCAACGCTGTTTTTCAGAGACCAGTAGGCACTCTCGCCAATTACCATTTTCTGGTACTGCTTCTGCACTTTACCCAGTTGACTGAGCATTTTCCCCAGCACCACAACCAGGACCATGACGGTCGCCAGCGGCATTTCAAATTGCACCAGTGTCACAAAGATGCCAATAGCGATAAAGATGACAGTCATTTCCTCCTGGGCGGCCCTGAGCAGGGCTGTGCTGAGAATCTGTTTGCGCAATGCCTTATTGAGTTTCGATGTTTTCATACTGAGCACCTTGTCAGCCAGATGCTCTCTTGCCATGGCCTTCAGTGGCTTGACGGATTGCAGGGTATCGATCACCTTGGAGACCAGGGACTGGATCAGCTTGGTCTGTTTTTTACCGGCGCTTCGCGCCATGCGTACGAGAAAATGCGAAACGCCTACAAAAACCAGCCCAGCGGCAAGACTAACCAGCGTCGCTTGCCAGGAAACCGCAAGTGCGACAACGCCATAGATAACGACCTGCACAATCAGGGTAATGACCATGGTGCCGCTGACGAAAGCACCGGAGGAGCGTTGTGCTTCGGTAGCCAGGTTGTTGGTCAACCGGCCTATCGGCTGGTGGAGAAAATATTCCCATTTACTTCTGAGCACGGCACGTAATATTTCCAGCCGCAAATCCGTGGCCACCTGTGCCGCGGTATAACCGACCTGCCTCTGTGCGACCAGCATCAACAGGCTTTTCAGCGTAACAGCCATCACGATAAGGACCAGGAAAACCTCGATACTTGGCTGTATTCCCAGGACATTCAACGCGTCGGTAACCACCCGTTCCAATTCGCTGTCCGCAGGGGTTGCCTGAGCTTCATCAACTTGTTGGGCACTGGTTTTGATACCGATATTCAGCAGTGGCAACAGAGCTGACAGGCCGACACCCTCCGCAACACTGGACAGGAACAGCGCCACCAGCATCACCGCGGTCTGCAAGGGATAAGCACTCAGGAATGCCCGCATTAGCCGCATGCTAGCTGCTCAGAAAGCTGGAAAAGAAAGGTATTATTGACATGTTAACTCCTGATAATTATGCCTTTAACGGTACGGTGCCACCAGTTGACGTATGCTCTGTCAGCGTTAAAGGATTTACGTTTGGATCGACTTTGACTGGAGAGTGTTAGAAATTCTGTGTCAACGTAAAAATACCTGATCTATCTCATCACAGATCAAGTGCACCATCAAGTGGGCCTGCAAAAAAGATGGCCATCTGAGATAGGACCAGGAAAGCCTGTCAGACCATCCATCGAGGCCTAAAGAGCACATCCAAATATTGGGAAATTTTTTTCGAAAAAATCATACTGTTTTGAATAGTATAAAACAAAAAGCACTAGCGTCAGCATATGCGGCATCGGCAATAAATGAAGTATAAACGCGGTCGATATCAAGACTTTAGAACTGATATGCTACATACATTCCGTATAGATCCCTACATGTTAAAGCCAGAAGCAGTTTCACGATATCTTATATCGTTCTTTAGAAAATAAAAGAACCATTTTATGCCAATAAATTATCGACGCGGCGTGCCTCGCTTTCCCGGCTACTCTCCGGGGGGATTACAGGTGCATCTTGGCTTCGATACATTCAAGTGCCCTGTTCGTGCGCTCTGAAATCCATGTTATCTCACGCGCTCAAATTATTGACTCAAGGGTACGGACAGGACCTAATAGGGCTGCTTATATTTGAGCGAATAAACGACAACACCAGGCATTTTGACTTGATCCGAAACTGCGTAATTTGAAGAAATCCACTCATAGGTTAGGGGGTGAGTGCGGCTGTATCGATACTCCGGGTTCCCATCCAGTGCATGATTTGACAGGAGTATGTTGTCTGGTGGCGATGCTTGCAGTCGCCTGATTTCCTGTTCCTCGAATTCCCGATCTCTGTTAACCAATGGATAGATCTCCCATATCGGTACTCTGGCTCGAAAAACTGCATGTATACCCGGCATATTAGGCAATGCGAGAAAACTATTCATCTTGTCTGATGGGGCCTGCAGTACCGCCATTACAGAATGCAATCTTTCGGCCTGTTCTGGCCTCATCCAAATCTGCGTGCCAGGTAGATTGGTCATTACCCAGTTCTTTTTGAAAACCTTAGGTGGAACGATAATCAACGATAGCGCCAATACAACACTGGCAAGCACAGTTGGCGGCAACCGTTTTGTTGAGCCATCGAGTGCCAACACGCCAAGCAAAACCGGGAATATACCTAGCGCCAGATGCGCTACATCGGCCCGCGCAAAAGCGTAGTGTGCATAAGGGATGGCGGCGGCAATCGTCGCCAAAAGAACCATTCGAGTCTCGCTATGAAATTTGGGTCGATCGACTGACAACGCTAAAATTCCAGCCAAAGGGAAAGCTAGTAAAGATACAAACCCCATTCCGATAAAGAATTTTTGTATGTGCAGCGAGCCAGCCCCTGTCGTCAATACAGTCCAAGGCCAGGGAACGGGAAGGGAGATATTGGTTGCACCAAGCCTGAACATCTCGAAAATACCGTTTATGAAAGCGATGGCATATCCTTCGATACCAGCCATCATGATCATGTTTGGTGAAAACCCAATAGCCACTCCAAGAGCAAAAAAACTACAGGAACGAATCAAGTTTAGGCGAGAAGAGGTCCTAATGAAAATTACCATCATTACCAATACCGATCCTACCGCGCCATAGGCCCCATGTTGCCGTCCCATCAAGGCCACGAGACCAAGACACACACCCGCGAACAGCCAGGCTTTGGGTCTGTTTGTTGCAAGTATTATTAATAGTATTCCGACAACAAATATACTGCTTGCGTGATCGTAAGCCTTGTAATATAGCGTCATCCACAGCGTAAGGATGCAGGCCACGAATATTGCGAACAGCCATCGTATGCCACCTTGACGCCTGAAGGCTAACAGGCAGATGAACACCCCCACTGCAGTGCCAAGAGCTTGATACACGGCAGCACTCAGGCGGGCAGCGAAAATCCCATCTTGACCCAGGACGTGCATGAAAGCGCCGGCCCAGTAGTAGCGACCAATGTCGTAGGCCATAAAATCGCGGATTGGAATTTCACCTTGCAATACGCGTTGTGCGCCGTACCAATAAAAGCCTTCGTCTGCTAAATCGAATCCCCATCTCCATGTGAGAAAAAACCAAAAACCTGTAGTGCAAAATGCAACTGTTGTTGCTATGAAGAGGTTTCTTCGATACAAACTGGAGGGCAACTGATCACTCATCTCAAGCCACTAGTGTCCGGTTAATTATTGAACAATTCCAATTGGTTAGAAAATGTATCATCGTCAGTGCCATGCGATCTGTCCAGAAAGTCCTCGTTTAAAGGGGTTTTCTCGAAAAGAGTGATCGAAAATATTTGTAACCAAAAGTGTAAAGCGAGGCATCCAGGTTGAGCCGCTTCTTTATGATAGCTACAAGCACGTACATTGAAACGCCCGCTATATTTGGGCACTCACTAAGTACAAGAAGAATAAACAACTCTTTTCCGAAAATCCAATAGTGCTGGATAGCCGTTCACACGGGTATCCAGCCCGCCGTCGTAAACTGCATTTTGCTGAATTTGGTGTCCTTGCCGAAAAATCACCCCTCATATTCATCACTTTCGAGCCAATTCCAGTTGCCAGGCCAAACGATACCCTCGGCAACTGCTCCATGCGTTGCTCTACCTCCTGCATCCATGCAGTCGTGCCGCTTCCGTCAGAGTCGCAGCCATTTGAGGAGAGTGATATGTTTCCTGGGTGTCAGCTGGACAACCCAGCCAGCGGCGGCGCCCGGCTCTCTAGCAGCCGGACGAGTTCGGCTGCTAGAGCTTTACCCAACAGATGAGGGAGTATCTTCTTGATAACCACGGGGTCTTCAATGCAGGCAAGAGCCTGCCCCGTGAGCGCAGCGAATGCTTTGGGTATGACCTTGGCAGGGCCAGCGCAATGAGCACAGCTGTACCCATCAATGCTGAATACCCATTTTCAACCGTTGAGCCTTTATGCCCTCGGGTGCAGGTCATGGCTGTGCGGCGCTCATCTGGAGTTTTGTACTGCTCATTGAATTTTTGCCTGCCTTTGCCCCGCCTGGCTGGCGTGGCTACAATGGCATGCAGACTGAACCCCGCCTCTTTCACAACCTGGCCAAGTAACTACAATCTGCTGAAACGTTCTGGGTTGATGGTCAATGCGGTGAGTTCGTTTTCATCACAGCCGCTCGTCTGGTTGTTCAATACGGGGATTTCCATCACCTTGCTGAGTTTCGCTTACGTGACACATCTGGTCTTGAGAAAACTATTATTTGGCGACGCCTTGCTCGGTTTCACGTCCATAATAGCCATCATGCTTGGAATCCTGACCACCTCGATTGGCCTCGTTGGCATCTACCTTGGTAAAGTAGTTAACCAGGTGCAGAATCGCCCGAAATACACCGTCAAAGATATTTACCGGGCATCCCGGCCACTAGTGCAGACCAATTCACAAGCTTTAGCCAAACAAGTTGAACGAAGTTCATAGGAGCGTCACGATGGCCGAAATTCCGCATCAGAGGCGAGATGCCTACGACGAGCATTTCGTGCTCGATAACCAGTTAATGTTGGAGTGGTATCCACAACGAGATTTGCTCTATAATCGTCTGCAGTATCATTGAATCACTTATCCAGGGATATTTATGGGAAATAAAGGGCCCTTAATCGGCACGTTTATATGCAGATGACAGGGGAATGGCGAGTCAACAGGTCCCCGACTCTCAGCCTTTGCCCGGCGATCCGCTTAACGACAACGGAAGAGTTGATTGAGTTATGAAGCTATCCATTGTAGCGACCCTTTATCAATCTGCACCGCACATCGGTGAATTTCATCGACGAACCAGTGCGGTCGCGCAGGAACTGGCGGGCGATGATTACGAAATTGTACTGGTGAATGATGGTTCCCCCGACAATAGCCTCGATCTAGCGATTCAACTCGCCGAAAATGACGGGCATTTGGTCGTCGTCGATCTTTCGCGAAATTTCGGACATCACAAGGCTATGCTGACCGGCCTTTCGCATGCAAAAGGCGAACATGTCTTTCTGATCGATAGTGATCTTGAAGAAGAGCCGGAGTGGTTACTTGAGTTTGAGCGACAAATTGAGCGTGATTCCTGCGATGTCGTGTATGGCGTTCAGTCGAAACGCAAGGGCGGATGGTTCGAGCGCATCAGCGGCTGGCTCTTTTACAAGATTTTCAACATGCTGACCGACACCAAAGTTCCAGCAAATTTGGTGACGGCAAGGCTGATGACGCGCCGCTATCTGGATGCCCTGTTATTGCACGAGGAACGCGCATTGTCTATCGGTGGACTCTACGTGATTACCGGATTTCAGCAATCGCCCGTTACGGTTCAAAAGCATAACAGAAGCCAGTCGACCTATAGTATTGGACATAAAATGGCCGTCATGATTGACTCGGTCACGTCGTTTAGCAATAAGCCTCTCATTAGCATCTTTTATATTGGCCTTATTATCCTTATGGTAGCCGGCATCAACGTCGTCTACCTGATTATTAACTGGGCCATTTATGCGACGGTACCCAGCGGCTATACCTCCGTAATGGCCTCTATCTGGCTTCTTGGAGGTCTTATCATCATGCTGATCGGTGTGGTCGGCATTTATCTCTCCAAGGTATTTATCGAAACCAAGCAGCGACCAACCAGTATCGTCAGACAGATTTACCTCAAAAGTGATCTATGAAGTAGTCGATACATATTTTTAATTAACCGGTTTTTGAACCGGTTCAAGAATTGAATAGCGTCATCTTTATGAATACAGAGCCACTAAAATTAGGGTTTATCGGGGGAGCCACAGATTCTGCTATCGGTGCAAGTCACAGAATCAGCTCGCAAATGGATGGACGCTGGCAGATTTCATCCGGTTGTTTTAGTACCGACGAGCAAATCAATATCGAAACCGCAGAAGTGTCGCACCTGCCTGCGGAAAGAGTCTACAGTGACTGGCAGGCATTACTCAGCGCCGAGCGAGATGAGTTGGATGCGGTGGTAGTGCTCACGCCCACCCCGATACATGCGGAGATAGTGATATCCGCCAT
>CAZRKQ010000083.1:0-4717 GCA_964600755.1 uncultured Thiotrichaceae bacterium
CACTGAAGTAAGGTTGCTGCCATGCATCTATTGAAGACTTTTGCACGTGCCTACCCGTTACAGAGTGCCGTCATGCTGTTTGCGTTGCTGATTGCCGGTCTGATTGAAGGGGTCAGTCTGACCGCCCTGTTGCCGTTGTTGAACCATGTCATGGTCAAGCCAGGCGCACCAGGGGGAGATGTTTCAGGGGTGGAGGCTGACGGGGTTGGGGGTTTTCTGCTCGGTACTATCGAAGCAGCAGGATTTACACCCAGCGTTGTAGTACTGCTGATCATCATACTGCTTGGAGCGGTTTTGAAGGGTGGCATGACACTGCTGGCCAGGCAAAAGGTTGGCTACATCGTTGCCCATGTTGCTACTGATCTGCGCCTGTCGATGTTGCGTGCCATGCTGGCGTCGCGCTGGGAGTATTTTTTGCATCAACCGGTGGGGCAGTTGACCAACTCCATGTCGATAGAGGCGGTGAGGGCTTCCAGAGCCTACCTGTATGGCGCCACGCTGATATCCCTGGTCATAGAGGCTATGGTGTATCTCACCATCGCCACCCTGGTGATGTGGCAGGTAGCACTGTTTGCCTTGCTGGTGGGCCTGCTGAGCTATCGATTATTGGGTAGTCTGGTTAAAACGGCACGCAAGGCCGGCAAGCGCCAGACAAAGTTTACCCGGTCGATGATTGCTCGCCTGGCAGACATCCTGTTGTCGGTTAAGCCGCTCAAGTCGATGGGGCGCGAACGCCTGGTGAATACGGTGCTGATGTCGGAAACGAAAAATATTAACCTCGCCCTGCGTCGCGAGGTGATGAGTGCTGAAGTACTGTCGGCCGGGCAGGAGGTGTTGTTTGCGCTGGTGCTGGTGGTCGGTATATATGTCACGCTGGTTAGACTGGAACTGCCACTTGCAACAGTGATGGTACTGGGTTTTCTAATGCATAGAATTTTGCGGAATGCCGGTCGGGTACAGCGCATGTACCAGAAGATGGCGGTCTGTGAGTCCGCCTACTGGTCGATCCAGAAAACTATCGAAAAGGCCGACCTGGCGGTCGAGCATCCCGGGGGCAAGCTCACCCCGAGCTTTGAGGAAAGTATCGAGTTGAAGGGTGTCAGTTTTTCCTATGACGACAAGCAAGTACTGGATGAACTAAATCTCACCATTCCCGTCGGTTCATTTACCGCTCTGATCGGACCGTCAGGATCGGGCAAGACGACCATCCTGGACTTGGTTATCGGGTTGATGCAACCGACGTGTGGCGGGGTGCTGGTCGATGAAGTCCCGCTGCAAGATCTTGATATGCACCGTTGGCGGCGCACCATCGGTTACGTGCCGCAGGAAACGGTGTTGCTACATGATTCAGTATTCAATAATGTGGCACTGGGGGATCCCGGAATCAGTGAAGTCGACGTGGTGTCGGCCCTCCAGGCAGCGGGGGCCTGGGCATTCACGGAAAAATTGACTGAAGGCATCCATAGCAATGTGGGTGAAAGGGGCGGCATGCTGTCTGGCGGCCAGCGGCAGCGGATCATGATTGCACGTGCCCTTGTTCACCGTCCCCGCTTGCTAATAATGGATGAGGCGACCACGGCGCTTGACCCGCTGAGCGAAGCGGCGATTTTCGAGACGCTGCAAAAATTACAGGGCAGGCAAACTATCCTGGCCATTTCGCATCAGCCTGCGTTACTGGAAGCGGCCGACCGGGCCTACCGGTTGCAGGATGGGCATGCGCTGCTCGAGAAGGATCTTGCAGGGTAGTTACCGTCTAACAGGCAGCCTGCTGGGAACCGCATTATTGCTGTTGCTGTCGCCAGTCATTGGTCTGGGGCTAACAGGCGATCGCGATCAGCCAATAAACATTGAGGCAGACAGGGCCACCCTGAATGAGAAAACCGGCAACAGCATTTATGAAGGTAATGTGTCCCTGCAACAAGGCACTCTGGTGTTGCAAGGCAGCAGGATGACGGTACAGCTCAACGACAACACCATTGATACCCTTGTACTCACCGGTAATCCGGCAACCTACCGGCAGCGCCCGGATGGCAAGGAGTCCGACCAGCACGCAGAAGCCGACCGCATCGAATATCACGCCAAAGAGGACCGCATCATTCTGCTGGGAAATGCACGCGTCTGGCAACCAGGTGATAAGGAACTCCGCAGTGAGCGCATTGTCTTTGACCTGAAAAGCAATAGCGTCAATGCGGGTAGTAACAAACCCGGTGATCGTGTACACATTACCCTGCCGCCTGACAGCAAGCAGAACAAGTCACCCGCACCACCATGAGCGTGCTGACCGCAAACAATCTGTGCAAAAGCTATCGGTCCCGACGCGTTGTCGATGACGTCTCACTAACTGTCCACAGTGGGCAGGTGGTTGGACTGCTGGGTCCCAACGGGGCCGGCAAGACTACCTGCTTTTACATGATCGTGGGTCAGGTCCCCAGTAGTGAGGGCAGCATCGGAATTGACGACATCGACCTCACCGGACAACCCATGTATCAGCGTGCCTTGCGGGGTCTCGGTTACTTGCCGCAGGAAGCGTCTGTTTTCAGAAATCTCTCGGTCGCAGACAACATTATGGCCGTGCTTGAGATCCGCGAGGACCTGCAAAAGACTGCACGCAAGGAGTTACTGGCAGACCTGCTGCACGACCTTCATATCGGCCATCTGGTTGACCAGCCGGGCATCAGCCTGTCGGGTGGTGAACGGCGACGGGTTGAAATTGCCCGCGCACTGGCAGCAAATCCGCGCTTTATCCTGCTGGACGAGCCGTTTGCCGGCGTTGACCCGATCTCGGTCGTGGATATCCAGCAAATCATCAGGCAGCTGTGTGCTCGTGATATTGGCATACTGATAACAGACCACAATGTACGTGAGGCACTGAGCATTTGCCACCATGCCTATATACTCAACGAAGGCCGCGTCATTGCCGCCGGGGAAGCGGAAATTATCCTTAATAATCAGCAGGTAAGAGACGTATACCTGGGTAATGAATTCCGCCTGTAGACAATCACCTGAACGCATTAACGATGGACATTCAAATTAAGGAAGTAACCACAAAGGCTCAAATGAAAGCCTTTATCAATTTTACTGATGAGTTGTACAAAGATCATCCCTGCTTTGTCCCACCTTTAAGATTTGATGAAGCAGTCACATTAAGCTCTAAGAAGAATCCTGCATTTGATTATTGTGAAGCAAGATACTGGTTGGCATACAAGAACAACAAAATTGTCGGAAGGATTGCCGGCATTATCAATAATGCATATATAGATAAGTGGAAAAATAAATATATCCGCTTTGGCTGGATTGATTTTGAAGATGACGTAAACATCAGTCGTTTACTATTACAACAGGTAGAAAACTGGGCAAAAGAAAAAGGCTTAAATGCCATGCATGGACCGCTTGGTTTTACTGATCTGGATCATGAAGGGACGTTGATAGAAGGTTTTGACCAACTAGGTACACTGGCTTCTATTTATAATCATCCGTATTATCAAAATCACTTCGAGAACCTGGGTTTTGTAAAAGAAACCGACTGGGTTGAATATAAAATTACGGTTGATAAGGTAGTGCCTGAAAGACTTATCAAACTTGCTTCGGTAGTAGAACGTAGATTGAAACTAACGGTTATTCGGGCAAAGAAGGCAAAGCAAATTCTTCCTTATGCCACTGCTATATTTGAATTGATTAATGACACTTACTCCGATCTTTTTGGAGTAACACCTCTTACGCGGCGACAGATGGATTACTATACCAAACAGTATTTCTCTTTCATGAAAGTGGATTATGTAACCATCATTGTCGATAGCGAAGGCAAGCTTGCTGCTTTTAATATCACCATGCCATCATTATCCAGGGCGTTACAGAAGAACAAAGGCAAGCTTCTTCCTTTTGGATTCATTCCTTTGTTAAAGGCAATGAAGAAGAATGATATGGCTGACCTGTTGATGGTAGCTATTCGGAAAGATCTTCAGGGCAAAGGTGTTAATGCCATGCTGATGAAAGAAACCTATGATACTTATGTTAAGAACGGCGTTACTACTGTAGAAACCAATCATGAGCTGGAAGATAACACCAAGGTCCAATCCTTATGGGAGCATTTCAATGCAGTACAGCATAAACGCCGTAGGTGTTTTATTAAGCATTTCTAAGTTAATCGGCTTATATGAAACCAAATTTACTCATTAACTGATGCCAGCGGTTCATGGTCGGAATCGATACCGTAGTCGGTACGTGTGATTCGATGTTCCCGGGTATGCCGGCGAATGATCCGGTTTTTGGCAGTCGATTCAGAGTGCGCGTAACCGCATCCATGATTCGGTGTCTAGCAAACACTGGGAAGTCCAGCGCGCCTGCTTGGTCTTGATGCCCATATTCATCAGGCGCTTTCCAAACTCTCGATCCTGTCCGCCATATTGCATGCGCTCATCAAAGCCGTTGGTAGCGATGATACTTTTCTTCCAGGTTGATGAACTATGCCGGTTCCAGGTGGCGCGGGTTACGGTTAAAGCATCGAGTATGGCCCCGATTATCGGGTGCGAAAACAGCTTGGCAATCTTGGACGTGAACGGCACACCGTGTTTCAGCAACCAATTTGGGCGCGTGCAATTACCGGTTAAAATATCCTGCCTGGTAATCGCACGCGAAACTTCTAGCGGTAATTCGAAAAACTCACCCGATAGCAGCCAGCCTTCGGTAGCCAGTTCAACGTAGTTTTGCACGAAATCAG
>CAZRKQ010000084.1:0-10001 GCA_964600755.1 uncultured Thiotrichaceae bacterium
TCAGCGGTTCAGCCGTGATCGCAACCAGGCCAGCCAGGGCGCCGTTCAATGCCATGGTCAGGTCCGCCTTGCCGAACAGAAGGCGTGCGGCTATTAGCGCGGCGACGACACCACCGGCAGCAGCGGCATTAGTGTTAACAAAGACCAGTGCAACAGCATTGGCTTCTTCAACATTGGAGACCTTGAGTTCGGAACCGCCGTTGAAGCCAAACCAGCCCAGCCACAGGATAAAGGTACCCAGCGTTGCCAGCGGCAGGTTGGCGCCGGGAATCGGATGAATTTCACCGTTCTTGCCGTATTTGCCCTTGCGTGCACCCAGCAGCAGCACACCAGCCAGTGCAGCAGTCGCACCACACAGATGCACTACACCTGAGCCGGCGAAATCACTGAAGCCTGCAGCATCGAGGAAACCACCGCCCCACTTCCAGTAACCCTGCATCGGGTAGATGAAGCCGGTCATGACTACTGCGAAGATAAGGAAGCTCCACAGCTTCATACGTTCTGCAACAGCACCTGAAACGATTGACATCGCCGTCGCTACAAACACAACCTGGAAGAAGAAATCTGACAGGCTTGAGTAGTAAGGCGCATCATCACCGCCTGCGATAACATCAGCAGTGGCATTATCAGCACTGCCCAACATACCACCGAAACCAGGCCACCATGAATTGACGGCCTCACCCGGGTACATGATGGTGTAACCCATGAGCATATACATGATGCAGGCAACGGCGAACAGGGAGATATTCTTGGTCAGAATTTCCGCGGTGTTCTTGGAGCGAACCAGGCCGGCCTCCAGCATGGCAAAACCGGCGGCCATCCACATCACGAAGGCCCCCATAATTAAGAAATAAAATGTATCCAGCGCGTAGCTGAGTTCTAGTACTTGATCCACAATTAGATCCTCCAGATTCAGTTGGGGTGATTACAGCGCTTCAGCGCCGGTTTCACCGGTTCGGATTCGAATAACCTCTTCAACTGGAGAGACGAAGATCTTGCCATCGCCGATCTTGCCAGTGTTGGCAGCATTGCGGATTGACTCAATGACTTTTTCAGCCATATCAGCAGCAACAGCAACTTCCAGTTTCACCTTGGGCAGAAAATCAACAACGTATTCCGCGCCGCGGTAGAGTTCAGTGTGGCCTTTTTGTCGGCCGAAACCTTTCACCTCGGTGACGGTGATGCCCTGCACGCCTATTTCTGACAGTGCTTCACGTACATCGTCGAGCTTGAAGGGTTTGATAATTGCAGTAATCAGTTTCATATGATTTGCACTCCTTGGAATATGCCCGCCCTGTTATCAGGGCGGGACAATTCGGTTAAAGGGTTAATATCTATGGTTGGTCCCTTACATCAACTCGAAGTCTTTGCTCCACATCACCGTAAAGCGGACTTTGTCAGCTTTATCAGTTGCATCGATGTCGTTCTTGTCTACTGCAAATGTGAAATCACCCTTGCTATAGCTGGCGCCGTAGTGGATGTAGTCAAGTTCACCATTACCGAACTGCTGGTCGTTATCGAACATGTAGCTGCCGGCATAAAAGCTGAAATCGCCAGGCTTGGTTGCAAAATCGAGGCTGCCATAAACATAGATATCGCCTTCATCGAAAGCACCATCTTTGTTTGCAGAACCGGCATCAACGGTGTAGAAAACGCCAAGTGTCAGGACCTTGAATGTGCCTGCACCATAGATTTCGGTGACATTGATTTCCGGTGTTATCGGGAACTGGTAAGTGACCACACCGAGGTCATAATCGAAATCGCCGACTGAATTTGCAAAACCGGCATAAATATCCATTTCATAACCAGTTCCATTTTCAAAGCCAAATCCAAAGTCACCCGAGAAATCAGTGTTGGACAACCAGGTACCTACATAGAAACCCGTTTCATTGCCCCAGTCGATACCACCCTGGACGGCGGCCTGGTCATTTGACAGCGAAGTACCGCGCCACATGTAGTTATTCGTAACTGCTGCATTACCGGTAACTTCGGCTGCTGCAACCCCGCTGGTTAATGCCGCTGCAACAGCTGCCCCCAAAGCAGCTGCTTTTAAAGTTTTAGAATTCGTCATTTGTTGGCTCCAAATAGTTAAGAAAGAGGTTCAGTTCATAAAACTGTAACAAGCTAATAGCAGCCATCATGCCAACTTTGCTACACGCATTAAAAACAGGAACTTATCCCAATCAAACAGGTATATTAGATTTGTTTAATGAATATAGCGCACTATTGTGGTGCGCTCGTACAATTATGGCGCCCCATACAGGTGCGCTTTTAATCAGGTAAGATATTCGCTCCAATTCAATGCATACAGGGCAGCTTCCAATATGGTTAATCGCGACTCACTCAACGACCTGGCGAGAAAAATTACCTCACTGTTACCGGAAAATGTGCAACAAATGCAGGATGACCTCGAATCCAATATCCACGCCCTGTTACAGAGCACGCTGTCAAAAATGAACCTGGTCACGCGTGAGGAGTTTGATGTGCAAACAGCATTGCTCGAACGTACACGCGAAAAGCTGGAAAAGCTGGAGAAGTTGCTCGACGAACTGGAACAGAAGAATAAATAATTCTCAACGCAAAGGCGCTATGTCGCAAAGGGCGCAAAGGTAATATTTAATTTTTTGCCACTTGTCCCTCTTCCCTTGCCACCTGGTATTAGCCCACCCTACAACTGGAACAAAAGAGCTAAAAGCTTTCAACGCAAAGACGCAAAGTCGCAGAGGACGCGAAGGTTATATTTATTTAAACTGCTGCTCTTCACTATCCATGACCACTTGATATTACCCGTAGGGTGGGCTTGGCCCACCAATGAATGATCACGGTGGGCCAAGCCCACCCTACAACTGGAATAAATCAAATTCGCTTTCACGTTTTTAATTCATTAATATTCTGAACAGGTTCTCTACATACAACACTGCTAGGAGCATTTCATGTTGCGTATTGACAGGATGTCAATTTTGTTTCCCTCGCCACTCGTCCCTCGCCCCTCATACCTGTAGTAATGCGCCTGGCAAAAGTCATCACCCGCGCACTCGTTGGAATCAGCGCACCTGAAGTCAGCGTCGAAGTTCATATTGCCAATGGACTGCCAGCATTATCCATTGTGGGCCTGCCTGAAGCAGCCGTACGCGAAAGCAAAGATCGTGTACGCGCTGCTATACAAAACTCGCATTTTGAATTCCCAGCAAGACGCATCATCGTCAACCTGGCTCCCGCTGATTTACCCAAAGACGGCGGCCGTTATGACTTGCCGATTGCACTGGGTATTCTCGCTGCATCCGATCAAATCAAATCTGACATGTTGGATTCGCATGAATTTCATGGCGAACTGGCCTTGTCAGGGCACTTGCGTCCTGTAAGCGGCAGCCTGCCAGCAGCTCTCGGTGCCCACGCAAGCAAACGCAAGCTGGTATTACCACTCGAGAACGCAAAGGAAGCTGCACTGGTTGAGAATGTTGAAGTGAAAGCGGCAACAAGCTTACTTGAGATCTGTCAGTACCTGCAGCAGCAAGGTGATCTTGATGTCCCTGTTGCACTCGCTTCATATCACAGTAATAAGCAGCTCATCGCCGACATGTCTGATGTGCGCGGCCAGCATCGGGCACGGCGCGCACTGGAAATCGCCGCCGCAGGAAGACATAACATGGTCATGGTTGGCCCGCCCGGTACCGGCAAGTCCATGCTCGCCAGCCGCCTGCCCGGCATTCTGCCACCGATGACGAATCAGCATGCACTTGAGAGCGCTGCGGTTAATTCAATCAGTCATCATGGATTCGATATCAGTAGCTGGAAACAGCGGCCGTTTCGACATCCACATCACACGGCTTCCGGTGTTGCCCTGGTTGGTGGTGGCTCCAATCCCTCACCGGGTGAAATATCACTGGCGCATCATGGTGTGCTGTTTCTCGATGAACTTACAGAATTTGATCGGCATGTGCTGGACGTATTGCGCGAACCGATGGAAACGGGAACCATAACCATCTCCAGAGCAGCACGCCAGGCAGAATTCCCGGCAAATTTTCAGCTAATTGCGGCAATGAATCCATGCCCGCAGGGATACAGTTGTGATGGCAAGCAGCTATGCCAATGCACATTCGAGCAACAACGTCGTCACCGCAATCGTATTTCTGCGCCGTTGCTTGATCGCATTGATATACATATTGAAGTGCCAAAGCTTGATAAGCACATGCTTGATCAAAGCAATCCGAAAAATGAAGACAGCCACACCATCAGAAAACGCGTTATACGTGCATACAATAATCAGCTTGAACGCGCGGGCAAAAGCAACGCTGATCTCAGCTCAGCCGAGGTCGATGTACATTGCCGCATAGATCCCGCGGGTAAAATACTGCTTGATAAAGCCATGGATAAACTGCAGCTTTCCGCCCGTGCCTATCACCGTATTCTGAAGCTTGCTCGCACGATCGCGGATCTTTCTGAAAGTGAAAAAATTCTACAACCGCATATTACGGAAGCTATCTCCTATCGCAGTCTTGACCGCTTCATTAATCATTAGATGTACTGGTTTCGACTGAATCTGACAGTTACTGCCAGATTTCGAAAGACCGAACAAGGACCATCGGAGATGTTTAACGTTCTATATTCTCGCAAAGGCTCCAGGGCCGAAAAGAAATAAATAAGACATCTGTTTACCGCAGAGGCGCGGAGACACAGAGGATTATTGTTATTTAGAAATGATTTTACAGTTATTAAAGGTGAACTCCCGTAGACAGGCAGGTCTCTCCCATTTGTCGAGATAACAGAATTTAGTTTGCATGGTTATATTGAGCAGGAATAAATAATCGAAGCGATGCAGGCAGCATTGACTAAAAGACCCCTCTGCGTCTCTGCGCCTCTGCGGTTTAAAACAATCTATTTACTTTGCGTCTTTGCGAGAAAACATATCTGCATCGATTTTTACTATCGCCAGTACATATTAGAGAGTGCCTGAAACCACTACAGGCCATCAGTTTTTGTGCTATTTGCCAACTTTCGATATCGCGAGTAATATCTTAATGATACCTATTCTCATAACTTGAAAGCCCTTGCTAGCTAAACACATGCAATCATGACTCCAGGGGGAGCGGACTGGTGCAATCTTCAATACAATCAGATGACCAGGCAGTATCAGCATCAAGGCATGCATTAATCCTTGCTTATGAGCAGATAAGGAAAGATTCTGAATTAATCTGTGTGCCGCTGGAAACGGAGGATTACTGTATCCAGACCATGCCGGATGTGAGTCCTGCTAAATGGCATCTTGCTCACACCAGCTGGTTTTTTGAGACATTTATATTGATACCCTTACAGAAGAACTACCGCTGTTTCCATCCTGTTTACGATCACCTGTTCAACTCATACTACCTGACACACGGTCGACCATTCTCCCGTCCCGCCAGAGGTCTGTTATCACGTCCCACCGTGGCCGGGATATATCAATACCGTGCGGCTGTTGATGAAGCCATGAATACACTCATAACAGGCATTTCAGACACACATTGGCAACAGGTAGAACAACTGGTGATGCTTGGCCTGAATCATGAACAGCAACACCAGGAGTTGATGCTGACCGACATAAAACATGTCTTTGCGCAAAATCCTATACGTCCACACTACCGTGAACTGGCTGTACCAGCAGGACAAATACCGTCTGATATTACATGGATAGCTGTTGAAGAAAACCTGTATGAAATCGGGCATAATGCTAAAGGCTTTGGTTACGATAATGAATTCCCGCGCCACAAGGTATTGCTGCAGGCATTCGCCCTTGCCTCGAGGCCCGTGACCAATGCTGAATATTTCGAGTTCATTGAAGATGGCAGCTATCAGAACCCGGCATTGTGGTTATCGGATGGCTGGGCATCGGTACAGGCCAATGCCTGGCATGCGCCTTTGTACTGGGAACAACGCGACAACGCGTGGTGGCACATGACACTTGGTGGCATGCGCCCGGTCGACCCCGGCGCACCCGTTTGTCATGTCAGTCAATATGAAGCTGCCGCTTATGCCAGCTGGGCTGGCAAGCGCCTGCCGACTGAATTCGAATGGGAAGTATCTGCCTCCGGACTACCTGCGCAGGGCAATCTTCGAAATACCGATTACCTGCAGCCCATTGCTGGCGGTGACAGTTCAACACTACAGCAATGTTATGGCGATGTGTGGGAGTGGACCGCCAGCGCGTATGCGCCCTATCCCGGATATCGCGTACCTGAAGGTAGCGTCGGTGAATACAATGGCAAGTTCATGTCGAGCCAGGTTGTGCTCCGTGGCGGCTCGTGTGTAACACCCGCTGACCATATACGAAGCAGCTATCGCAACTTCTTTTACCCGAAGGACCGCTGGCAATTTTCCGGCATTCGACTGGCGCGAGACATATGACTTCTACTGCGATCAAATTCTACGATGCCCATCCAGGCATGCACGATCTTAAACGGGAAGTTATTTCCGGGCTCACGGGCTCGCCCAAAGCCATTCCGCCAAAGTTTTTCTATGACCGGCGTGGTTCTGAACTGTTTGATGCTATCTGTGAACTTCCCGAGTACTACCAGACACGTACAGAGATGGATATTCTGCGCGGCTGCACAACTGAACTTGTCGAACATATAGGGCCAGATTGCCTGCTGGTTGAGCTGGGCAGCGGCGCAAGCAAAAAAGTCCGCCTGCTACTGGAGGAACTGCGTCCATCCAGCTACCTGGGTGTAGATATTTCAAAAGAGTTCCTGCTTAGCTCAACACAAACGCTGGCATCAGATTACCCATGGCTCGATGTGCATGCAGCGTGTGTAGATTTCAGCCATACACTCGACATGCCTCATTGTGAGACCTTTGAACATAAAGTGGCTTTCTTTCCAGGCTCAAGCATCGGCAACTTTGATCCGGATGATGCAATTGATCTGTTGCGACGCATTGCAGAAATGATGAACACAAACGGACACTTGTTAATTGGCGTGGACCTGAAAAAAGATATCAGCATACTGAATTCAGCTTATAACGACGCAGCAGGTGTTACTGCTGAATTCAACCTGAACCTGCTAACGCGCATACGTGATGAACTGAATAGCGATATCGACCCCGGCGCCTTCGATCACCAGGCTTTTTATAATCCCGCTCGTAGCAGAATTGAAATGCACCTGGTCAGTACATACGCCCAACGTATTCGTATAGAAGACCACTTGTTCGAATTCGATACAGGCGAAACCATCCACACAGAAAACTCCTATAAATACACCATCGAAGAATTTGGCGAGCTTGCAGCAGCAGCGGGATTCCGCCAGGTACAGGTATGGACAGATGAGTCCAGCCTGTTCAGCGTACAGCTGTTAAAAACTGCCTAGTCTCACGATTAATCAGATTATTTTTTTACCGCAGAGGCGCTGAGACGCAGAGTAAAAACAGGATGTTAATAGTGGTTATTCTTACAGGACTATGTAATCCCTTGCTGTTATCAGGGACTATCTAAATTACTTACCTGAATCCTTCAATATAGCTCAGAATAGACTTGTCGCAGGGCATCACTCATCTATCCATAAACGTATACATACATAGAGTTTTCTCTGCGTCTCAGCGCCTCTGCGGTTCATCCTGCCATCAAAATCTGTTAGTACGCCAGGTTTGATTAAGACCGGAATTAACTTTAAGCTTCCACACCTAGCCACTAGTACCTAGTATCTAGTACCTAGTACCTGTAATTTAGCGCCCGTAGCTCAGCTGGGTGAGGAGTGAACGAATGTCCAGTGGACATTCGCAGCACGACGAACGACCGGCAGGAAGCCGGGCTGGTATCAGTTGAATTGAAGCGAGGACAGGAGTCCGAGTGCCAGCATTGTGGATGCCAGCTATAATGTCGGCACATCCAAACTATTTGAGTACAGGCCTCCGAAGCCTGGGGGTGAGTGGCGGGCCAGGAGCCATGAACGCGAGGCAGGACGCCGAGCTGGAGGCATGACACGGACGTTACTCGCGAAAACTTCCATGAGATAATTACACACCATTGCGCCTGTAGCTCAGCTGGATAGAGTATCGGCCTCCGAAGCCGAAGGTCGCGCGTTCAAATCGCGCCAGGCGCGCCATACAAAAAAGGGTCGACATCAGTCGACCCGCTTTTGTAAAACCATACTGTAAACAAGCTCAGGTCACATTAACCTTGATACGCTTCGCCTTCTCCAGCTTGGGTACGGCTACCTCGAGCACGCCGTCCTTGAATATAGACTCAGCCTTGCTGCCATCTACATCGCTTGGCAGGAACATGGTACGGGAAAATGCACCTTTCATGGTTTCATTACGAAAATAATCGCCCTTCTCTTCTTTCTTTTCTTCGCTGATACTGCCCTTAATGGTAATCGTATTGTCGGTGAATGATACGTCGAGATTGTCCTTATTAACGCCAGGCACATCGGCACGCACCATAATGTCATCATCGCGATCAACAATATCGACTCTGGGTGTCGTAAACTTCAATTTGCGCAATCTGGACCATTCGGGTAATTCCCATTTTGACGGAGAACCCCAGTTTTCAGAAAAAATATCATCCAGCCGCCTCTCAAGATCCCGGAATTTTTTTTCCATTTCCACAAACGTATCAGATTTGGCCTTGACCAGCTTTCGCTCCTTTTTTTTGGCAGATTTCTTACCCATAACCAGACTCCTGAATAGAATGATTATTGCCTATTCCATGCTCCAAAATAGCAATAAGAGTTAATGAAAATATTGACCCTGATCAAGCTTTTAAAAAACAACAGCTTATCGAGATCTGCCCGAATATCAGCCATGCCAAAAAAAACCACCCATGTGGGTGGTTTTTTTGTGTTTATAACCCAATATCAACACACTCACTATGGCTTGACCGCCGTCACCTCAAGCCAGTAGCGCTCTACTTCCTTGATATCAAAATTCCTGAAAGCCCGTCCAGCCGCTTCCTGCAGACATTCACTGGCAATCTCGACCGGATAACCACTCATCAGGACTTCTGCCAGTCCCCCGTAGGCCCCCACCAGCTCGAGACCGCGCTGGCTGATAGGAACAGAGCGTTTATATACGCGCTCGACCTTAAATCCATTTCGCTCCAGCGTTTCCTGCCAGCCCTCAGGCGTTAACCAGCCCTTGTCAAAAGCATGGCCGGACTTACCACGCTGGCGCGGAATAGGTTTCTCGCCCGCAGCAACCCGCGCAGCATTTTTTTCATTCAATACGTTCACTGCCTCTCTCAACCAGTCTGTCCAGAAAGGTTCGCTGCCTTCTTCGTATGTGCCGGCAAAAAATACAGAATTAAAAGTAAAATGACCGCCTGGTGCCAGAACACGATTGACACCTTGCAGAAACTGATCCTTGTCAGGCATCAGGTGAATCGCATTTCCCATCATCGCCAGTTGAAAGGTGTCATCAGGAAAAGTCAGCTCCATTGCACTACCCTCGACCATCATAATGGCACTTCTGTTCTCAGCTGCCGCCTTATCCAGCTCTTCCTGGCTATCGACGAGCATGCCTTTCTCGGTGAACTCCTTGCGACCAATATCCAGTGACTCTTTAGAGAGATCAACCCCGTTCACTGTAATATCAGGCTTGATTTGAAAAAGCTGATCAGAAAGTAAACCCGTGCCACAGGCCAGGTCCAGTACACGTTTGACACCATCTATTGGCAGTGTATCCAGCAGATCCCTGTTCGCCTCAATATACTCCGGCTCATGGGCATATGGTTCGTAAGTTGTATTAACCTGCATGTAAAAATCTCCTTGTTTAAATTACGCATAGATAATCCCATGGGCATAAGTTATTCCCATGGATAAGTATCAACATACTGTGGACACGGTATCGACATTTGATTGTCTAACATTTCGCAGAGAATGTTAAATGGCAAAACCGTAATATTTAATATTAGCAGAAGGTAATAGGCTTATATTACATCCACTTTGAGTTAGCCGAGTATTATGAAACAACATAATACATTGCATTCTGGCGATAATTCAATAATCCACGGTCTGGACCATTCTCAAATATACGTC
>CAZRKQ010000085.1:0-1516 GCA_964600755.1 uncultured Thiotrichaceae bacterium
AATCATAAAAGAAGCCGCCCTGGAAAAGTTGTTCCATACCGATTTATCGCTACGCCACATTGCAGATGAACTCGGTATTCCACGTGCCACGTTACATGGCTGGAAGAGGAAGTATCAAATGATCAAAAACGACAGCGAAACAGTAAACACGCCGGCAGAGAGTTGGACGCCAGAAGAAAAGTTTGCTGTGGTATTAGAGTCAGCGACTTTAAGTGAAGTGGAACTGAACGCCTATTGCCGTGAAAAAGGGTTGTACCCGGGTCAGATTAAATCCTGGCGAGAGGCCTGCATTCGCGGTAATCAACCTCAGGATAAAAATCTGCGTCGTGAGGCAAGCTATCAACAACACAAACGAAAGATTAGTAACCTGGAACGTGAATTAAAACGCAAAGAGAAAGCCCTGGCGGAGCTCGCGGCCTTGTTGGTGTTGCGAAAAAAGTACGATGCCCTCTGGGAGGGCACAGAGGACGATTAACCGCGCTGACTGAACGACAACGGGTGGTGAACCTGATTCAAGCAGCGATCCAATCAGGTGCGCGCCAGCAACAAGCCTGTGAAGTATTGGAGCTGTCGAGCCGTACTTACCAGCGATGGACCAAGACCGGTGTGGTCGGTGATGGTCGTATGACGGCAAAACGGCCCACACCCGTGAACAAACTCAATGATGATGAACGCCAACAGATACTGGCGGTCTGTAATACACCGGTTTACGCACACTTACCGCCTTATCAGATCGTGCCACGCCTGGCTGATCAAGGCATCTACCTGGCCTCAGAGTCGAGCTTCTACCGGATCCTGAAAGCCGCGAATCAATTAACTCATCGTGGCAATATAAGGATCAAGGCGAAGTCCAGCAGCGTCCGTCATTTTACCGCGACCCGGCCCAATCAAGTCTGGAGCTGGGATATCACTTATTGCCCCAGTCGCATCATCGGTCAACACTACTATCTGTACATGATTGAGGACATTTATAGCCGTAAAATTGTGGGCTGGGAAGTTCATGATCAGGAAAATGGCGATCATGCAGCGACCTTATTAGAGCGCAGCGTATGGGCTGAAAGAAGTGTGAAAAGCAAATTGGTTTTACACTCAGACAATGGTGCACCAATGAAAAGTATCATGCTAAGGGCCAAGTTACAGGAACTCGGTGTGGTGAGCTCCTACAGCCGTCCTCAGGTCAGTAACGACAACCCCTACTCGGAGTCATTGTTTAGAACGGTGAAGTATCATCCGCGTTGGCCATCGGAAGGCTTTGCGAGTTTAGATGACACCCGCCTGTGGGTGAAAACATTCGTCCAGTGGTATAACCACGACCATCGACACAGTCGAATTAAGTTTGTTACCCCGCAGCAACGCCATACTGGTGAAGATATACAATTGCTGAAAAAACGGCAGGCGTTATACCGCAAGATGATGAAGTTGCATCCTGAACGTTGGTCGACAACGACGAGAAACTGGCGGCATGAACCTGTCGTCGAATTAAATCCAAAGCATCATAAAGAAAGAATCGCAGCAT
>CAZRKQ010000086.1:0-2209 GCA_964600755.1 uncultured Thiotrichaceae bacterium
ATAGGCATACTTGGATAACACACTGTATTTTTGGTCATCCTCGTTATACTCCAACGGGCCAATGCTTTATCAGTGACCTGCGCCGCCTGGTGAGAAATGCGGGCTAACACCTGCACGTTATCGATCGAGTCTCTCATCGGCCAGCCGGAGTTCTCCGTCTACTCAGCATCCTCCCAAGGTAGATAAAGGGTACATAGTGAATGATATAGCGTTATTTACACCGCATTTACTAAGGATACTCGCGGTTAATTCGGAGGTAGTATTTTAAATACTGTTCAAATTCGATCCAGTCGTACTGGCCCAGTTTCATAACTTAATGCCAGTTGCAGATGAGGAGGTGATTTAATGCACGCTCAATCATACGCAAATACACCGGGTTACCTGTTTATCGTTATCGGATTGACACTGTCTCTGATATCCGCGCTGGTACCACACTTTGAAGCCGGTTACAGGCTGACGCTAAGCATTTTCGTTGCCGGCATGCTGCCCTATCTGATCTACGCTATTGCTGTACCTTTGTTGCGCGGCACCCTGACCACAGGCGTTGGCCTGGTTATTGTAATCGCGCACGCGTGGCTGGTTTTCAATGAACGCATTATCGGCAATGGGGATTACAGCAACGGTATGATTTACTACGGCCCGTTATTGATGACTGCTTTCGCTGTACCGCTGGTAGTCATCGTATATAGAGAAAGGGAAGTTTATAAGCTTTGATTCAGAGTTCAGCTATACCTGCGCGGACATTGTGTACATGTACGGGCTGAACTCACCCTCGTCCTGTGTATTCGTGCAGACTGATTGAATAAGTAAGACCTCGACTGAATGTATCTGCCAGTGCATCGCGTACAAAACGAGCAACCTCCTCCGGCTGACTCACTTAGAATCACAGCTATATTAGAAAAAACAGATATAGAACAATCGCTGCTATTGACGCTGTAGCTACATTTGCAGATGAACCACACAAATCCATGTCCTGGACCAGGTTCTTAGCCATTTTTTCATGCTGTGTGTGATTCTTACGATAAATATACCCGATACAGAATAGAGGCGCTTGCCCTCCCCTGGATGCCTAAAATGACACGGACACGCCCTTTCTGTTACTTAATTGATATAAATCAAAGACCTTAATGCCAATTGGGAATATCGTCTGCCTGTGAATTTTTACTGAACCGACAAACATAACTTTCTGAAAAATAACTATCTGGCAAACAAAGTAGGAGTCTAGATTAATGAGCGTAAAACATACGATGAAATACGGGACGGCTATACTCGCTGTCTGCGTAGGCATGGCGGCGTCCTCGGGCGTGGCTTTTGCTGCAAAAAAAGAACCATTCAAGCCGTTAAACGATGCTGAGTTCGAACAGGCAAAAAGCATGTATTTCCAGCGCTGTGCAGGCTGTCATGGTGTTTTGCGCAAGGGCGCCACTGGCAAGAGCCTGGAACCACAACCGAACAAGGCCAAAAAGTCCAAGGGCACGCTCAAGCTGGGTACCAAGCGTCTTGAGAAGATCATTACCCAGGGTACCGAAGGCGGCATGAACAACTTCGATGATATCTTCTCACCTGAAGAGATCAACCTGCTGGCACGATACATCCAGATGGAACCCCCAATTCCACCTGAAATGTCTCTGGCACTGATGAAAGAGCGCCACAAAGTTTTCGTGGAGCCGAAAGACTATCCTTCCAAGCCACTGCATGGCCGCAACTGGCAGAACTTCTTCCTGGTCATCGAGCGTGATGTCGGTAAAGTTGCGATCATCGATGGCGACAAAAAAGAAGTGGTCGCGCACGTACCGACCGGTTATGCGGTACACGTACTGAAGACGGTCGAACATCATGACACACTGAAGGCCAAGGATCCCGGTCGCTTCTGGTACATCATGGGACGTGACGGCATGATGACCAAGGTCGATCTGTGGCAGACACCTGAAAAAATGAAGGTCGCCCAGGTACAGGTTGCCTATGATGCGCGTGACGTTGCCGTATCAGGTGATGGCAAGTACGTTGTCGGCGGTGGTTACTGGCCGCCTCATTTCGTGATCGCCGATGCGAATACCATGGAGCCGCTGAAAGTTGTTTCTGCACGCGGTGTTAATGTCGATGGCGAATACGTCAACGAGTCTCGTGTTGCTGCGGTTTACGACACACCGATGGCCCCCACCTGGCTGATTTCGATG
Organism: uncultured Thiotrichaceae bacterium; assembly: GCA_964600755.1. Classification (GTDB taxonomy): domain Bacteria; phylum Pseudomonadota; class Gammaproteobacteria; order SZUA-229; family SZUA-229; genus JABDQW01. The sequence goes on from CAZRKQ010000086.1 coordinate 2,178, forward strand.
AAGGAACTGGGCCAGATGTGGCAGGTAGATTA
>CAZRKQ010000087.1:0-2043 GCA_964600755.1 uncultured Thiotrichaceae bacterium
TGCACCGACTGCATCCGGCGGATTACGGCTAACGCCTAATCCGCCCTACGGGTATGCGAAGCACGAGCGCCCGGGACGCATTTTTTGGGTTACGTTTTTTGGGCGAGCAAAAAAGGTAACTCGCTCCAGCAGGAGCGAAACGAATGCCTGGTTACACATGATAATAAATAGAGACGAGATTCTGATTGCCAGCAAGGTAAAACAATTACTTAGTTAAATGAAACAGAAAATCCAGATTACTGTCGAGTTTTGGTGTCGATCAACGATTCGTGCAGTGGCATGGTGCCGCTTGCCAGACGATCAAATGCTGCCACGCTGCCTGTATCACTCCACAATTCCAGGTTCTGTATGGCATGCAATGCCGGTGAGCTGAATTCGCGAATGGTTTGCAGCAGGTCCATCAGGGTAACAAATGCTTCAGCCAGTTGAAGATAAAGCTCGGCAATGGATTTTTGAACATTGTCGCTGATGTGATGGTAGGCCGAGCGACCCATATTGACGTAGTAGCTGACCCTGACGAGGCGTTTTTCAGCGCGTTGTGGATACAGGCCCGAGAGCAACAGGCACTGGTCGCCAATATCACGCAGTTGATCGATGCGCATGGATTTGGGCAGGCCATGGCTGCGTAGATACTCCAGCGCCATCGCCTGGGTGGCCAGTTCCTGGTCTTTCATGAAGCGCATCAGGGTGAATACCAGGTAGCTCTCCATGGATTCATCCAGATGACAGCTGCATTGTTCCTCGGCCTCCTTGATGAGTGAATGCCACTGTGCGACTTCGGTTTGTTCCAATATCAGGTTGTGAGCCATAAAGACCACTCCTGTTGCTAAAAAAAGCACGGACACTCTATTATCTAAGCGCCAGTATTCTACTTATAGCCCTTTTCTAGCTTAAACACCAGCCAGCGTTTATACTTGCGCGTCTTGTATTAAGCAGATTTATTAATGAGTTACGACGTTTCAACATTTCAGGGGCTGATCTTCGCAGTTCAGGATTACTGGCAGAAGCAAGGCTGTGCTGTGTTGCAGCCGCTCGACCTGGAAGTGGGGGCCGGCACCTTTCACCCTGCCACATTTTTACGTGCGATCGGGCCTGAGCCATGGCGTAGTGCCTATGTGCAGCCGAGCCGCCGTCCGACCGATGGGCGCTATGGTGAGAATCCCAATCGCTTGCAGCATTACTACCAGTTCCAGGTCGTGCTAAAACCATCGCCGATGGATATCCAGGAGCTGTACCTGGGATCGCTGGTAGCGCTTGGCTTTGACCCGCTTGAGCACGATATCCGTTTTGTGGAAGACAACTGGGAATCACCCACCCTGGGTGCCTGGGGCCTGGGCTGGGAAGTCTGGCTCAATGGTATGGAAGTCACCCAGTTTACTTATTTTCAGCAGGTTGGTGGTCTTGAATGCAAGCCCGTGACAGGTGAGATCACCTATGGGCTGGAGCGGTTGGCAATGTATCTGCAGGAAGTTGAAAGTGTATTTGACCTGGTATGGACGAAAGGTCCGCAGGGTGTTGTGACCTATGGCGACGTGTTTCATCAGAATGAAGTTGAGATGTCGGCGTATAACTTTGAACATGCTGACACCGATTCGTTATTTCAATGGTTTGATACCTGTGAATCAGAAAGCCAGCGCCTGATTGAGCTGGGGCTGCCTTTACCAGCATATGAGATGGTATTAAAAGCGTCTCATACTTTTAACCTGCTTGATGCGCGCCATGCTATTTCGGTAACTGAGCGGCAACGCTTTATCTTGCGTGTACGCACTTTGTCACGTGCGGTAGCGCAGGCCTATTACGATTCACGCGAAGCGCTCGGGTTTCCCATCTCTGGCCAGGTAAAGGGTGATGCTGCATGAGTAAGGACCTGTTAATTGAAATTGGTACCGAAGAGCTGCCGCCGAAAGCATTACAGCGTTTATCCGATGCATTTTCTCATGGTATTGCTGATGGTCTGGTAAATGCCGGTGTCGATATCGGTGATGTACATTCATATGCGACTCCTCGCCGCCTGGCTGTGTTAATCAATGACGTTCCCGATGC
>CAZRKQ010000088.1:0-34818 GCA_964600755.1 uncultured Thiotrichaceae bacterium
GTCTCTGGTCTGACACCGGCGCTGGTGAATTCGCAGATAGTGCATTGCAACTCCGGGTTTATAGCTCCAGGCTGCTGGGCCAGAATCCCGACCTGGTGCTTCACGGTGGCGGCAACACCTCTGTAAAGATCACGGAAAAAAATCTCTTTGGTGATGAAGAAGAGATTCTTTATGTAAAAGGCAGCGGCTGGGACCTGGGCGATATCGAAGCTGCAGGCTTTGCACCTGTAAGATTGTCGGCTCCGATCGGATCGCAGCCAATGGAGATGTTGCCAACAAGATCGGTACCCTGGAAAAAGCTATTGCAGCCCGGTATTACGCTATTCCTTTTTATGTGGCCGCACCGGTATCAACCATAGATTTTGACTGCGCCTCGGGCAAGGAAATACCGATAGAGCAAAGACATCAGGATGAAGTACTTTATCAGTCAGGGCCTAACGCCGAAGGCAAACTGGAACAGGTGCTGGTCAGTTCGCCCGGTTCCGACGCGATGAATCCTGCATTTGATGTAACACCTGCCGGTCTGGTGACGGCCATCATTACAGATAAAGGCATTTTCAAGCCGGAACAGCTGGCTGTATTGAAAAATGATCAAGCATGAATAACGGGTATACTTCCGTTTAACAGCATAAACTATTTTACATTCAAGCCAGATCCGTTGCCCATATCGGCCAGAAGCCACCAAGCAGTATTGCTCCGACAACGGTACACCAGATCCCCAGCTTCAATTTCTGCGAATTCATCAACAGCAAACCACCATACATGAGCCATCCCCATGGCGTTAACAACGACATCAGCAAGCCCAGGGGATACATGGAAATCATCACATCGATACCATAAAGCTCACCCGGTGATAAGTTGTCAATGACATGCCAGCTTGCAATAGAAAGAACCAGGGCAAACACAGGGCCCAGAATTAACCAGAAAGTTAATGTTTTCATTGAAATCTTCATCACCAGGCGACCTTCTGGCTCGCTGTCGCTGCGGATTCAAGATAATTTATCGAGATCATAAAGGGGGCTGCATTTAGCTGGCTGGCAGTACATATAAGACTGCGGGGATTATATAGTATGGCAATCAGCCTGTTAGGGATTATTTGTGATAGCCAGGTTTAATCTGATAGTTATTGTCATATTAATTCAAAATCCGGCCATGATTTTTTGTCAGTACAGTCAGGATTGGGCATATGGAAAAGGCTATAGATATTTACTCTTGCAGAGGCGCAGAGAATGCAGAGGTGATATGTATTTATTGCATGTACAGTATCGTTTTATTCACCTTTCTTTGCGTTCTCTGCGCCTCTGCGAGAAAACAGGATGTTATGGCCCTGTTACACCCTCTCCCTGTCTCTAAATGTGCCGCCGATTTCGTGTATATGGGCTGGGTAACGCTCTGTAAAAGCAACGCACAGCTCCTTGCGGGTCAGCCATGTGCCACTCTCAGCAACACAATACTCTTTGTTAAGCTTTTTCTCCTCATGCCTGTATATTTCGTAAAGCTCAACTTCTCCTGGCTCCACTTTGCGTTCGACAAGATACTCTACCAGGGCGCAAATAGTATCCGCAAAATATGAAATAAGTTCATCATTGATTATTATTACCCTGGCTTCATAGGTATAGGAAACATCTATTTTGAACTTTGATTTTGGGCCAGGTATATCGCATAGTCTCCCCATCTCAGTTCTCCTTTGTGGCGCAAGTTTTTTGAATCATATATCTCCATTATAATCACGCCTGCTTTTTGGGCAACCGGACTTTTTCATGGCAGGACGAGTTAAATAGTCAACACTGGCAACAACTGAGCTTCATTATAATTCATCAACAATACCCTTAATATTTGAATAACAACTATTTTTAGCATCTACTCATGAGAAGTATAAAAGCAATTATTGCAGGCAGCTTATTTATAGTTGTTGTTATCCTGTTAATGCAGCTGGCGTATATTTTTATAGCGGTAGGCTATAACAGCCTCGCTAAACACTATCCATTGTTAAATGATATCAGTGGTTATTTTAGATATATTATTGGCATACCCGCTTTTATGCTGATTATGTTTGTTGGTGGCTACATCACAGCAGCTATCGCCAATAGTAAGGTGTTGCTTCACTGTCTCGCTGTTGGCTTTATAACGGCTGGTGGCATGATATTAATGGCCCTGCAGAATACAAATTTAACTTTGACTGGTATAGTCGTATTTATACTCGCGCTAGGCTCAACAGCAGCGGGCGGCCTGTACTGGCAAAGAAGCAGCAAAACAAATGAGTCATAATCAAGCAATGTACACAATCATTCTGAGGATATGAATGAGATCCCGAAAAGACCAGTTGAACCTGACTATATATGATCTGCATTAGGTTCTGTTATCAGTTTAGCGGTAATATACCAATGAATCCAACAGCAAACACCTGGCACCAGGTAACAGGCACGTAACAATCATGAACAGCACATTATCGACACCCGCACACGCACGAAAAACCAAGATAGTCGCTACTATCGGACCAGCCTGTGGCAGTCCGGAAATGCTCAAGGCCATGATAGCTGCAGGCATGAACGTAGCACGCCTGAACCTCTCTCATGGCACGCACGATGCACACAAGGAACAGATCACGCGTTTACGCGTTGCCGCCAGCCAGCTCGGCACCAACATCGCGATCATGATAGACACCCGTGGCATAGAGATCCGCACCGGTCTGCTGGATGGTGATACGGTCGATCTCTTACCCGGCGCTAGCTTCAGCCTGTATACAGATGATCATCCCGGCGATATCACCGGCATATCGATCACCTACCGCAAACTGTTCGAGGAAGTCCGCCAGGGGACGCCGATCCTGCTTGATGACGGCGCCATCGAACTGGAAGTCACCCGGGTAACGGATGGCGTAATTGAATGTCGCGTTATCCACGGCGGACGGCTGGGTAATTCCAAGAGTGTAAACCTGCCCGAAACCCAACTGGCGCTGAGTGCCGTGAGCCCGGAAAACCGTGATGATATTGTCAAGGAACTGGGCTTTGCCGCAGAGAATGACGTCGACTATATCGCCGCCTCCTTCATCCAGAGCGCAGATGATATTCACAAGATGCGTGAAATACTCGATGAGCGAGAAGTGTACATTCCGATCATTGCCAAAATCGAAAACAGGGCCGGCGTGGCGAACATGGAAGAAATCGTAGAGGCAGCCGACGGCATTATGGTAGCGCGTGGTGACCTCGGGGTTGAGCTGCCACTGGCTGACGTGCCCAGCACCCAGAAAAACATCATCCGCACCACGGTAAGCAACGGCAAACCGGTCATCACCGCCACGCAGATGCTCGCCTCAATGGAACACAATCCAAAACCAACCCGCGCGGAAGCGAGTGACGTGGCTAATGCGATTCTGGACGGTACCTCGGCGGTCATGCTCTCGGGTGAAACCGCGGTCGGGCAATACCCGCTGGAAGCAGTGAGAACCCTGTCCACCATCGCCATGCGAGCCGAGGCCTCGTTGGGCGAATACGGTTATCTGCAAAAGATCAAGCCCCACCCGGCTAACGTGGTAACTGAATCGGTTGGACAGGCTTCGGTCAGCATGGCAAAAAACCTGAAAGCGGCAGCCATCATCTGCCTGACCGAGACCGGCTTCACCTCGCGCCTGATTTCGAAATACCGTCCGGACTGCCCTATCCTGGCAATCACTTCTTCGCAGTTAGTAGCTCGCAAACTGTCAATGAACTGGGGCGTCATACCCCTGCTCTACCAGGGTGAACCATCCGACGATGAACGTATTGAATTCGCTATCTCGGGAGTAAGACAACTGGCCTACGCTAACGACGGTGACACCCTGATTATAACTGCCGGGCATCACCAGCAAGCCGGCGGCACCGACCTGATTCGTGTCATTACGCTGTAGCTTTTCCGCGCATTACAAATCGAATTTTTCTATTCAATTAATCTCGCAGAGGCGCAGGGCTCGCTGAGAAAATCTTTGGTTTTATATCTACCCTTAACACCCTCTGCGTACTCTGCGCCTCTGCGAGATTAAAATCATATGTTTCCTCTCGCCAAGGCGCCAAGGTCGCCAAGAACTTCCAAAGCTTGTGTTGTTTTAAACCAGAAAACCTTTGCGTACTTTGCGCCTCTGCGCCTTTGCGTTGAAACAACAGCACGGACTAGATAAATATATGTTTAGATCTTGCCGATCAGGTTGACGAAGAAACCCTGGGTATCGTAATCCAGATCGGTCAGGTCATCGGAAAAGTCGGCAAAATTATAACCAACGCCAAACTTGAGGTTTTTGCCGATATGTCGATAGATGCCCCACAGTGTACCACTACGTCTGTCCTGCGCTTCGGGCAGATCGAGTAAACGGGCTTCGACAATCGCATCCCAATTGTGGACGAAATGCCAGTCCGCACGCAGTACATACAGGCTGGCCGAGCTGTCGAAGAACTCCACATTGACCCTGTCCTGGCTGACCTGGCCAAGACGATAGGCATATTTACCACCAAGGCTCCAGCGCCGCGTTAAATCATAAATAGTATCAATCGAAAAAATATGACTCTTCTGAATAAATTCGACCGGGGTATTAATTGTTGTTACCTGTTCAGATGTCGGCAAATTGAAGAAGTAGGTATACTTGAACAGCGAGTTCCAACGATCGTTCGTTACAGGGCGGTAACCATAACCGAGCACCGCTTCGGTAAACTTGCCATCAAAGAATTCGCCCTGTGAACTTTCACTATTGGAAAAGTTCAGCTTGCCCAGGAAACGCCATGAAGGATCGAGCTGGTGCTGAATGTTGCTCTTGAACAGCCAGGTTACGCGGTTATTGGTGCCACCGCTTGGGTCATCAGTATCATCGGTTCTGTATTCAACAGCGGCCGCACCCAATGTCGCCGCATGGTTATAGGACATGGTCAAACCAGCGGCCTTGCGTTCTGTTTCTGCACCGGTGCTGTTATCAGACAAGGTACCGACTTCAGCACTGGCGCCATATGTCCAGCGCTCTGTTGGTGCGAGGTCGATACCCAGCGCATGCGTGAGCGCAGTGGGTACATCACCGTGGGTATAACGCTGTTCACCATATACGCTGGTCGTGTCCGAATAACGCGTACGGAAACCGGTGTTCATGTTGCCGCTGCGTGAACGCAGGCCATTATCCGTGCGTTCGTTAACAAATGCATAGTTCCAGTACACACTCGTGCGATCAGAAATCAGGTAATCAGTACCCAGTTTTACGCCAGGTCCGCTATCACCGTATGACAGTTCACTGTCGACATTCATTTTTTTGGTAGCACGGACCTTACCACCGGCACCGACCCGGTTATTGTCCTCGCGGTTACCGGTGGCGTTGGCTGTAAACTGTGTAAAGCCATAAGCCAGCCATTCTCTTTTCGAATCGTAAGTAGCTTCCAGGGCGACGTCAAAACGATCACCCTGCTTTTGTGTGCCCGGCACTACGGCGGAATTGTCTTCGCGGGTATCGAACCGGCCGCCGGCACTCAGACGCCAGTTCTCATCCAGTACATAATCAGCATCGGCATCGACCGCGGCAGTCTTGAGCGAGTCTTTCTCGTCACGGCTGTCGGCCTTGATATTCAGGTTGGTGCGCTCGGTAATACTCCAGTTGAGTTTACCGCCAACCTGGTTGACATCGTTTGCCGTCAGCTGCCCGGGTGCGGAAAATCCTGCTTCACGGTTCTGTACATAGACGCTTGCCGTACCTTTTGAACCTCTGAAAATATCTTCCAGCAGAGTACTGGCTTCAACTCTGTACGCATCTGAACTGGTATTCGAACTTAAATCCTGATCAAGCTCGTTGAAGCTGAAGCCACCATCGTTTGAATTCAGTGCAGCGCTGCCGTCGCCTTCAGTGCTGGCAAATTCGGCTTTTAACCAGGTGCCGGCATTCCTGCGCAAAGTAAGGTCGACACCATTTAATGTATTTTCAATATCTGCTTCATCCTGCTGACTTGCGGTAATACCCAGTTTGATCTGATCATTGAGCCAGTAATGAGCGCGCCCACCTATGGCCACGTCATTAATATCTTCGAATCCAGGTGTGAACTCATAACGCGATACCAGGTAAACCGGATTACCACTTAGCGACTGTTCCTGAACAAGCAGATCATCGTCGGCGGTTGAAGACAAAGGTTCACTCAGAATAATGCGGCCCTGTATGTAATCGATGTCATAGTCGATTGCCGGCACCAGATTTTTAACCCCGATAACAACACCAGAGTCCTTGTCACGTACTTCGATACGCAAACGCTCCGATCCAATCAGTATGTCCTGGTGACGCAGGTAATACAGCGAACCACCCGTGCCGCGATATTCATCACGACCGGAAATCGTTCCCGGTTCGGCGGCAAATCCACCAACCATTAACTTCTTTTCACCAAAACTTGTTGCTTCGGGACTTTCATAATATCCGTTTGCACCATAGAGCCCCCTGTCAATGTGCGCCAGGTCGGTAGATGTGTAACCGATAACGAAGTTACCCCACATGCCGAAGCTGTTGTCTTTACGCAACTTCACGTAAAACTTGCCGGATGTCGGTGTGTTTTCCCACACAGTAGAATCATCACCAAAAGTAGGATAAGCAAGATCAGGATCTATACGGCGGAATAAAGCTTTCGGGTCTTTTTCGATAAAGTTTGTAAACAGTTCATCGACAGGCCCTTCCTGGGTGTCTGCACTTGATACGAGTTGCCAGTTGTCACCAAACTCGCCATTGGTGTAATACGCCAGCCGACCATCAACATTCAAATCACTGTCATAACTGGTTTCATCTCCAGTCACCAGTTCGGCCGGGCCATTGGTACTGTCTTTCACCATGGTGAAGTCAGCTATACCAACATAGAACCAGTCGTTATTTTTAAATTGCATTTCGCGCATATACAGTTCACCGTTGCCGGCGGGATCAAGTACGGCAACCTCGACGGTGTGGTAACCCTTCTCGAAAATTTCTTCGGCAACGAATGTACCGTCTTCACTGACGGGGATCCGTCTGCCCGCGAGCCAGACGCTGTGACCGTCCGGAATCTGGCTGCCGTTGACCAGTACGGTGCCTCCGGCTATAGGAATGTTGTGCGTATCCAGGTGGTTTTCGCCGTAGCCGACCAGCTGTTCTACCTGAGTGACCTCTTCCGTGAAGGCATTGAGCCCTTCATCACTGAGGCTGTCTACAAGCCAGATGGGCAGCGTACGCGTTTCATCAAAATTACCATCGCTGTCATAAACACGCAGCAGGTATTTAAGATTGATCACCGGCGCGGTAAATTCTTCAAACTCTGCAGACCATGTGGCCATGTTATTGCCATCAACTTCAGCAATCGCAATCGGCTCATCATTGGTTGACTGGTCTTCCTCGAACACACGCACTTCTGCACGTTGAATGAAATTTGGATAGTTGTTAAACACGCGGAAGCTGATCATATTTTCTGCAATTTGCGTAGTCGGGTCATCGCGGTAACGAACCCTGTTTGGCCATGCAGTAATATTCAAACGCGGACTCACTTCGAGATTGTCAAATCGAAACTGGATGTCCGCATCTTCAAGTGCAACATCTGTACAGCGTTGCAAGTCGGAGACATTCTTGAAAGGATCGTGCAAAGGTTCACCGTCGATGGTGATCCGCATCAGGTTCAATGCATACGGATTATGCGCTTCGGCTTCACGCTCGATGCGGGTGATATCGAGTCCTTCACTTTCTTCAAGCACTGCGAGCTCGTCGTACAGAATGGCGACTTCGACACGAGAACTGTCGAACTGGATAAAGCCGGTGCTGGCAACATCCTTGGAATGAACATAGCCAAGGCCTTCATATTCGACCTGGTTATCATTCAAACCAATTTCCTGTTGCACCATTTCCATGGCACGACGTGCGCGCGATGTTGATAAACCAATGTCATCGCCGTATACCATAGCCGCACGCCTGTCCATGCGTTCATTATTGGTATACCCGGTAAAGCTAATGCGCACGTTTGACTTGTCCGTCATCTCGTCCATTATCTTCTGCAAGCGCTGGCTATAACCGGGAGGTAACACCGGCTGGCCGTCCTGGAAACGAATCGCGCGTATCGGCCCTGTTGGCGGATCATAAGTCAGCGTGATAATCTCCGCGGTCTCTGATTCCGGGCAGGACTGCGGCTCGGCGGTGAACTGCTGGAACGCATCATCATGCCAGAATTCAACTTCGATGCGCTGGTTCAAGGCACGACCCTTTTCAGTATCATTCGATGCAACCGGATACGATGCTCCCTTACCCGTAGAACTGATTGCGTTGTTCGGTAACACCAGTGCCTCCTGCACAGCCAGCGAAACGCGACGGGCACGCGCCTTCGACAGGCCAAGATGATCACGGTAAATCCGCGCCGCCCCATCGGTCAACGGCATGTTGTCGGTATGGCCGACGAAATGCACCACGACATTGTTGACGTCGCGCAGGTTGCCCATGACTTCCTTGATCTGGCGAATGAATTCAGCTGGTATATCAGACTGCCCAACTTCCAGGCGCAGTGGCACAACCAGGTTCTTCAAGCGCGCACGTTTAGCACTGCCGGTTCGGTAGCGTAGTTTGCATACAGTTTCTTCGCGGCAGACTTTTATGCGATTGAGGTTTTCCCCCTTGATAATGACTTCTTTATCAACAGCCGTCTCGGTAATTTCGTCGTACCACACCTGCACTTCCACCCGCCGGTTTTTGCGTTTACCTTCATCGGTACTGTCCGATGCAATTGGCTGGGTATCGCCGACACCATCATAAGTTACCGATTCAGGTGGAAGATCCAAAGCACGCTGGAAAAACTCTGCAGCAATTTCTGCGCGCGCGCGTGACAGGCCGATGTTATCGCCATATTTTGCACTCAACTCCGGACTGAGCTGGTCACTGTCGGTGTGACCAACGAAATGCACACGCACATTGGCACGGTGCTTCATGGATTGCAGTACTTCACGCAGCCTTGTAACTGCCGACTGTGGTATATCAGCCTGGCCGGAATCAAAACCAATCGGCGGCACCGCATTCTCCAGCTTGAAAGTCTCATACTCCTTATCGAGCACTTTCTCCATTTCAATACGATCTTCTTCATGCGGTTTGAAGAAGGTTTCATCCTGTACCCACAGGTTGAATATTTCGTCAGGCGGCAGTTGCCTTTCTGTATTTTCACCAAGCGGGTGTGACGTCAGCTGCCATGCAGGCGATGTTGTTTCACCTGCAGGTGTATCATTAACACCGGTGTCGGCATAGGCAGTCGACATCAGTAATGCAGCGACTAACATGAGGCGGTTCAATTTCATTTGAACACCCCTTTGTCAGCAGGCTTTCCCCTTCGCCAGAAAATCTCGGTTTCGATTTCCAGCGTGTAGCAACAATCAAGATCAGCCCAGCGGCGCTGAATTTCTTTCCTGGTTGCTTTCAGGCGGTCTTCAACCAGCGAAGCGTCTTCAACATCAGCCATGTATGCCAGGCGCAATACTGATGGCGCTTCAACCAGTTTCTCCATTAACAGGCTGACACGCGATAACCATTGCGGACGAATTTCAGTGGAATTCGGCTCGAACACTGCATCGGCCATATCGAGTCGAACCACGCGATGTATTGCAGCACCGAAGTTGAACTTCAGCATCTTGCCTCGGGTAGCGCGTTCGACACGCGGGTTCTCTGTTGTTATCCGATAACCGCTTGGCAAGCTGCGTTCATCCAGCTTGATAATGAAGTTCGAACCACGATCTTGGTTCGGCACCACCGCACAGGTAATGTGGAAGCGACCATGCTGGTCGGTCTTGGCTTCGATGCCACGCGCGGTGACGACGCGCGCACTCGGAATACCGCCCTCGCCTTCATCCTGGTAGCCGTTCATGTTGCTGTCAGCGAAGACCTTGCCGATGACATCGGTACAATCAAACGTTGGATCAGGAATGACGCGTACAGTAGCAGTTGCAACACCGGATGCAGCACCACCTGTCAGGGCATTGATAACCTGCGCTCTGTTAACGTATTCGTTTTCACCAACACCTGCACCGACAACCAGCAAGAGTTTTATGGTTTGCTCTGTATTGCTTACAAGATTCAGTCCAGGCCATGTCAGCGTTAAACCGGCAACCGTCGGTTCATTTGCTACACATTCATTGGAAACAGTGGTATCCAGAATACAGGCAGAATCCTGAACATATTTGAAGCCGGCCGGGAAAGTATCAACCAGGTTTATATCTGACAGCGTTACCGGTAAGGTATTATTAACAGTAATGCTATAAGGCACCAGCTGACCGCGGGTGACGTTGACCATTGGCGTGGTTTTTGTAATCGAGACAGCCTGATCCAGTTCCGGGTCGATCGGAATATGGTTATTGAACAACTGGCTATCGCGAGGAATCTGGCCATCATCCAGGCGCAGGTTGAGGTAATACGTTGTGCCCGAACTGCCCGCAGCAAGCGCAACCGGCGGTGCAGTGTCCTGCGGCTGTGCTTCACAATGATCTACTGTTGCAGGTATAGCATCGAACGTACATGCTGGTACGTCAGTTGCTGGTGTCGAAGCATCACTACTCGGGGGTATAATTAGTGACGGCGCTGAGAGATAACCACTCGATGGTTCAGTGACCTGAATTATGTAGTCGCCACCATCAGGACATTCAGGTTGACTAAAGTTTAAATCAAACTTATAGAAACCATCCGGCAAGGTAATCTGGTTTTGCTGCACCGGATCATCAAAACAACTTGTCGGCAGTACAGCTCCTGCACGCAGCATAACAAGTGATGCACCAGATACTGGTACACGTAATACTGCATCATAGACGACACCATTGGGCTGTATCGGCAAATTCAGATTCTGTAAACTGGAACCGGAAGCCGCAAATATATCGGTGATTCTCTGTGGGCCATTAGTGAAAACAGAACTGGCCTGACCCAACGATGCCGTATTGGCGCCTGCACCCGGCGAGATATACCTGAGTTCATAAGCGCTACCGGCAGGAAGGTTTGGCACCAGACCACTGAACTGGAACACACCATTCGCATCGGTGAGCGTACTGCCAAGCAAAGCATTATTGCGATAAAGCTGAACCGCCCAGCCCTGCAAAAGTGTTTCGCTGCCGCCAACATCATTACTGAAATCTACATCGCGCCAGACCTGGCCATTCAGGGCCGCTGCACCCGGAGTACCCCCAATGCTGATGTCTACACTGGCTGATGCGGTAGATGGCGGTACGTTCCAGGTTACATTACCGGTGTTAGTCACCGTATCGCCAATATTCAGCGTCGGTGACAGAGCTACCCTGAAACGTAATTCTGCAATACCTGCCGCTGCCAGGTTGCCATACACCGTCGAATAATCTGCTGTCACGGTTGTACCGGAAAAACTAACACCCGCGGGCAGACCGTTTAACAAACCCGAACCGGCGACATAAGTCATTTGCCCGGCCACCGGAATATCCAGATCGTCGGTGATAAGCACATCGGTCACTGGCACAATACCTGTGTTGGTGATGCGCACAACATATTCCAGCTGACCACCGGCCAGTGCAGCACCACCGCCGACAACACTCACCTGTTTGGTAATAGATATCAGCGGCGCACTGCCAACTGTTACCACCGTAGGCTGATCGCCATTGCTATCGATACCATCAACATCAGTCGGCTCGATCGGTAGTTCATTACTGCTGACAAAACCCTGATTACTGATAATGGTGCCTGGTAATGCAGCGCTATCAACCAGCACATTGAATGTAATCACTGCTGACTGACCCGGTGATAGAACACCCGCACCGGCAAGTGGTAACGGCGGCGTTAGATCACTCGAGCTGACATCGATGCCGGCGATCAATGGCGATAAACCGCCAATATCAGGAACGGGCAATCCATTGAGTATTACCGAATTGGCGACATAGCCTGTGTTCGCCGGCACCGCATCGGTGAGCACCACATTGGTGATCGGCAGGGCGCCCATATTCGTCACCGTAATGGTGTAGCTCAATTCATCATCAGGATCGACAATACCCGGCGTAGCTTGATCATTAACGATCGCAACCGTTTTCTGAACGTCAAATAAAGGCACATTACCCACGATATCCAGAGTTGGATCATCGGGTGCTGCCGTGCCCGGATCATCTGATGGCTGCTGCGGGAATACACCACTACCGACGCCGGAGCCGTTGACAAAACCCTGATTGGAAATCACCGTACCGATAACCGTCGACGCATCAACCACCACATCAAAAGTGATGGTCGCCACATTATTGGCAGCCGCATTGGTATCTGCGCGCATGAAACCGGCGGTGGTATTTTCCGGCGCATTAATCAACATACCCACGGCCAGTGCGGAAACACCAGCAGCCGGGTCAGTGACCGCCACGCCATTCAAGCGCGTACTGTTCGCAACGTAAGTCGTATTGGCAGGTATCTGGTCACTCAACAAGGTATTAACCGCGTTTTCCTGACCGATATTTTTTACCGTGATGGTGTAACGCAGAGTATCACCGGGTTCGAGCAATGCCGGATCACCCGTGATATCCGCTGAAGTTTTTTGCACCTGGAATGCAGGTGCCGAGGTTATGGTCGTTTGTGTTGTATCTTCATCACCGATGATGACCGGATTATCATTGCCATTGATATTGGGGTCGTCACTGGGCAGACTGCCGGTAGCTGGTGAGTTAACAAAAGCCTGATTCGATATCACTGTACCACTGGTAATAACCGGATCAAGTAACACATCAAATGTGATCGTTGCGAGTTGCCCCGCGGTGATGATGCCGTTACCGGCAGCTGGCAACGGTGGTGTTAGATCTGAAGAACTAACATCAATACCCGCAATCAGTGGTGACACTCCCGCATCGGGTTGTGACACTGGTAAACCATTCAGCGTCACACTATCGGCTACATAGGTCGCATTAGCAGGAATCGCATCGCTGACCGTGACACCGGTAGCATCAATAATGCCACCGTTAAAAACAGTGATGGTATAACGCAGAACATCACCCGGTGAGGCATTGCTGCCCGGATTCTGCCCCGTGGTCATATTCACGACGGTTTTCTGCACATCCAGAACAGGGGCATCAACGATCACAGTAAATGCGTCTTCGTGGTCGACGAGCGCGATCGTACCGTTCGTTATGGGACGAGTGTATTCTCTGATTTCACCGGTCGCTCCAGCACCTGCGGTATCCAGACTGAACCATCGTGTTGCACCTGCGATATTGGTTAACGAAGCGCCTGACTGACTGCCTGGATCAAGGGAAGCGTCATATGAAACAATTAATTTTTCACCAGCTTCGATACGTGCGGCATCGGTTAATGTTGTGATAACCAGTTCACAGGTCGGCGTTGCCGTATGGGTAGCCGTGTAATCAGTGCCCAGTACTAGTGCTCTGAGCACTGTAGCTTCGTCCGCGGTGGCAGTAATACGCGCATTGAAGTTGATCGGTGCGGTATCACAGGTACCACCGGTTAACGGCGGGTTATCCGGCACATCCGGCAGCTGA
The DNA here is from genome assembly GCA_964600755.1 of uncultured Thiotrichaceae bacterium. Lineage (GTDB taxonomy): Bacteria > Pseudomonadota > Gammaproteobacteria > SZUA-229 > SZUA-229 > JABDQW01. Next base: position 13,456 of record CAZRKQ010000088.1, read on the forward strand.
TCAACGATGGTGGTATCAAAGGCAGGGCCGGTGCCAATATTTTCAGCGACCAGGGTATAGGCGATCGGAACAGTGAAATTAACCGTACCCGCTGGACCGCGTTTATCCAGAGTTAACTCTGGTTCTACTACGGTCATGTTGGCTGTTGTTACACCGGTGCCATTCGACTGTGTAGCAGCATCATTATCAACCTGGTTAAAGGTATAACTCGCGCTATTATTGAACAGCAAACCTGCCACATTCGGCGGATCAGAATTTCTTAAAGTGACAGTTACATCTATAATTGCCTGCTCGTTGGCAGGGATATCAATGCCATTGGTGACATCTGCAATGATAAGGTCGTCAGTAACAGTACCGATATTCACCGGAACCCACGGCTGACTGCCGACGACTTTGGTCACGCTGACAAATTCTAAATCGGCCGCTGATGCGATCAGGTTATCCAGGATGCGCACATCATATAGTGCCGTTGCTTGAGTGACGCCAGGCACAGTAATTCGATAGGTGAATGTCTCGCCAATAGAAACATCCGTATCAGCCGGGTTGGTTTTAAGCAAGGCAGGAGCTGGCAACGTATTTAACGTTACCTGGGCTATATTGCTCGGGCCATAAATCTCGCGGACACCGGTAGCACCGCCGTTTACCGGAACAGCATCATTATCAAATGAATAATAGAACTGCACCTGCGCATTATTGGTAAGAGTCAGCCCCGTACCCAGTCCGGCATCGGCCTGGACCTCGTAAACAAGTTCTAAGGTATCTCCTGCGGGGATGTTGTATTGATTTGCTACACCCGAATCAAAATTCCAGGTAGCCGTACCGGTAACAGGATTATATAAAGGCGCAAGATCGGGTAAGTCTGTGCCGGCCACCACTAAACGTGTATCGATTACAGTGATAGCCGGGCTGCGTAAACCTGCAGGAATAATATCGAGTAGTTCTGTATCGTAGGCTGGAGCAGTACCACTATTGGTGATAATGACCATGTACCTGACGGTCTCACCCGCATCGATTGTTGAATCGGTACTGGTCGGAGTAAACACCTGGACTTTGGCAACAGATAAATTGGGTTGCTGCAGATCCAGAACTTCATTGTCTGTTTTTGCAGGTGCGGCACCTGTTGCGGTGCCATAATCAACATTTACATTGTTAGTCAGTCCGATGTTATTTTGCTGTGGATGCACCAGATTAAGAACACGCGCACGGTAGACGATAACAAAATCATTGTTGGCAAGATTATCGCCGGCATTAACGATATCACCGGCCGTCCAGCTTACAGTTGTCGGACCAAGGCTTGGGTCGCCGACAACTACGGCAGCTGTGATATCAGGATGGGTAAATGGAACTGTTGCTGTATAAGGTGCGGCCGTATCGCCGTTGATGCTTACTGTTTCTTCGAACACCATGCCCTGTGGCAGGTTATCGGTGATTACGGTATTCGGGTGTGTACCTTCCTGCAGGTTGATGCGTAATTCAAAATCGACAATGTCTCCAATACGTACAATGTTATCTCCAGGTAGCGGTACCGCCTCGAAGGTATCACTCAAGCGCGACTTGGTAACAATATTGTTGTCCGGTGTTACCTGCAGCGTTGTTACCGGAAGCACATTGAAATAATCATTGAATGCCGGCGTACCGCTACCATCACGCTGATTAATATCCGGGCCATCACGGCTGTGCCACTGGATGTTTACAGTATTGCTTAAGTTCTGGTTTGCCTGTACAGCATCGAGTACCAGAACTTCGTAGTTAACAGTTACAACAGTACCTTCGATGATATCGATATCGGCATTACCGTCGGCAAGACTCCAGCTCAAGACCTGCGGCGTTACAACGCCATCACCTGCAATTATCGGCAGCGCGATGGTATTGCCCGCACCGTCAACCGACAGGTTACCGTTGTATAGAAGACCTAAACTCAGGTTATCAACAATGCTGAGGTCAAACGCGTCAGAAAAAAGATCACCCGGTGAGACGCCACCCGATGCCGTCATGCTGATCGTATAACGCAATACATCACCTGCATCAGGTGCATTACCCGGATTCGTCTGGTTCGTCACGGCTTTGGTAACAGCAACTGCAGGTTCGATTATGGTCAAGGTGCTGGCTGTACTATCACTGCCGCCATTGATCGGGACTCCTGCCGGCGAATTCGCAAAGGTATAGGTGGCAGTATTAATGAATGCAACACCGGCATTGGCGTTTACATTGTTATCCACTCTGGCACGCAACTCGATAATTGCCTGCTGCCCCGCCGGAATCTGAGGAATCACCAGATTGACATTACCCGGCAACACCGTATTGTCGGTAATAGCAAATGCACTTGCACCGATATCGGTAGCACTCAGATATAACAGACTACTGTTCAGAGTATCCGTAATGGTAACGTCGTACATCACCGCATTGACCGGTGTCGCTGGCACCCTGATCTGGTAGATAACCTCATCACCAATGGTCGCTTCCGGTACGGCTGGCGCTGGCTGTATCATGGTTTTTTCCGGCGGTGGGAACACAGTGCCGTTGTTGTTCATATTAAATAGCACTGGTCCGATAGCGGGATACAATTGCGCATTGGCTGGTGGTAATGACCAGTACCCATCAACCGTTACCGCATTACTCCATGACTGGTTGGCCGGAAAATCGTTATTGAACGCAATATCAAAATCAATATCGACACATTCACCCGGATCGATCGGTGTATTAAAAACGAACACCATATCGCCACCGCGCACGGCTGGTGGCGTGTAGACATAATCATTGCCAGCACCTTCAGTAGCCAGCACACCATTGATCAGAACATCGGGGGCCAGGGCGCCATTTACTGGACCGGCCAGGGTAGTTTCATTTAACTGTGTCGGCAGATTATCCGTCACCCGCAGACCATAGGCCGGTGCAAGGCCGTTGGTGTTACAACTGTGCAAACGGAAATTCATCACATCGGTCGCAATATCTATCGTGTTGCCACTGATACGACCTGAGCGATCGGTCTTCGTTAACGCATCCATGATCGGTTGTAGCACTGTCAGGTTTGCAGTACTGGTCAGACGTGGCACGCCTGGAGATGGTGCGCCGTTGCCATCGATGTAATTGAATACAGCGGTGTTACTCAACACGGTAGTATTCACATGCGCGATGCCTGCATTTTCCGTGACACGTGCGCGGTACTCGATGACCAGTGTATCGGTTGTTGCATCACCAGCGGCATCGTTCGTCACCGTCCCAAGATTCCAGCTGAGCGCACCGGTGGCCAATGCTGCCGGTACATTGGCTGCAGTGATCGTTGCGTAAGCGAAATTGGAACCAGCACCTGCTGCGGGTGCATCATAGTCAGGTGTTGTATCTCCATTGATGCTGACCACATCGACGAAGGTCATGCCTACTGGCAAGGTGTCGACAATATTGATATTTCGCGTCGTACCTTCCTGTATGTTGACATCCAGTCGATAGGTAACGGTATCACCGACACGAACGATACTATCGAGCGCGGTGCTCAAGGGTGCAACATTATAAGTATCCAGTATGATCGATTTGACGATGCTGTTATTGTCGATGGTGTTGATGGTCGAAACGGCCGGTGCAGTACAGTAATCATCTGGCGGTGTAATGGCAGGACATCCCGCACCGGTTCTTTCAAAAGGACTGCTTAAATCAGTGTCATTCAGTGAAGTCCAGTCTATCAATGCACTGTTACTGATCGTGGTGTTCGGCTCGGTGATAGTCTGCACGACAGTGCGGTAAGTCAGAACCAGATTGCCGCCGGCAGGGATATCCAGCGTGTTATCTGCATTACCACGCCCCCAGACCAGGGGTCCTGCAGGTGCAGCGGTTGGCGTAGCTACAAAACCGACAACGGCTACCGCATTGATCTCTGCAGTTGCCGTAAAACCTGCATCGAACAATAATTGGGGCGGCAAGGTATCGACGATATTCACATCGTAAGCGGTCGAGCTACCCGTGTTGTCTATCGTTATCTGATACTCGAGCACGTCTCCGCCGTCAGGGTCGACACCGGGGTTCGTCTGGTTGGTAACAGTCTTGTTCGCGCTTAGGAGTGGTTCCAGCACTGTAACTGCAGGAGTCGTAGCCAGCAGTGCTTCTGTAGCGGCATTCTCACCATTGCTGTAATTGACTGTGACTGAATTTTGCAGGGTGTCGCCATCATCAGTCAGCAGATCGTTATTAACTCGAGCATAATAATTAATGCGTATTACCGGATTGACGGCATTAACAACCGTATCATTTTCTACATCGGTCACAACCGTACCAATATTCCACACCACACTGCCCGAAGCATTGTCCGCAGGAAAAGCAGTAAACGCTGCTTCCGTCGGAGGCTGGCCGTTGATAGTGGCAATATTCTGGAAGGTATAAGTAACGTCAAATGGCGCATTGTTAGAGAGGAAATAACTGAGGCCGCTAAAGATCAGCTCATCGGTCACAACGAGATTGTTTGTCGTCCCCTCGGGCAAGGCGATTTCAATCTGGAAGTTCTTGTGCGCACCGATGGTGGGTACCACCGCGGGATCCAGATCAGTTTTGTTTATGGTCAGGGGCAACACAGATGTTGAAGCACTGGCGATTGCTTCGTAATCATTGACAGCATCAGCCGCATTCGGCACCGCGCCATTTCTTAAACCCAGTGCACTGCCATCGGCACCGATAGCACCACTGGCATTGAGCGCGGTAGTCAGACCGGGTAATGAATCCCATTTTGCCTGGATGGTATTATCCAGAATCTCTAAAGGCTGCGCAGTTGTGTCAACACGAACGTCGAAAGTAAAAGTTTTAACAGCAGTCGGTAAGATCTCATAATTCGGATTTACACTGTTCCAGCTGAAGATCGGTTGATTAGGGCCAATAGTTGTCGTGTCCACATTATCAGGCGGGTCCGGTCCGCCTACACTACCGGCGATATAGCTTAGATCACTACCTACAAGATCATCCAGTACCTGTAAATTATATGCTGCAGCCGTGCCATTGTTGGTCGCAGTAACTGTTACCGTTAATACATCTGCGGCATCACTGTTTGCAACAGCAAAGGATTTAGTCAGATCTATTACCGGTTCACGCACAACGACATCGGCCGCCGCAAAATCCAGCACTACGGTGGTACCCGCTTCGTTCACATAACTGGCCGTTACATCTGTACCACCACTGGCAACACCTCCACCATTACGTATAACGACACCTTCGTTGGTAAAAGCAGTGTTCTCTACACGTGCAACAAAATCAATAATAAAATCAAACCGGGTATTACCGGGTGACATGGTCAGTTCCTGGTCGCCGAAATCCCATACCATTTCATCGCCGGCTGCACTACACACCGGCGTAATTATGCCGCCTGGATTAAAACCAGCCGCCGCATGTGGCCCACCGGGGCCAAGATCAACAGCCGGCCCATTTTCTACACATCGAATACCAGCGGGTAATCTGTCACGTATTACAAACTGTCTTAAATTCGCTACGGGCAACTGCGTAGTTAACTGATATCGAATTTCTTCACCGATGGCCACATCCTGAGGCGATCCCCCCAGCGCTGAATTCGATAGCGCGATAATCACTTTGGGTTGCGCCAGCAAGGGGATCATCCGTACGTTTGCCATCGCATCGATAGTGGTATAAATGCGAGCACGGCCAGCATCATTGGGCGCCACTGCCGTGTTATCCAGCTGTGGTGCATTTTGATTACCAAAATCACCGTCCAGACTATCGTAAGTCATGCTTACGGTATTGGTCAGTGTTTGTAATGGGGCTATTGCGTCATCGGGGTCAACACGGTAGTAAAAGGTAACACTGTCACCCGGATCAACCCGAAGCAACGGCGCACTGTGCGTATTGGATACTGTTATGACGGCTGGTCCGCCACTGCCGATAACATTTTCACTGATGGTTGCTTCACTTGGATCAAACCCATCTACCAGGCCATCACCATCATTATCAAGACCATCAGTTGCAAAATCATCGATAAACATCAGGTCAGATGCGTCTAATGTATCGGTTGAAATAACATTAAAAGCCGGGGCGCGTGTCACACCGGAAACAAAGTCTTCATTGGTTAATACAACTCGGTATATATAAGAGTCATTGGTATCACCATCATCAGCCAGCGTTGTGAAGTTACTACAGCCAGTGCCGCCACCATAAAGTGTTTCATTACAAACCTCTTTAACTACAGTGATATTCGGCTCTGTTACTGTCATATCTACTCGACGCACAGGCTCAAGTGGATAACCGGGAATACCCAGAGCATCACTGACCGGAATAAGCAGTGGTGGTTGCGGCACACCCATAACCGGATCCGACTGGAACAGCGCATTAAATGAGGTTCTGGCAATATTGGTACTTATTGCACTGTGGTTATTAGGTGCCGCAGATACATCGACCGGATCATTCAAAAAACGTGTTTTCAGATCTACGCGGAAAAATTCATCTTTAATCACAATGCCATTACCAGCAGCATTGAATTGCCAGCTTATGTCGGCTTCATCTAATGGTGTTGTACCGGCGCCACCATTTGCACCAATGAAGGAAATATTTGCGGTATTAGTAAAGACGAAGGGGTTTGCGAGATCAAAATGAATAAAACCCTGACCGTCAGGCAGATCATCGGTAACGACAATGTCCTCAACGGCTATGAGTGTATAACCAGGTGTAATGAAACCAAACCAGCCACCTGATTCGATATGGTAGTTACAGTCCTCGCCAATTTGCGTATCCAGGTCTGCCGGCGTTGCAGGTGGTGGTACAGAAGGTGCGGGTTCTGCCGTACCGCTTTCGGCACAGTACCACATGCTTTTGGTCAGGTTAAAACCCAGTACCCGTGAGCGGATGGCGTCAAGTGAATAGTTATTAGCCAGTTGCAAATTGGGTGTTGTATTAACGAGTGATGCAGGTGCAGGATCTATTAATGCAGTGCTATCGAAGCGGGTTATTTCACCGACAACATCAGCGCGGAATGTTAAATCATCATCAGCGGCTACATTGGTATTCTTGATTACCGAGAAGGTAATGGTTTCAGCCGCGCCAGCACCGGGGGCAATCACGCCTCGGTCACAGGCATAAACGGCAGCAGTTGCTGGAATCGCTGCCGGATCATTCCAGTGAGGGTGTGGCGGTGGATTACTGGTTGCTGCACAACCCGCAGGTACCGTCTGCACCGTCATTGCCTGACCAAACGTTATATAAACGGTGTAGTCGTCTGCATCATGCAAGCCATTATTGGTCAATATAACGTTCAGATCTAACGGCACATTGACGTCATTGGTTAAAATAAACAATGAATCCGATATATCGACATCGAGGTCTTCCGGACCGGAATTGTAATTAAACGTTTGCGGATAATTCGCCGGTTGCAGACCCGTGTTTGGCACAGAATCGAAATCCACAAACACGTCATTAGATAATGCCAAAGCACTCGGAGGATCAGCAGCACCGACAATCTCCTCTGCAACATCAAGATCAGCCTCGAGATCGAATCGAGCAGGTTCGATCATAATAATGCCAAAGGTCAATGTAACCACATCGCCATGTCGCAGCATGTTGACCTGTTCAGCGGCATCAGCGCCCACGGTACTACTGGTCAGAGTAAACGTGGGTTGTAAATCATCCAGTGGATCCGCTGTAAGCAATGCGGGGTCATCGCGGATAAAGGTATCGATAAAGCCGGGGTAGTTATTGCCATAGGCAGGTGCCAGCGTAAATGTTGGCTGACCAATGCCAACGCCGTTGACCACACCATAGGTATTGTCCATTACATAACCAGCCGGCAAAGTGGCGCGTATGGTTATATTTTTTACCGAACCACCTGTCTGGTTATCCAGCGTAATTGTCATCAGGCCTTTTGCACCCAATGGCTGTGCCGGGTTACTACCCGTAACAGTCTGCGATACCAGTAAATTTGCCGGCACGACAGTGGTGCTTAAATCAGCGGTATCAGCGAGCACCACGGCCGGTGTAGTGCCACTCGTTGATGCAGGCACTGTTATTAATCCACCCGCAGGTGAATCTACCTCACAGCCCCATGAAATATCGGCGTTATTGGTTTCATTGGTGTGGGTATTGAGTATTCTGCCGACATAATAGATAAAAGCAGTATTACTGCTTGCAGAAACATCATCAGGATCAGGCGCATTGCCAAACGGGTCATCAACATCAAATGGTGTATTCATGGCAATACAACCCGGACCGCCCACAACACCATTAGAAGCTGCAGTTGCATTAGCACTGGCTTCGTCTGGACAGATAAAATTAATACTAAAGTTGCCGGTAATTGAGTCGTTCATGCGCAAGGCTTCCATGTTGGCAAGACCCGCGTTTTGCACATTAACCCGCCAGATCACATCGTCATTACGGCTACCATAAATGGGATCGGTATAACCAGCACCCGCCGTTTGGCCGGCATCAAAATTTCGACCGTCTTTGATCACATTCGGCTCGGGCTGCCGTATCGGCAATTCAAATTGCCCGGAGTCCAGCGTCTGGGATCCGCTGATGCATGCCATGTCGAATGTAACGCTGGCAATTATGTTTCTATTTGGATCGGCCAGTATTGAAGCTTCGCTATAAGTGCTCACGCGGAATGTGATTTCAAGCGTAGCACCAGGCGCCAAACTGGCTAATGCACCGATCTCAGCTGGCGTCCAGGTCAATAGTGTGCCGCCACCCGTTATTGTCGGGTCAGCGGCAACTCCAATAGATGCTGTGGTGGAGCCTGGTATGTAGGTTAAGCCCAGTGCCTGCAGGTTTTCGACAAGCGTAATGTTTTCTAAAGCGGCTGTCGTCGGGTTTGTAATTGTGATATGCACTTCACCGGTATCACAAAATTCACAAAAACTGGTGGCAGCTACATGTGAAATAACATTCGATGCCGGACCGCTTGTCAGTTGAAAATCATAGTCCACCAGTACCGGGCCGCTTGCAGCCGTGGAAACCCCGGTGCGCTCACTCAGGCTGGCATCATTTTGCAAGACGGGACAGGTGCTCGCTACTGCGGGTGCAACCGTTGCGTCGACCGTCAAATTGACTACTTCACCGGCATCCAGGTATTCAAATGTGTACTCATCAACAGCTGTTACAGAACCCGGAGGTGGCGTGGGCACATTAAAACTTAAGCCAGCAAGGTCTGCACTGATGATGTCCGTCAGTACAACATCAAACAGGCCACCACTGCCCGTTGATGACACCGTGATATCGTAGGTAATAATGTCACCATCGATAGCGGTTACGGTTGGAGTTGATTTGGTGATCGCCAGCGCGCCTGTTCTGACCTCAATATTTTGCGTGACGGGAACATTAACCTGGGTGGCATTATTATTGTTTATCGCGTTATAGGACACCGTGTAATCTATGGGAAAAGTACCCGCACTAACCGTGCTATCGGTAGTCATACCGAAACGGAAGATATAACTGCAACCAGGCTCAATATCGGTATTATTGGGAACAACCAGCCGGACCGGATTACCCGCGCCCCCGGGCTGCTGTGCCGTGGCATTAATATTGGGGCATGCAGGTGGTACCCTTGTCACATTGACCGTGTTTGATGGAACGACAAAACCAGCAGGTACAGTGATATTTATGTCCAGGTCAAATGCCGAATCATTGACCGGGGGACCTGCTGCATTATTGGTAATCGTGATGGCAAATACGTCACCGGTACTACTAACATCAGTGATTCCATTCCAGGTGCCGCCCGCGTCCATATAGGAATTGGTGCGTGCCGGATCCGCAGAGATAAAACCGGTTGAAAGGTTCAGGTTGGCGACAGCCTCGGCATTTCTTACAGGCGCAACCAAGCAGGCGCATGCAAATACTGCACTCGCCAGCATACCTCCCCATTGGTGCTTGTTTACCCCTGTTCTCATTATTCAGAGTTCCATCAGGCATTTAGTTTGCTTTTTACTAACAGTTACGTTGCGTGCGTACGCGCTTTGAATACAAAGCACCGACCCGTCATTCGAGTACGCAATAACCCATGCACAGCAGTTTCATAAGCCGCTTGCAATAGGCCGAACGTGATTTAGTTCATTTGAGATGATCAGTACGAAACTGATTCTTTTGGCATTTATCAGTACTGGACTGATTTATTTTTGAGATTTATGTGACATCTATTTCAAATCAATGCCGTGATCCTTCTCAGGAAGACGGCAGGAAATCGATCGGATATAGAATAGTCACGGGCGGAACATCTTCCTTGGTTCCAAAATTAAATTTCAATACACGGGCTACAATATTCTGTTCCAGTGACGGCGAATCCATATCGCTGGATTCCATCTTGCAAGATGAGACAGCGCCATTTGGTTCAATTGTCAGGCGTATAACAACCTTGCCTTGCAAGGTCGGATCTTTTCGAAGCTCGCGGTTATAAATTCGATACAGTGCAGCCTTGTAACGGTCAAACACAATCTGGATTTCTTCATCGGTACGCGAAGGCCCGGGGCCGCCACTCAGTGGTCTTTCTTCACCAAAGAAATCGCTTCCTATTGCAGATTCAACTCGCTCAAAACCGACGCCTTTCATACCCTTGCCGGCACCGCCCACATCCCTGCTGAGAGATGCAGTACTGATACCGCTGCTACCGCTGGTTGCCTGGGCAGTCACCAGTGAGCGCGAAGTTGTCTTCGCTGTTTTACCCTTAGTACTGATTCGTGCCTGGGCACCGAGTTTTTTCTCAGGTCCCGAATCGATCAACTCGGAGAAATTGTTTTTGAACGCCAGTAGACCTGCACGCTCTGCTTTTTTACGCGCCACCTGTGTTTTTTTGGTTTCCGGCTCGGGTGCTTTTTTCTTCAACTTTTTCTCTTTAGGCGATTCATCAAGCTTTTTCTCTACCTTTGGTGGCGGAGGTGGCGGCGGTGGTTTTTTCTCGATGATAAGCTGAGCCATACGTTCAGGTATTTTTACGGGTTCAAGACGGTCAGGAATCGGTATATCCCATAGCGGGATCAATAGACCCAGCAGTATCGCAACAGAAAGGGTGGCAGCAAGGACGCGACGAAAACGTCTTTCATCTTCTTCCTGGTCCGCCCACGGCATAACCAGTTCGCGAAATGGCAATTCGTCCATTTCGCGTTCGATAATGAACTCATGCCTGACTTCATCAGCGTATTCTTCCAGCTCAATGCTTTTTTCATTGAGGATATTGACGCGAGCCGAAAGACTGTTGATATTATCTTCACCATCGTCATAGCGGCTCTGCAATTCTGCAACACGGGCATCAAAATTAATGACCTTGTCACGTGCGCGTTTTGTTAGCTGGTTCGCAGTAGCATGATCATAATCATCACCCCAGAACAGTTGCGCCCCGCCTTCCTTGTGCAGTTGATCCAGACGGTCGCTGATTTCACTTAACAGGGAAAAGTGGCTGCGTTCCGCCAACAGGGATTTTAATTCAGCATCGAGCGTCCTTTGCTCATCTTTATGCCTGACGAGCTCTTCATAGGTCTGATCGATCTCTCGATTGACCTCGTGCTGATTATGTTCGATGTTCTCTTTCACTGTGATCTTCTAACCGCTCTGTGATGCTTTCTGAATAACAGCCAGTGAAATTTTTCCATAACCCGCACTCGTACAGCTAGACATTACTTTTTTAAGCAGCTTGAATGGTAAAGTACGGTGCGCAAGAACTGTTATTTCCTTGCTTTCAGCAACGGTTTTTGTCTTGAAACCGATGACTTTCTTCTGTTGCTGCAATAAACGATCTCTAATAGGTTCCATGACTGAATCTTTGGAAGCAATTACCTCGGCTGTCGACATGACAACATCGCCCTGCACCAGGACATTTTGTTCAGTTACCAGAACAATAATGGTTTCACGCGGTTTAGAATCAACTACTGATTCTGGCAGCTTGATACTCTTGGGCTGCTCCATTACATCGCTTGAAGATGAGTTCACCAGCAAGAAGAACACCAGGATAGTAAACACATCCATCAATGAAACAAGGTTCAGCTGGGGCTTTTTCTGGGTTGACGCGCGCGTCATGCGCTTCATTCGCCTGTTCTGTTTCATGGCGCATCTCCAATGGAAATATTGGGAAACAATTCAATTTCCTGGGGTAGAGGATCATCTCCCTGGACCACTTCCGCCACTCGTATCGCGTCCATAACCAGCACCAGGTTTTCATATTCGATATCTGGCTCCATTAATACAGTGGCATCTTTTTTATCCAGGTATTTTGTCTTGATCATTAACAGATATTCAGACATGGTCTGTACATCGTACTGATCATCAACTTTCGGGAATCGAACGAGTATTGTTTTGCCGTTGCCAATTTCCAGACCTTTATTACGCACAATGACTTCAACCGTCATTTTCGGTTTATCGACCTTGCTTGCATCTCCAGCACCAGTCGGCAGGTTCAGCTCGAGGATAGTAATACGCGAGAACACTGCCGTAATCAGCAAGAAAGGCACAAGCACAACCATCAGGTTAAGGAAGGTCGTGATATTTAACTCAGGCGGCTCTTTGTCGTACCGCTTGTAGCGACGATGCCTAGCCATTCTTTGATGCCAGTTCCGCCTGACGCTTGGCAAAATCCGCTATCAGGTTAAGTGTTTTCACTGACGCCATTTCAAGACTGTCGACAATCTCTGTTGTTTTAGACGTCAGGTTGGCATGAACAATGAGTAATGGAATCGCGACCATGAGACCAAACGCAGTGGTGTTCATCGCAACTGATATACTGGCTGAGAGCAGGTCCGCTTTTTCAGCAGGGTCTGCGTTAGCCACTGCAGTAAACGCCTCGATCAGACCCATAATTGTTCCGAGCAGTCCAAGCAAGGTTGCGATGTTAGAAAACAGCGCCACATAGGGTGTACGCTTCTCAAGCTGAGGAATAATTTCCATCATGCTTTCTTCCATTGCAATTTCGATATCATCACGTCGTCGCACAGATCCCTGGCGCGCCAGTCCCATATTCAGCAAACCACCGATTGCCGAATCATCTTCTTTCAACACGCCGCGCGCCTGATCAAATTTACCTTCTTCAAGTATGGGATGTATATCACCCCAGACCTTGCGGTTCTGATTTCTTACCGTCATCAGTTTGATGTAACGCTCTGTAGCAATAGCGACACCTATTGCGAACACGATCAGAATTGGATACATAAATGCACCGCCTGTCTGAAAAAAAGTGACTATTGATTGTAGAAAACCCATCGTACTATCCTCTTACTGATTAATTTTATTCTTGCATCTGGCTAAGCTCATAGAAATCTAGCTCACGCATAAACACTTCTTTATCAATTAATTTGTTACTGTCATCCAGCAGGCCGGACGTCAGACTTGTTTCCACACCGACCTGTGAGTTTTTCCATGGCACTATATATAGTGACTTGGGCGCTTCCTTATTACCTATAATGGAAATACCCGATAACTCCTTGACCTCTTCTTCAGCTATTGAACTAAAAGAGATCATCAATGCGATACATGTAAAGACTGTTTTCATAGCAACACGCCCTAGATTCTTGTCTTTAGGTCTGCTATCCAGACCTTAATAGTCTTGTCATCCGGTACCTGCCGCTGGTATTTCTCAAACTGCTCCAACGCGCATTGCGGATCACGCATATAAATGTCACATAAAATCCCCAGGTTCTTGATTACTGGCAAATAATCCGGATATTCCGACAGCGCGTTTGTGTAAACTTTTTTCGCATCAGTAAAACGACCCTGTTTGCGATAAATAATACCCAGTTCATTATTTGCAACTGGCTGTGTATGATCTATTGCCAGCGCCTTTAACAAGTTTTCCTCAGCAAGCTTGTCATCACCCTTGTGCCGATACGCCATAGCCAGGTTTATATAAGGCGCAGTCAATCTCTGCTCCTGCTCTATTACATTTTGTAACAGGGCAATCGCAGTATCATATTGTTCTTGTTCTAACAACTGGAGTGCTTGATCGAATGTTCTTTGAACATCACCGCTTACAGCTACATTCTGACCTTTTATTCGCGATGAATTACCTGACTGTGTTACACAGCCACTAATGCCTGCAACAAAGCACATTAATATTATTTGCGCTACAACAATACGTATGTTTATATAGAAATTCACTACATTAACCCCCAATCATTGCAGTGGCATCCGGTGCCTTTACTTTCTCTTCAAACTCCACACTATGTGCCTGCTGACTCGATGATGTCAGACTTTTAACAAAAGTGTTTTCCTGTTCAGACTTGGCATAACGCGCAGGCATCAGTACCGCCAATTTCTCGATGCTTCTGTCTATCCATTTGTTATAGATACCTATAGATAATAGTTCAATATTCTTCTCATGCACGTTAATTGCTTTTTCTTCGAACGGATATGCCTGCTCTTCCAGCACAAGGTTATATTGCTCAAGCTCTAGATCATTTAAATTGTCCGGACGCTCGGATTGCATTAACGAACGGCTGAAATGAAAATAAATCTCAGCCAACTGATAGGTTGATGCCGCAGTGACTTCGCTTACTTCGTAATCAATAAGCTTATTGTATTTATCAATTGCCGTTTTCATGCGTTTCTTTTTCTTGTTAAGATTCTTCTTGAACGGCTTGACCAGTTTTACATCATAAAATGCAGTCAAGGAGGGCTCAGCAAGAACAAGTGCCGCATTAGCCGCCAGGTAACGCGTCCTGTCAGTACGCTCTTTACCAGCTGTCGAATCGACACTAACTATTGTTTTCAGCTCGGCAATGTATTTTTTACTGTAATCAGTCTTCTTGTAGATATCTGCAATCTTCTGACGTGTTTCAAGCGCAGACTCAATCGGCCTCGGGAATGCATCCACATACTTCTTGTAAATACGTAATGCGTCTTTTACCGAGTCTGCCTTTACGTACAACTCTGCTGACTGCTCCAGGGCTTCACGCTTTAGTGATTCATCAGGCGTTTCTGCTTCAATGCGCTCAAATTCAGCAGCTGCTGATAACAGCTCCCCATTCTCTTTATATACAATGGCGAGTTTCTTAGTAATTTCCGGCTGTAGCTTGTTTTGAGGATAGCGCTTTCGAAAATCAACCAGAACGCTCGCTGCGGCCGGCCAGTCTTTTAAAATAATTAATGATGCAGCCGCATCATATTCTGCTGTCGACCTTATCTTTGCTGTTGGCGTAATAGTCGCAATACGCAGGAAATGGTTTGCTGCTTCGCGATGTTTTTCAAGTTTTCTTTCCTGCTCACCCTGCTTGTATATTGAAGCGGCAAGATTCTCAGTCAGTTTTTCACGGCTTTCGTCTTTAGCTTCTGTCAGGCTCAGTACTATTACATAAGCCTGCTCGGCCTCCTGATAATTGGTCAAATCAAATGAGGCATGCGCCACAACCAGCCAGGCAGATCGAACAAGTTTTTGTTCTGCATTCGGATATTGCTCAATCAGTTGCCGACCGGTTTTAACCGCGAGCGGGTAATCTTTCAGTTCGTAAAGAACATCGGCTGCTGCAGAAAGTATTACAGCCGCATTCTTATGATCGGGGAAATTCTCGACAAACTTGAGCGAACTGCGCACAATTTCACGTTTTACCAATACGCGATCAGGTGCCGGCGCTTTAGTTAAATACTTTCTATAAGCATAGACCGCGGCGTAGCCAGCCTCGGATGACTTGTCGTGCCTGGGGTAGTTATAGGCAGTACTTTCATACTCTAATGCGGCACTACGATAATCATTATTTTCCAGCATCAATGCAGCTAACTTATAATTCAATTCAGGCGCCAGTTCGTCTTGCGGAAATGATCTGAAGAACTCGCGATACCAGTGAATGGCTTCAGCATAGTTCTCCTGTTTCTTTTTATAATGTCTCTTGTCCTGGTACAGTGCGTGATAATGGTTCGCCAGGTCCGACAGGTTGGATTTGAGAAAAGTCAGTACTACCGGGAATTCCTTGATATCAAAGAAGCTCCAGTATTCTGCATTAAGTCCGTAGGTGTTCGAAAAATTCTTCTTGGAGTCTATTACCAGCTTGGGGAATCCGCCTTTAAGATAAATTTCGATTACGCGTATATTAAAGTATGGCGCTACTTTATTTAGCGGATTCCGCTCTACATAGCTATTGTATGACTGTGCCGCATCATTATATCGACGCTTATCCAGATAATATTCGCCAAGGTGACTGTAAACACTTGCTTCATATGTACGTGGGCCGGCCTGTGCAAAGAAATCAACAATTGCTTCGGCTCCACCAAGATATGAAAAGCTCAAGCTTATAACACGATAAGTATCATCTATGCGCTTTTTCTCAATCTTGTTATCAACCTGTTCTAGCTCGTATCCCTCATCCAGTTTGAAATCAAGCATTGCTATAAAGTCTTTCAATGCTTCTTCATATAGATCCTGCTTGAAATACGCCCAGCCCTGTTTGTACAAAGCCAATTCATAAAATGCAGAACCCCTACCCATATCGAGCACGAATTGATATGCCTCTTCGGCATCAAGATAACGTTTACGCGTGAAAAAATACTCTGCCCGTCTGAAATGCGCCTCATCCAGATGCCGTGAATTTGGAAATTTAATCACCATCTGATTCAAGGTATCGATGGCCTTTTCAACCTGACCGGTTTCTTCATAAGCGCGCGATAGCTGATACATCACCTGATCGTTACGCTCATACAAGGGATATTTCTTCAGCAGTCCTTTATACAACTCTATAGCTTCCATTGCGCCGGCAACCTGCAGGTCTTCGGCTTTACCTGTTGGCGAAGGTATATTGGAATCAGTTGAGCTGAATTTTTGTTGCCGTGTTGCACGCTCACTAAACTCTTTTTCTGATTCGGATAAATTCGCGATAGCCCCTGATTCGTTGCTGGCATCTGTATCACCACTGGCCAGAATCGCCGAGCCTGCCTGTTTTGCATCCAGCACTTTTGTACCTGGTTCTGCCATGGTGTTGGCCTGAGGTGAATACACAGCCTTGACTTCTGCACTTGACGCCGTCTTATTCGCGGCCATCGCAGCGGCCTGTTCCACATCAATCACCGGTGATGATGAGTCTGCTTCGACTGCAGCAGAGTATTCCTTCTCTATTTTAAGATCGGCAAGACGACGAATTGCTTCCGGTGTCATGGCAGTCTCGGGGGTTTCCTCCAGATAGCGCTGATAACTCTCCAGCGCCTTTTCCAGGCTGCCTACAATCACCTCTTCCTTGATTTCTATATCGACGTTCTTCAGGCTGCCGAGCGTTCCTGCTGTGTTATAAGTCGCACAACCTGTAACTGAAAGTCCTGAAACTGCCATGCCTAGCGCTATGATTTTTACCGGGAAAGTGCGCATCATGGCGCCACGTCCTCTGCAGCTGTCTCTGCAGCAGTCCCTGTTGTAGCTTGTGCGGCCTGATCAAGTAACTTCTTTTCCTGCTCCTTGGTGGCACGGTCATAACTTTCTGCCAAGGCGAACCTTGCCTTGATCTGATATTCCTCCAGTCGTTTACGGCGCTTATCAAGTTCGTTGATTGCCATTTGCTCAAGCACCCTTCCCTGCCTGGCCATAATTCCCTTCAGCTTTACCTGTGTATCGCGCAATCGTGTACGCAGCTGTTGTATTGGTATTGTGTAGCCTTCATAACTCTGGGTTGCTGCCTGACGTGTGCGCACAAATGCTCGATACTGTTTGTTAAGATCATCGATCACGCCATCAAGGTCTTGCAAGTTTTTATATGCTTTAGTCAGGCGCTCATCAAACTCTGATTTGATACGCCAATCGAGTACACCTGATAATCGTTTCATACGATAAAGAATATCGTCAGTCGCCTGATGCGGATTGGCCTCGAGATCAACTTTGATTTTTGCCAGGCGATCTATGGCTGCTCGTTCATCAGCATTAGCAAGGTACACAGGTCGACGCAATATCAGCAATGAGCGAATGCGTTCGTTCAGTCGATCACGCTGCTCGATACGAAGACGAATACGCGAATCAAGCTTGATAAATTGTGTTTCAATTAGCGGCAACAGGGGTTCATAATACTGGCGACGTAATTCAATAATGTCCTCGAAAACTGTCAAGCTATCCAGCCACATCGTTAGATGCTGCCTGAGGTCTGCAAGGTCTTTATAGTTCTTCAGTGACTCCTGAAAATCATGGGCGGCCAGCAATTCCATAATGTAGCGGGTCTCAGGGCTATCCGGCAGATCGCGCAGATTGACTACCCAGTTTTTATCCTGCTCAGCTTCTTTGCTAATCAGTGCAGTGAGAAACTTGCCTTCACGAATGCTTTTGATGGAAGCATCAAGACTGTCAATTTCACTGGCAAACACATCCATTGCCTTGCCATACATAATGGCAGCCTTGCCATGCACATTGAGCTTGCTATAAGCAAAAGGCACCGCCATCATGGCTTCCTGCACAGAAATGTTGGTCTGCTCACGTTCGTGCAGCAAACTCCATGGCACCAGTGCACGATCATAACGTTGCTGAGCGACTTCTACCCAGCCAGCGCCAAGCAATGCAAGATTGGAAAACGGCCCGTCCAGCCTGATACGTGAAAAATACTGTCCTGCCTTGTCGGCATCACCTGCATCGACATAGTAATTAGCAAGCTTAAGATTGCCCTTGTCTTTAAGCGCCAGCACCGCCTCATCATCGGTATTGATCTTGCCAAGCTCATCCAGCGTTTCAATGGCCAGTTCTGTCTGTGCTGTTTGCAGATAAGCCATCGCAAGGTTGTATTCTATATAACCAGCATATGCATCATCACCTTTAAGCGCTTTAAGTATTGTTATTGCTTCACTGAACTTGCCGACCGAGACATAAATCTGCGCGCGCACAAATGCTTCATCATTGCTGATATTGTCAGGCACTTCGCCTTTGATCAGCTCGATCGCATGCAGCGCATTGACATAATCCTGTTTGCGATAATAAAGACGCGCCAGTCGAAATGCGGCCTCGTTTCGTTCGGACTCAGAAACATTTTTTGTCATTACCGCTTCTATTGCTCGCCCGGCACGTTGGTGCATGCGGTAGTAAAGCTCGAGATCACCAACAGCAAATTCTGCCTGTCCTCGATGCCAGTGAAGACTATCCAGGCCAGGCTCATCCAGTGCATAATACTGGCCAAGCTCTATATCAAGGTGGGAAATCGCTTCAAAATAATCATCCTGGTAGGCGTGATAAAGAATCTCGCCATAAAATATGTCGCGCATTTCCTGATGAGGCCTGACAGAGCCATGCGCGATAATCGGTAGCAGCAATAATATTGCAATTGAAAAACGCAAATTCATGCACTACCAGTCCCTGAACTTTATATCCTGTTCGGTTGATTCAGGACCGGCAATTTTTATTTCAACAAATTTTGGGCCCACGTCCTTATTAACGCGATAACTACCACTGCGTTTGTATTCTCCACCTGCAGGCGCCTTACCTGTGTAGCTAACAACCAGATCGTGATCGCCGGTTTTTATATTCCCCAGGTAAAGCCGGTGCACACCCCCCATCTGCAGTGCTTCCAGTTCGCGAAAGGAATACAGATGCTGTGCGACTACCTTTTCATTGAGTTTGAGCTGTACCGAGTCGAGGCGAAAATCATCACCTTCATTCATCGAGACAAATAATGAGACCTGGGTGTTAGAAGGGAAAAGCAGTTTTTCTTCGAGTCTCGCCAGTTCAGAACTGAGATTGAGCACATCCTTCTTGATGTCCTGTACCTGCTCATCGAGACCCTTGATCTGTTCGCGTGAAACTTCCTCCGCATTAACTGCTAATGACAATAAACTGGCGAGGATAATGTATAGGAATTGTCGGAATATTTTCTGTACGTGCGATTGCATGTCTTTAACCTGTAATGAACATATAAATCAATAACTTAATCTTTATAATGGCGTGCACTATGGCACTTGTTATCACAGCTATGGAACAGATCGCCCGGATCCATTCAAGCCACAATATGAGCGCCACTTACCCACCCATATCTTTCGTGGCTTACACCTGCGTCGATTACCTCAAACGCACAAGCTGCAAGACTAAGAAAGCCCTAAATTACTGTTCTTCACATTTAAAAACCGCACCAATGCGAGTAAAAAATCGCACTCATCAGAGGCATGCGCGATAAAAAGCCTCGTCATTCCCTACTCATAGTCCAATAGAGAGATACCCGCAAGTTTGTACTGCAAACTAGTGAAAATTGGGGCGCTGATGAGGCTTGATTATGCTAGGAATATCATCATGTTTTATCAGTTATCTTATTGTTTTAATTCGTTTTATTTTATTTTCCATGACTGGATATAGATACATGCGCGAGTAAAATCGCATGCAAACTGCCCTGCGTATGAAAATCAGGCAGTCAGGCTCATTTTTCAGGTATACAGGCGCCTGAGAAGTTAGATTTCTCTACATCGGGCAGGGCACTCACTGCCCCGGTTTGCCTCCCGGATTTGCAGAATACCTTTGTATTCACTCAAACGAGTTTACTCAGCTCATTGCAGGCGGGCTTTGCTGGTGTTTCCTGGCTTCTGCCAAGATTATTTCCGCTATCCGCTTGAACCCGCTTGAGCCTGGATGTATTTCATTGATCCAGTCACTCTTATGGCCAGGACGAAGTGTTCCCTGCGTGTTTATCACATAAACATGATTTGTAAATGCCGGCCTGGCGGCAATTCGAAGTAGTTCGTCTTTTAACTGAACAAGCAACTGCTTTGTAACAGCAAAATGCAGCCTGGCTGGAATGCCTTTCTGTATTAAATATGGATATATCCACGGTTTGGTTCTTACCCGTCCCCATAAAAATACCGCACCATTGCTTGATGGCATAACAAGATCACAGGTGTGTGTAATTATTATCACATGAGGTGTAATAGTCAGGATTCAATCTGACAGTCAGTGTCATATTAACTCAAACTCAGACCATGATTCTTTGTCAGTACACTCGGAATTGGCCATATCAACAATGGCTATAGATATTTACTCTCGCAGAGGCGCAGAGCACGCAAAGTAAAAAGAATTTACTCTCGCAGAGGCGCAGAGAACGCAGAGTAATACCTGTTTTTTTCATTACAAACATCGTTTTTCTCTGCGTACTCTGCGCCTCTGCGAGAAAATAGTGGCTAATTCTCCACTTATACGAAAATCGACAACAACTGACAGATCAAGTCTGAACTACGACACATGAGGCACATATTCCTTACGCTATTCGTTTAGCTCTTCATATGCCCGGCTTACGCGTTTTAACTTTCTATTTAGTCGCGTTTGATTGATGCATTGTTTTTTTTAGAGTTACGCCATAAATCATTAGCCTGCCTCCATGATTCTCCCCGATACTTCTATACTCTAACTATATTCGTCAGAGCATGTCTTGCAATACTCGGCCGTTATGACTGATGCTCTTTTCATCGATTGAGATAAAGCCCATGAAGCAACCATCTGTGTTTCTTATTTTGCTGTCGCTGCTATGCCTTCCTGCACAGTCTGTC
>CAZRKQ010000089.1:0-5051 GCA_964600755.1 uncultured Thiotrichaceae bacterium
GCCGAGACTGTACCATACCCCTGGAACCTGACGATATCATGACCCAGAACATATATGTACATATCGGCTGAATGGTTTTTTGCTTCATATTCTTACCAGATGAATTGCTGTCTGAAACTTGATGCAGCAAGCCAGTACCCAAGGCAACACACGCTGCATCGGCTACATCGTTGATTTAGGGTAGAATCACGCTTTTCCATAACAAACAACGAAGCAAGCACGATGTCAGACCAGTTTCAGGCCGCACAGAATCATATCCCAGGCGGGGTCAACTCTCCGGTACGCGCTTTCAAGGGCGTCGGCGGTGATCCTGTATTTATCCACAAAGCCAGTGGACCCTATATATATGACACCGAAGGCAAGGAATACATTGATTACGTCGGCTCGTGGGGCCCGATGATCCTGGGTCACGCCCACCCTGAAGTCATTGCCGCGGTTAAAACCGCCGCCGACAATGGCTTGAGTTTCGGTGCTCCCACCGAAATCGAAACCGTGATGGCAGACAAGGTGTGCGAACTGGTACCGTCAATGGACATGGTGCGCATGGTCAGCTCCGGTACCGAGGCCACCATGAGCGCGATTCGCCTGGCACGTGGTTACACCGCGCGCGACAAGATCATCAAGTTCGAAGGCTGCTATCACGGCCATGCGGATTCACTGCTGGTTAAAGCCGGTTCTGGTGCACTGACACTGGGCACACCGAGTTCGCCAGGCGTGCCTGCCTCGCTGGCTGAACACACAGTCACCCTTCCCTATAACGATCTCGATGCTTTCACTAAAGCGATGAATGATATGGGTGATGAAGTTGCCTGTGTCATTATTGAACCGGTCGCCGGCAACATGAACTGCATTCCGCCGGTGGATGGTTTCCTCGAAGGCATTCGCGAGCTCTGCACCCGGCACGGCATCGTGCTGCTGTTCGATGAAGTCATGACAGGTTTTCGTGTGGCTCTGGGCGGCGCGCAGGCCTACTACGGCATCAAGCCTGACCTCACCACGCTGGGCAAGGTCATCGGCGGCGGCATGCCGGTCGGCGCCTTTGGCGGCAAACGCGAGATCATGGAACACATTGCACCCTTAGGCCCTGTGTACCAGGCAGGTACGCTTTCAGGTAATCCCATCGCAATGACAGCAGGTTTGAAAACACTGGAGCTGATTTCAGCACCTGGTTTTTATGATGTGCTGTATGAGAAGGTTGAATACGTAACCAACGGCATCCTCGCAGCCGCGCAGGCTGCCGGCATCCCGATGACATGCAACCGTGTCGGCGGTATGTTTGGCCTGTTCTTCTGCGATCAGCAAGTACATAGTTTCGAGCAGGCCACGCAATGCAACATCGAACAATTCAAACAGTTCTTCCATGGCATGCTGGACGAAGGTGTTTACATGGCGCCTTCGGCATATGAAGCCGGTTTTGTATCGAGCATGCATATGAATGATGAGCTGGAACGCACCATCGAAGCCGCCAAGCTTGTACTGAAGAAAATGGGGTAATTATTTTTTGAGTACGGATAAACGACAACTGATATCAATCGTAGCGCCTGTATTCAATGAAGAAGTTGTTCTGCCTGATTTTCACCAGGCTGTTTCCCGGGCATTGTCTGACCTGCCATTTGACTTTGAAATCGTCTATATCAATGACGGCAGCGCGGACAACACGCTAAGCATCATTAACAAACTCAGGCGATCAGACAAACGAGTGACATTGATTGACCTGAGCCGCAACTTCGGCAAGGAAATTGCGCTGACTGCAGGCCTGCAGAAAGCAGCCGGTGATGCTGTCGTTGTTATTGACACTGATCTTCAGGACCCGCCTGAACTTATACCCGAATTGATCAGGGAATGGCAAAACGGTTATGACGTTGTGTATGCACAACGCATACATCGCAAAGGCGAATCACTGGTTAAAAGAACGACAGCACATTTTTTTTATCGCATCATTCAACGTATCAGTAAAATTGCCATCCCGGAAGACACGGGCGACTTCCGCATACTCAGTCGTCGTGCTGTCAATGCATTGAATACATTCAATGAACAGCATCGCTTTATGAAAGGGCTGTTTGCATGGATTGGATACAGGCAAAAAGCGGTGCAATATCAACGCGACGCCAGGCATGCCGGCGAAACGAAATGGAATTACTGGAGGCTGTGGAATTTTGCACTGGATGGCATTACCTCATTCACCATCGCACCATTGAAAATATCGACATACCTGGGACTGTTTACAGCTATGGGCGCATTCGGGTATGGCATCTACATGGTGATTGAAACCCTGATTTACGGCAACCCGGTTCCCGGCTACCCTTCATTGATTGTGATCATACTCATACTGGGTGGCGTCCAGCTGGTCGCGATTGGCATCCTGGGTGAATACCTTGGAAGGATTTTTAACGAAACCAAGCGTCGGCCGCTCTATTTTATCAATGAGTATTTACCAAGCACTGAAGCCAGCAGCCGTCAGCCAGCCAGCGACCGTGTAAGCGAACAACAGCGATAACATTCACTATGAGAAAAAACAAAGGCACGATCGGACAGTTCCTGTTATTTGCAGGTGTAGGTGCTATTGGCACAATAGGCCACTACACAACCTTGATTGTACTCGTCCAGTTCTGGGCGGTTGACCCGGTATTTGCCTCCAGCTTTGGTTTTGTTATTGGTGCCATGATCAATTACATACTCAACTATGAATTTACTTTTCGAAGCAAGAAAAGACATGCAGAAGCGCTTAAAAAATTCCTTATCGTTGCCATAATCGGTGCAGGCATTAACGGCTCCATCATGTATCTTGGTGTTGAATATACCAATATCAATTACCTGATTGTGCAGATTGCTGCCACTTGTGTAGTGTTGTTGTGGAATTTCGTGGTTAACAAACTGTGGACTTTCGCACATCATGGCGTGGATATCTCACCAGAATAAGAAGCACGCTATGAACTGTTATATATATCGCTGCTCACGAAAGGAAGACCTGTACATATACCTTGCCGAAGAAGATGACTTTTCCAAAGTGCCTGCCGAGGTTATGCGCGGCCTGGGTATCACCGAATTTGCCATGGAACTGGAACTCACTCCAGATAAAAATCTGGCCAGGAAAGACACAGCCACGGTATTGAAAAATCTTGAAGAAAAGGGCTTCCATTTGCAGTTGCCCAGTGACACTTCTGTTGAATCCATTATGACCAGGATAGCCAAAGGCAAGGCGTGAGATTAACGCCTGTATTTTCAGGGCTGTTAGTGAGAACCGGTCTCAGTTATAATTACGCTGTCTGTGTTCCTTTCTGCAACATATACAGACATGTTCATGGTAGCAAAACCGTATCGTGAACAACCTACACATCTATTTACAAAATGTTACTAAAAAAATAATTTAGAGGTAAAAAATGCTTACATCTAGTCAATTACTCAAGATACTCATTATTAGCTTAATCTTTACTGGCATTGTAACCCTGGCCAGCTTTCACATACAAAACGGCCAGGCTTCTACCATCATGCAGAGCGCATCCGCATTATTTTCCATGGATAATCTGCCACTGTGGCTGGCATCATTCATCAGCATTTTTGTCGCCTGCGTGCTGGCAGTCAAGCTCAACGTCAACACAATCAGCGCAAGTGTTGGCGCCGGACAGGAAGTAGGAACGGTTAAATGGTTCAATGCTGCCAAGGGCTTCGGCTTTATCACTCGTGAAAATGGTGACGATGTTTTCGTACATTTCCGCTCTATCCAGGGCAAAGGCCACCGTTCACTGGGTGAAGGCCAGCGAGTTGTGTTCTCTGTTGCCGAAGGCGATAAAGGCCTGCAGGCAGTGGATGTCAGCAGCGCCTGAGCGGTCTCAACAAGCTGAAACGAAAACGGCCCCATCTGGGGCCGTTTTTTTGTGGCTATTCACCGCAAAGACGCAAAGTACGCAAAGTAGGATTATTTATTAACCGCAGAGACGCGGAGACGCAGAGAAAAGACGGGGATTGTTGCTAACCTGATTCAAATGTTGTTCATAGTAAGCCTTCTAAGCGTAAGCTGTATATACATCAACAACCGTTATTCTCTGCGTCTCCGCGTCTCTGCGGTAAACATATTAATAATCTTTGCGTACTTTGCGTCTTTGCGGTGATATCTGATTGTCGTCAGACCAGGACCCTGCCAGAGAAAATACTGACAGGGTCTTATCGTTACTAACCACCGGCTGATCAGTGTTTATCAATCAAAATTGCTATCAGTGACTTGATGACATCCCCTGCCGCCGCCGCTGCAATCCTTGTTCTGTTCGACTGTACCGCCGTTACCGCCAATGTGATCGCTTTCACTTTCGAAATCATTCGCATGGCAGGCAGCGCAATAGACTGTATTTCGCTGCGGAGGTGCATATTGCGGATGAGGATACGGGAGCGTATTGTCCACGGTGTTGCCGTGGCACCCGTTGCACCCCGGGTTCCTTCTGTGGTCACCAGGGTAACCCCCCTGAGGGCTATGACTGAAGATATCTGGCGCCCAGCTGTTTGTTGAATGACACACGTCGCACTGTACATTCGTATTTAAATGACCTGACGGCTTGGAAGTCGCGCCATTGCCGGGACTGTGACAACTATCGCATTGACCCGCACTGCTGGCATCATGAGTCCAGCTGCCACCGACAAAGGTTGCGGTGGTATGACAGAAATGGCAATCCAGTGTAGTCGCAACGTGAGCGCTATGCTTACCGGTCGCCGTTACGCCATGGCAGGACGAGCAATTGTCCACAATGCCGGTATGATCAAATCCTGCTCCGATAAAACTACTGGTGGTATGACAGACGCCACAATCCTGATTTGTTGGTACATGGCCAACCGATTTACCAATGGCGAACACATTATTATGACAGGAGCCGCAGTTATCCACGATGCCCGCGTGATCGAACGTGGCCGGCAAAAAGCCCGTGGTAACGTGGCACACATTGCAATCATCGTTGGTTGGCACATGGTCAGGTGGTGGTGCCTTGCCTGGGGCGGTCGTACCATTATGGCACGATTCACAGTTATCAAAGATGCCCTGGTGATCAAACCTGGCATTGGCAAAG
>CAZRKQ010000090.1:0-3822 GCA_964600755.1 uncultured Thiotrichaceae bacterium
ATGCGGCGTTCGAATTCAGCTGCCAGGTCAGGGTGAGCGGCCTTGTATGCAGCGAATTTTTCGTTCCATGCTGCTTCTGCCGCTGCGCCTTTTTCTTTAGCATCCCAGCCGGCATAAATGTCATCAGGAATTTCGAAAGAACCATATGGCCAGCCAAGCTCCTTGCGGGTCAGTTCGATTTCATCATCACCCAGTGGTGCGCCGTGACATTCTTCTTTACCGCCCTTGTTGGGTGAACCAAAGCCAATGGTTGTCTTGCAGCAGATCATCGAAGGCTTGTCCGTTACAGAACGCGCTTCCTCGATAGCAGCCTTGACGGCATCTGCGCTGTGACCATCAACATTGGCAACCACGTGCCAGCCATAGGCTTTAAAGCGGGCAGGTGTGTCATCGGTAAACCAGCCTTCGACTTCGCCATCAATGGAGATGTTGTTGTCATCGTACATCGCAATCAGCTTGCCCAGACCCAGGGTACCTGCAAGCGAGCTAGACTCGTGGGAAATACCTTCCATCAGGCAACCGTCACCGAGGAAAACGTAGGTGTTATGGTCAACGATGTTATGGCCATCCTTATTGAAGCGGGCAGCCAGTGCCTTTTCAGCAATCGCCATACCTACAGCATTGGTAATACCCTGACCCAGTGGGCCGGTAGTCGTTTCAATGCCCGGGGCGTAACCGTATTCCGGATGACCGGGTGTTTTTGAATGCAGTTGACGGAAGTTTTTGATCTCATCCATCGGCAGGTTGTAACCGGTCAGGTGCAACAGCGAATATGGCAACATCGAGCCATGGCCGTTGGACATAACAAAACGGTCGCGATCGACCCATTTCGGATTTGAAGGATTGTGCTGCATGAAGTCGTTGTAGAGGACCTCTGCGATATCAGCCATACCCATAGGTGCTCCGGGGTGACCCGAATTGGCTTTTTGGACGGCGTCCATACTAAGTGCGCGTATGGCGTTAGCCAGCTCTCTGCGTGAAGGCATAATGCTCTCCATAAAAAGTTTTGAAACTGTAAAAGTACCCCAAGCATGCCGGCAAAAGCCTGCTCAGAACCTGAAATTCTTAGATTATTCTTAATAAAATCAACAGGTCAGACATCCCCAACAGCATGATTTATGCTGTGCCCGACGCGGCGAAAGGCGCGTATTTTCCCTCAAATTACCCGAATGGGCAAGCGATGGACTTGATCTATGGCAAACAGGGCGACGTCTTTATTAAATTCAGGTATGGGTCTGCGAGTGAGTGCTAATCAACGCGAATATAAATACACATTAAATATCCACAGATAAACGCAGATAAACACTGATGGTAATGGGTACTTATGCTACGCATAAGTACCTCAACAAGCACTTACTTATTATCTGTGTTTATCTGCGTTTATCTGTGGACTATTGTTTTTCGTATCTAATGTTGCAGTTATTCAGGCTGCCTCTGTCTTCCACTTGATGGAGCAGCCCATGCTGGGGATCTGATCTTCGGGGCCGCGGCCGGTTTCGGCCACCTGTTTCATGGCTTCAAACAGATCACGCCTGACATCCCCTGCTGCGGTTTCCTTGCGACTGGCATCAAGACGGCCGCGGTATTGCAGTTTGAGGTCCTTGTTGTAGCCAAAGAAATCCGGGGTGCACACTGCACCGTAAGCCCTGGCCACCTGCTGCGACTCATCAATCAGGTAGGGAAAGGGGAAATCGTACTGCTGTGCGATATTCTTCATGTTGTCGAATGAGTCTTCTTCATACTCTTGCGGGTCATTCGACATAATGGCAACACTGTTGATACCCAGCTGCATCAGTTCACGTGTATCCCGTACGATGCGTTCACGAATCGCTTTTACATAGGGGCAGTGGTTACAGATAAACATCACCAGCAGCCCGTTTTCACCCCGGCATGACTCAACAGTCCAGGTGTTGCCATCAACCCCGGGCAGGGAAAAATCGATAATATCCTGATCGAACTCACAAACGGGCGTTTCTAGACTAACCATTTCTTTACTTCTCTTTGGTTGAATGACACATAACGCTGGAAATGACCTTGCCAGCGACCTGGAGGGCATATGCTACCAGCACTATATATATGTACAAGCATCTGGACACTTCTTTGCCCGACCTGTAATCGAATATTCTGCACTCAATGGCGTCTAATTGAATATCAGGTAGTTATGATATTTATCTGAACTGGATCGGTATCAATCTGTCATATTTAATTTATGAGCAGGCCTGGTTTAGACGAATTCTCAACTCCGAGTGGAGGGCTGGGATAAATGGCCAGATTGAGGAAAAAGCATTGAAACCAGCATCAACAGCCCCCATTTATATAGCTCTACCGAATAATCGATGATAAAATGGTCGATTCGATTGATATCTTGCAAACATGACTGGCAGCGCACAAATGGCAACACAAGCAACTGAAAAAGCACAGAAATCTCGCCTTAAGGTCCTTATTGCCAAGGGTAAGGAACAGGGCTACCTGACCTATTCCGAGGTGAATGACCATCTGCCTGAAGGTATTGTAGATCCGTCCCAGGTCGAGGATATCATCAATACCATTAACGACATGGGCATCACTGTGTGCGAAACCGCACCAGAAGGCGAATCACAGATCCTGAGCGACAGTTCGGTAAGCGAAGCCGATGATGACACCACCGAAGAAGCTGTTGCCGTGCTCGCCTCAATAGAAACCGAGCTTGGGCGCACCACCGACCCGGTGCGCATGTACATGCGCGAGATGGGCAGCGTTGAGCTGCTGACCCGCGAAGGCGAAATCGAGATTGCGAAGCGTATTGAAGAAGGCCTGAAACAGGTGCTTGAAGCACTCGCCACTAATCCACATACCGTAGGTACGGTGCTTGTTATGTGGGAGAACATTGAAGCAGGTGAAGCCCGCTTTAATGACCTGGTTGCAGATTTTCACAAGAGCGACGAAGAACTTGACCGTCTCGCAGCCGAGGCCCTTGAAAACGCCGCGAGAGAAGCCAAGCTTGCCGCCGCAGGCAAAGCCAGTGAAAAGGCCGAGGTTGTTGATGTAGGCCTTGACCCTGATGATGTTAAAAAGCTCTTCACCAAGATAAAACGCGCGCACACCAGAACGGTAAACACTTTTGCCAAAGGCGATGCGGCAGCTACTGAAAAAGCTCGTCATTCAATGGCGGCTGCCTTCCTCGGGTTCAAGTACACGCCAATTACAGTATCGAGACTGACTGTAGAGCTTCATAAAACCATTGAACGCATTCGCATGCTCGAGCGCCATATTCTTGACCTTGCGGTTAATCGTGCACGCATGCCACGCAAGATCATGATTACCACATTTCCCAAAAACGAAACCAACGTTAACTGGATTGATGAATATTGCACGGGCCACGAGTACTCAGAAGCGCTGACAGAACTTGCGCCCGAGATCAGGATGACCCAGCAGAAACTGGCTGCCCTTGAAAACGATTACGGTCTCGGTATCCCTGAAATCAAGGAAATCAACCGCAAGATGTCTATCGGCGAAGCCAAGGCACGCCGCGCGAAGAAAGAAATGGTCGAAGCCAACCTGCGCCTGGTGATCTCTATTGCCAAGAAATACACCAACCGCGGCCTGCAGTTCCTCGACCTGATCCAGGAAGGCAACATTGGCCTGATGAAGGCCGTCGATAAATTCGAATATCGTCGCGGCTACAAGTTCTCGACCTATGCCACATGGTGGATTCGCCAGGCCATCACACGCTCGATCGCTGACCAGGCCCGCACCATTCGCATACCGGTACACATGATTGAAACCATTAACAAGCTCAATCGCATCTTCCGTGCCATGCTGCAGGAAATGGGCCGTGAACCC
>CAZRKQ010000091.1:0-7205 GCA_964600755.1 uncultured Thiotrichaceae bacterium
CAGGCATATACATATTATTTAACGCAGAGGCGCTAAGGCGCTAAGAACGCAAAGAAAAATAAATAACCAATGTGATTTCATAGTTTTAAAGGCCAATATATTTCTCTGCGGCCTTTGCGCCTTAGCGCCTCTGCGTTGAAATATATCTTTTTCTATCTTCCGCTTGTGGCCGTTTTCGGAAGTTCGGGGTGAAAATTGCTGTAAACCAGGCTGACAGTCGGCTACCGACCCAAAGCAGGCGTTACCAGAGCCGGTTCCGTGCCGGCGGCGTAGTCACAATAGTATCAGGCCGTTTTTAACAATCGTTAACATGCACCGGCGCTCATGCCGTTCGATTTAGAGTAATGTAGCCAAACGATCGTAAAGCCAACTCCACCGGCGCTTTACGCAAGCGAATTCCAATAAATAAAGTCAGGAAATTAGTATGAAAAACACTGCATTCATATTACCCTGTTGCGCTACATTGATGACAGCCTTTGAACAGGCTGATCAAGGCAATAACGCCAGCCAGCTAAAGCGGCTTCGGTTGCCGGTGACGTAGCCGAACAGTTATCTGCGAGCCTGGATTCAATGTTCGACTCCGCCCGGCCAAGGGTGGCTATAGCAGCCTGAACGACGACGAGGCCGCCCGGGCATTGCTGTACATGGTGTCGCAGTCGCAGTAACTTAGCAGACTTTTAAAAATCAAAGGAGATTGAAATGTTTCACCCCATTAATATTCCATTCGGTTGTGTCATGTTATTCAACGTTGTCGATTTGAAAGAAGGCGTCAGTGTTAGCGATGTCGAGCTGGTTCTGGGCGAAATGTGCAACGTGGTCAAGAATAACTATGGCGACGACAATGGCGGTTTCATTGGTGGCCAGGTGTACAAAAACGCCGGCTTCATTTCCGAAGAAGGAACGGTAATGGACGACAGGCCGGACAAGCGCATCCAGCAGAACATGGGCGACATAGTCATCGTCACCTACTGGCAATCCTTCGACCAGCATGAAAAATCGCATGCCGACAAATTGTTCCAGGACAAGTTTTCCGAACTCGCCAACTTCTGCGATGCCACCTTCGAAGTCGGCTACGAAATGCTCTGGCAAGGCGTGCCCGAAGACTGAGAGTCAGCTAGTAACATCGAGTGTGTAGGCCAGGACAAGGCACCATCGTTTCCGGCAATAACACTATTCACTGTTAACTAGTAACTGCTTCTCAAACCAGGATGCAAATGAACAAGCGTTTATTGAATGTCGCGGGCGTGCTGCTGGTCGCGACCGCTGCCGGCCTGTACCAGC
The DNA here is from genome assembly GCA_964600755.1 of uncultured Thiotrichaceae bacterium. Lineage (GTDB taxonomy): Bacteria > Pseudomonadota > Gammaproteobacteria > SZUA-229 > SZUA-229 > JABDQW01. Next base: position 1,282 of record CAZRKQ010000091.1, read on the forward strand.
ACTATAGTGACGATCTCGGCCAGGCGGGGTACGAAGCGCCGACAAGCGTCGCAAATAGTCTCACCGAAGCTGATGACGGTGCCTGGGTGCAACTCGACGGCCGCATCGAGCGCACGTTGGACGATGACCTGGATGGCTCGCGGCACCAGCGCTTCATCATGCGCCTGCGACACGAACAGAGCGTGCTGGTGGCGCATAACATCGACCTCGCGCCGCGGATACCGTTGCAACCGGGCGACACGGTACTGGCCTATGGTGAATACAAGTGGAACCAGAAAGGCGGCGTGTTGCACTGGACGCACCATGATCCGCAGGGACGTAAATACGGCGGCTGGATCGAATACGAGGGTGTGCGTTACCGCTGAACCTATTTGATACAGCACAGTAGTGCGCAATGACCGATAGGAATACAAGATGAATAAAACCGGTCTTATCGGTTTAATCGGATTAGCCAGACACAAAGCCAGGTAAGAATTTTCATAGCATGATAGCGGCAGTCATAAGGACTGCCGTTTTATTTTGTTGATGATTGTGTTGCGTCGATTGGTTGAACCCACCTCCCATACCGGACATTCATAAATCTGTGCAATAGGCTCTTGGGAGCATTCTGCGTGGTTTCATCTCACTATATAAACTCACATTAGAGTATAACGATAGGATGATGTAAGTAGTTGATATTTCCCGTTATGAGTTGTTAACTAAGAAAACACCATGGAAAAACAAACTTATACTGCCAGGTTTTCACTCACTATCCGTTCTGATGATTCAGATGGGAAGCTGCCAGGCGATTCGAAGTTTGAGCTTCATTATAAAAAATCTGCAGAATTACCCATTCCGCCAGCTCCGGGTATTTCAATTCTGACCTGGAAGCCCACAAAAATCAAAGATGTCATTATTTATAACGGTGGTGTCGTTATATGTTTTTTTGAAGACCAGGTACTGCCGGTTGAAGAATTTGAACTACTGATGGACAGGTATAAAAAATATCTATCCGATGGCGGTTGGGAGGAAGATGTTCAGCATAGAGCATGGCCGGACGATATAGAGTCAGTGGGTATTGAATGGAAAAAAATGTCCCTGGAGAAAAGAATAGATAACCTCTGGGAGAATCCTAAAAACATAGATCTCGACTCCCGGTTTTTATATTTCATATCCGTGAGTGATCATAATGGAGAAGAGTATCGTTATGTGGGTAAAGCCAGGAACAAAGGCCGGTTAAATGAATATAGAAACTACTTGAAAAAAATTCATGCGGGTGAAGAGCGGGGCCTCAAGCTAGGCTATCGCGCAGTACATTTTGCACTCTATACAGCCCTGAAGAACGAATGGGATATAAAATGTTTCCCATTGGAGAATTGTATTGATGAAGATGTCGGCCAACTTGAAAAATGCAGGGTAGCGGAACTCAATTGCAATCTCAATGGCGCCAGGACATGGCGAGTGTCACAGATACCAACACTTACGCTAGAAGATTTATTGCGTTGAATCTTATCTTTGTTATTCCCGCTCTCGCGTGTTCGATAGCAGTTCCAGCATGCCATCCGGTGCAAGACTGGTCGCTAGCATCACTTCGTTGATGTCACGGTGTTCGGTCCAGGTGTCGGTTTGCTGATGTCTGGGGTCTAACCAGAAGTTTTCGATTTGATAGCGCAGGTCGGTGTACTGCATCAGAGTCTCGAGTTGTGCATCTAGCCGGGGACTGCCGGCGCCATCGTCGAGCGCCTGCTGCATACGTTCCACCGCATGCAGGCCAATCGCCAGGCCGAGCTCACGAAATGCGAGCCGGTATGGCGGCGGCTGTTGTAATTCGCCGCTGCGGGCGTAGTAGCGCAAACCGGTGATAGCGGCTTCGAGCAGCTCATCAAGCAGTTGTGGCTGTAACTGAGAGCCCTGCTGCAACAGCTGCTGAACGCGGTAGGCATCGACCAGCAGACCGCCGAGGCCGAGTGGATCATCGGTGGTCCATTCACCGTCGTGGACCATGTGCGCAAACCCGGTGGTTTCGTGCTCGAGTTTCGGGCCGATACCCGGTTGTGGCAATGCTGGCGCAGTGGCGATCAGCTGCAGGCTGGTGATGTAACCTTCCAGCGGATCATGCTTGCCCATCGAGGGCACCAGCACACGTGACAGGTCAATGCTCATTTTCCACACCATGCGGCGAGGCCCGTGGCCGGATGATGGCGGGTAGCTGAAAGCATCGAACGCGCTGCCGGCGAGTTCGCGCGCCCAGATGTTGTAGCGTGCCTGGCCTGTGCTGCGTGAGACCTGGTCGAGGGCGTGCATCCATTTAGCCAGGTAGTGGAAGTACTGGCCGTCGCGTTCCCACTCCAGGCGCTCATCGAATGCTTCATGCGGGCCGCGTTCAGGCAATGTTTTGCCGATGCGCAGGCCGCCGCGGCTTGGGTGTAATTCACCTTCGTCTTCGCTGAGGCCACTGATCCAGCCAGTACGCGGGTCGTCCTGCCGATGCCGGCCCAGTGTGTAATGCACCTGGTCGACCAGCTTAAGTGCACGCTCGGTGTAAGCCGAATTACCCGTCGTGCGTGCAAGGCCGAGGTAATTGCAGACCGCGAATGCATCCGTCCACAGGTAACGTTTGATGGGTTGATCTGATGTCAGGCCGCTGCGCTGTGCGTAGCTGTCCATTAATGTGATGGCCTGTTGCGTGCGTGCATCTGTCAAGCTCTGGTTCTCCGTCTGCGCGCCCGTCACCGACGTGGGCATGACTGGCAACAGCAACATGGCCAGGATAATACGAACACGTTGTGCGGGCACATATTTCGGGTTGTATGGGCGGCACTTCACTGTATAAGCTGAATCCGTGGGTTCAGATTTAAAGCAATACAGGGTTTGATGTGCAGGATCCGATAGCGTTTGATCATATATAACATTATTACCCAACACAAAGGGTAAGCCAAAGACAGTATTAATTGTGGACAGAATCATTTTATGCCGGGATTCCCGCTTCCGCGGGAATGACGAGGAAGTGAGACGCGGGGATGACGAGTAAGTGAGACGCGGGAATGGCGGCTAAGTAAGGCAGAAGCCTTTTATCTTGCGGCCTGCAGGATTGTGAATCTTTTGTGATATTTCTGGTCTAGTATTTCAAGTCTGGAAGACGACCCGGAGTGCTCCGTGAATCAACATCAACATCAACAGCCCGGCTGCAAGCTGGATAAGCCGACGCCTTATGTTAAAGCCAACGGCAAACGAATCCTGGTGGTAGAAGATGATCCTGACATCAGCCATCTCCTGGAAATCAATCTCAAGGACATTGCTTTTCAAGTTGATGTTGTCAATAACGGTGTCGATGGCCTCAACCGGGCGAGCAATCATGATTACCAGCTGATTGTGCTGGACCTGATGCTGCCGGGCATGGATGGCCTTGAATTATGCCGTCGTTTACGCAGTCAATCCGTCAATACCCCAGTGCTGATGTTAACCGCCAGGTCATCTGAACTGGATCGTGTGCTTGGTCTTGAACTGGGTGCTGATGATTACCTGACCAAGCCGTTTTCCATCAAGGAACTGCAGGCTCGTGTGAAAGCCATATTGCGCAGAGTTGAGTTCTCGGCCAGACAGCTGGCGGCAAACCCCGATGAAAAAATCGAAGTAGCATCACTGCTTATTGATGTTTCAGGTCGAAATGTTTTCGTTGATCATCATCCTGTGGAGCTGACTGCCAAGGAATTTGACCTGTTACTGCACTTTGCACGGAATCCGGGGCGCGTATACAGCCGTGGGCAGCTGCTCGACCATGTCTGGGGCTACACTCACAACGGCTATGAGCATACCGTTAACTCACACATCAATCGCCTGCGCAAGAAAATCGAAATGAACCCGGAACAATCGCTATATATAGAAACAGTCTGGGGTGTAGGCTACCGCTTCAGAGAGTATTAGCCTGGATACCATGTTTAACAGCCTTTACACAAAACTGGTCCTGGTGCTGTTCTTACTGTTCATTACTATCGGTGGAATATTTCTTGCAGCCGCTTTATATACAGCACCCATGTACCAGCAGGAAGTCAGCCAGCAGTTAAATCGCGACCTTGCCATGTATATTGTCAATGAGCATGTACTGATCGAGGATGGCAAAGTACAACAGGACAACCTCGGCGCTCTGTTCCACAAGGCGATGATTATTAATCCGAGTCTCGAGCTCTACTTGCTCGATGAGCAAGGCCAGGTGATCGCTCATTCAATGACACCCGACAGGGTGAAACGCAAACAGGTTTCACTTGAACCGATTAATACCTTTTTATCTGGCAGTAAACAGGGGTTAATCATGGGTGATGACCCCGGTAATGAAAGCCGCCTGAACAGTTTTACGGTAGCGCCGATCGATTACGCGGGTCACCGCCAGGGATATATCTATGCCATTCTGGGCAGCGATAAGTTCGGTCACATCACTGAAGTTTTACAGCGTAGTTTAATCATGAAATGGAGTGCCAGTGCGGTCGTCACTTCACTGGTGTTTGCATTTATTGCCGGGCTGATACTGTTCTTCTTTTTGATGCGTAAGCTGCGGGCTTTAAGCCAGTCAATGCAGCAGTTCAAGGACAGTGATCTACAGGAAAACACGTCGATGACCTTGAGTGAAGGCAAGCCACGGGATGAAATCGATGAGATGGCATTGACCTTCAAGGCGATGGCCCAGCATATACATTTACAGATGTGTCGCCTGCAGGAAACCGACGCGCTGCGTCGTCAACTTGTCGCCAACGTGTCACATGATTTGCGAACGCCATTGTCTTCACTGAGTGGTTACCTGGAGACCTTATTACTCAAGTCATCGGATCTAACCGAGTCTGAACGACAAACCTATCTGAATATTGCGCATGACAATGCCCGGCGACTGTCTACGATGGTTGAGGAGCTGTTTGAGCTGGCCAAGCTGGATGCCAATGAAGTGCAGCCACAACAAGAACTGTTCTCACTGAGTGAGCTCGCATTTGATGTATCGCAAAAATTTCATTTGCGCGCCAACGAGAAAAACATCCAGCTCGAGGTCGATGTGGACGAATCAGTACCCTATGTTCGTGCAGATGTAGGCATGATAGAACGGGTGCTCGATAATCTCATCGATAACTCCCTTAAACATACGCCGGAGGGCGGATGTGTTCGTCTGCATTTGTCGACGGAGCAGGGCAAGGCACAAATTGCGGTCTCGGACACCGGCTATGGTATCGCCGAAGAAGAGATACCGCATATTTTCAAACGCTTCTACAGAAAATCCGATGCCATAGAAAACACATTGGAGGATAAACCGGAAGATAGCAGCGCCCATTCAGGATTAGGCCTCGGCCTGGCGATAGCATCGCGTATCGTTGAGCTGCATGGCAGCCGCCTGTCGGTAAACAGCGTACTGCACCAGGGCACCACTTTTCAGTTTTCTTTGCATGTGCCCGGATAATGTGCTTTCAACCTGGATGTTATCGTCAGCTGTGATAATTTTGTTATAAATTAGTGAACAGTATGTGATTTCAGTCGCACATAGTCATTCCTCATTGATAGACGCTTCATGTTTATCAAGAAATGTATGTGACCAATAGCGGTTACACCCATGAAACCAGGAGGAATACCTATGTTTACATCCATGCGTCATGCGCTTAGCGCCGCTGCTGTCAGTGGCCTGTTATTAACCTCTTCCACTGCATCAGCAGGTGGCTTGGCTTCTTACCACGTTACTATTACCAATATTACCAACTCCATCAATTTCACACCCATACTGGTAACCAGTCACCGTAACGGTGTGTCTTTATATGAACTGGGATCACCCGCCAGCGATGAACTCGCGGCAATTGCGGAGGGCGGCGATACAGCACCGTTAACTGCTGTTTTAGAGGATGATCCACGTGTTGCCGATGTGCAGAATTCCGGTGACTTGCTTGGCCCGGGTCAATCTGTCACGGTTACCGTCA
>CAZRKQ010000092.1:0-10088 GCA_964600755.1 uncultured Thiotrichaceae bacterium
CAATCTGTGTCTTGCTGACCGTGTAATAATGAATACCGGACTTCGTTTTTAATATTAGCCTTTCTCCTTTCTTCATGTTTTGTAAAAATCGGAAATGGGTATCGCGATGGCCACTGATCATCACAGTGCCGTGTTCTTCAGGCATGGCGCTGGCAAACGAATGGCCGGGACCGAATGCCAGTGATTCACCGCTGTCGCCTGCGAGTACGATTTGCGCAACATCCAGTTTTGGTACGATCAGTTCAGCTACCGGCCAGGTATCTGCCCAGGGCCAGGGTTTGTTGTGTTGGTGATCAATCAGTGTTTGCTGCCAGGCCCGATCAAGCAGTATCTGCGCTGTGTATGCCTTGGTATGTATCCAGCCTGCAAGGCCCAGCTGCCACAATGCTGCTGCAGCCAGGATGATGAACACGAATGTCAGTTTGTGCTGGGTATTCATAGCAGTTTCCTCAACTGATAGAAAACCATGGCGAGTGCAAATAGCATCGATGCAATTATCATGTGCAATGCTGCGGTGGTTGCCGTTTGCGGCAGGCTGAGTTGTGCCAGCAGCATCTGTTGCCTCTCTGGATGTTTGGCCTGGCCGAGTTTCCAGCCGCGAGGCAGGTTTGTTTTGAGTTTTTCACTGTATAACTGACCGCTGCTGTTGACGGGTGTTACATCTACAGCAACCAGGCTGGTAAAGCGGCTTACCAGGTGGTGGTTAATTGATGTTTGTACGATATGATTCTTTAATGCATCACGCTCTTCTTGCGTATATGCGTCATGCTGCTGTTCCAGTAGCGATGCGATTTTACTGCGTGCCCAGGCAGTACGTATACCTGGATGATTTACGCTATCAAACAGTTCGATCTTTTTCTGCCAACCACTTTCGCCAAAATCGCCATATAGCGTAATGTAATTGTTGAGCTGCCTGCCGCGAATGAGCACAGTCAGAGGCTCGCCCAGATACAGGTCAGGTATCGGGATCGGAAAGACTTCGACGTCCAGCCCTTCAATTCTCATGTCTATATTAACCAGTGCCGGTGCTTCCAGTTTTTCCAGCAGCGCATTGGTTTTTTGCTGTACTTCTGCAATATCGCCGATATAAGTAAAGGTGCCGCGACCGGCACGCGCTGCCTTACGCATAAAGTGGCTATTTGGCGCTGAACCGATACCAACGGTAAACAAGCGGTTGTCACCTAGCTGTTTACTGATAAGGCCGAACAATTCCTGCTCGTTATCAACATTGCCATCGGTGAGGAATATTATCTGTCTTACACGGGAGAATTCGGGCTGTTCGTTGAGCGCAAGTGCCAGTGCCGGGTGCATCATGGTTCCGCCATTTGCATCCAGTTTGTTAATGATCATGCCTGCGTATTGAATAGATTCTGTAGTGGCGGGTTTTGTGCGTGGATAAAGGCGTTCGGTACGGTCATTGAACCAGATGATATTGAAGCGGTCTTGCGGTTTCAGACGGGCTAACGCCTGTATCAGGGAAGCTTTGGCCTGCTCGATTGAAGTGCCACTCATCGAGCCTGAAACATCAAGGATGAAAACAACATCACGTGGTAACAGCTGCTGGCCGAGTGAATCCAGTTCGGGAGGAAGGACTGATACTAATGCATACTCGTAGCCTTCGTGCTGCTCGGTGAAAACAGCCGTCTGTGGCTGATGGCTTGGCTCAGGGGACCACACCAGTTCAAAATCACGATCAGCAAAAATCTTTCCAGGTGCAAGCGCTATGCTGTAACGGTGTGAGCCGGTCTGCTTGATATCAATAGCATGATAAGTGCTGTCGAGTTCTGCCAGTGGGACACCCGCATCCAGCGAGATATGTATATAGACAGGATTGACCCTGGTTTCTGATGTTACAGTTGAAACATCTGTATCGATGTTATCTTGAGCCATTGAATTATTTGTAGCATGGAAACGGGGGCCAATGACCATGGGAAAGCGCAAGCGGTAACGACCGTCCTTATATTCAAGTGTCTGCTGGTACTCGATCTCGACGGTAATTTGATCATCGGGTGCTATATTGGACAGCGAAGTAGTGAATACATTGGCTCTTTGCTGTTCTACCAGGCCGGCCTGTCTGCCTTCATTTTTAGCGGTTTCATAGGTCTTCTTTGCCTGGGACCTCTCCTGTATCTGACCTTCGATCTGACGCTCGCCAATGTGAAGTTTAAAATGATCAACCGCTGCGTTCTCAGGTAATGGAAATACATAGATGCCTTCCGCCCACAGGTTGCTGGTGTTCTTGAAGCGCTGTTTGACTTTAGCTCGGACGATCATGCCGGAAACATAAAATTTAACATCGGTATCCAGTAACAGGGCGTTGATGTGGCTGCCGTTTTCAGGTAACAGCCAGATAGAACCTTGTGTTGATTCCACCGGGGGTGTTTTTTTATTACTGGCGAAGGCATATTCTGCTAACAATCCAAAACAGATATACAGCGCCAGTGCACCAAGTAGACGTAACAATACACTTGATCGACTGCTGCTGTTTTTAGCAATATATATTTCCGGTTCTAGTGTTTCCATTACAGTCTCCAATAATTACTTATGCTTGAGTGGTTTGTAGCGATGGCCAATGGTCACGATACTGTCGCCAGATAGCACCAGGTATGTATCCAGCATGTCAGACAATCGCCTTACGACGACGTGACCGACTTCTGATGAGAGGCAACGACGGCTGTCCTTGTCAAAGAAGCAAACCGTGGTGCCATTCATGCCTTTAAAACGGCATCCGTACTTGCACAGCCATTCAATGATCAATGGTGGAATTGCACGTTGTTGTGATTGTGTTTGTGCGGATTTGGTCATGTTCATGGTAATGCTCCTGCGATTGGTAAATCGTTATGCGGTTTGGCGCTCGAGCCCTCTCCTGAGAGGAGAGGGCGAAGCACGAATAACTGTTAATCCAGTGGATTGTTATTCAGCGATACGAGCGGATTTTCAGTCTCTGTTACAGAATGTTCGAAGCGAATAACCACGCGGCGGTCAAAGGTGTAGGCTTCGAGGTCGCCGGGACTGGAGACAAACTGCTGTTCACCGTAAGCATTCATGTGGATACGGCTCGTATCGATGCCGGACCGTACAAGTTCGTTATGTACAGAGTTGAGGCGCTCATTTGATAAAGCCAGGTTTGTGTCCATATCACCACGACGATCCGAGTAGCCCTCGAGATGGATATCAATATCCGGCAACTGTTGCATGAGCCTGGAGACAGCCTGTATGCGAGACTTGTAAAATTCCTCAACAGCTGTGCTGCCTGATAGGAAGAAGACATCGAGATTGATATCTTTGACCAGGATTTCTTTCAGTGCTAAAGAATGGTCAACACTATCATCGTTAATGTTGGATTCGATTTCACCGGCCTGGGCAACGACAATGGTTTCTACCATTTCACTTTCTGTTGTTGGCGATGAACCCGCTTGCGCTGCAGTTTCTGAATACTGTTCGTTTACTGCTGGTGACTGCTCATATACGGCGTCATCCATTGCATCGTGTTTTCCTGCCAGGTTGCCAATCAGCCCACCGACAATGAAGCCAACGGGCCCGGCGACAATGGCGCCGGCAGTGGCACCGATTCCAGTACCAATGTATTGTTTATGCTTGTCATATGATACTGCCTGATCGCTTGCATAGGTATTGTGTGCTGTACCTGCCAGCAGGGCTGAGGTTATTGCAAGTGAAATTAGCGATGTTTTCATGGTTCTCTCCAAAGTTGGTTGAGGCGGTTCAATCAGATGTGATTCAACTTCGCCGTGCTTACGCTGCCCATTACAGCAACGTCGACGTTGTCAATCTTTGTGCGCGGGTGGAGAAAAAATGGAGAAAAAATGGACGTTGCTGTCTGTATCTCTACAATTCAGCAGATTTCCGCTAGATTAGGTTTATGAGTTATAACATCGCCATCGTCGAAGATGATCCACAGCAGCGTGTGCATTATGCGGACGCATTGCGCAGTAATGGATACCGGGTTTCTGAATACTCAAACCGGAAACAGGCAATCCATGGCTTTTCGCAGCAGCTGCCGGACCTGGCAATACTCGACATTATTCTTGGCAGTGAAGTTGGCGGTGGTTTTGAAGTATGCCGCGATCTGAAACAGCGCAGCCCTCAAATACCGGTTATCTTTCTAACCACGCGAGGTGATGAGCTTGACAAGATTTACGGCCTGCAGCTTGGCGCCTGGGATTATCAAACCAAGCCTGTATCACTCGAGTTTTTAATTACCCGCGTCGACTCGCTGTTTAAAATAAAGGAAGGTAAAACCAATCAATCGGCTGAAATCAGGGTGCTGGGCGATATTGAAATCAACCCTGTAACAATGCGTGCCACATGGAAAAATACGCCGGTCGAACTCACACCGACAGAATTTGATATTTTGTCTGCCCTGCTGGCTAATCCCGAAGGTGCAAGCATTGAGGACCTGGTGCGTGCGACAAGGCAGGGACTGGTGGAAGACAATACTATCAACACGCATATTCTGCATATCCGTAAGAAGCTGAAAAAAATCGACCCTGGTTTTGACTGTATAAAAACCCGCTATGGATTTGGGTATTGCTGGATATGTCAGTAAAGAAGAAAAGCAAGCGCCGCGGCTTAAGCATGGGTGCGCGCATGCTGTTGTTCAGTACACTGTTTCTGCTTGCTTTGCCCTGGCTTGGCTATCGCTATATTGACGAAATGAAAAACTTCCTGCTGCAAGGACAGTCGGATGCGCAATTACTGGCGGCCAGTGCAGTGGCTATCGTACTCAATGGACGGGCAGAACTGTTTTACCCGGTCGATAAGCCCACCGATACAACAATTGAGAAAAGTGCACTTTATGTGTACCCGCTTGAGGACCCCGTAGAAGTTGATGGTTACGCAGGTGACTGGGGCGTGTTGCAGCAACAGGCAAATAGTTTTGGACGTGAAAGCGTTATTTACGATCGTACAGGTGGATCTGGGCAGTCAGTCACGTTCAGTCTTTTGCTGGGTGAATACAGGAAAGATCTATATGCCCTTGTCAGGGTGATGGATGAACATATAGTTTATCGTGATCCAAAATTTCGTCGAATGGACCACAGCGACCATGTTCGGCTGGAGATGATAACGCCAAAAGGTGAAAGCAAGCGCATTATGCTTATTACTGAAGGTCAGGGGCAAGTCAGTGTGTATGAAATGAATCCTGACTGGAGATCGCCTGCAACAGGTAAACCGGTATATGCAATATCCGGGATTTGGCAGCAGCGAGAGGGTGGTTATTCCCTGGAGTTGCGCATACCCGAATCATGGTTGGGCTCAACGCCGCAGTTAATGGTTAGTGTGGCGAATGTTGACAGCCCGCTTGAGCGTGAGATTGATTCGATTACGGCAACACTGGCAAAAGGAAATAGTGGAAAGCTCAATATGCTGGTTACGCGTTCACCACAGCTGGATAGAATATTACAAGGCCTGGGAAGTGCGGATTCAGGTATATGCGTAGTAGATCGTTACCGGCGGGTGCGCGGTGTATTTGGCGGTGAAAACGAAAACACTTTATGCTCTCAAAAAGATACTGTCAGTGGGGACCTTGTTGATAACGCGCTTAAAGGCAGTCAATCAGTCGCGAGATACCAAAACAGTGCAGGTGAATCAGTCATAGTGGCGGCACATCCTGTTTATACCAATGAAGAAGTCCTGGGGGCTGTTCTGGTAGAAAAAAACAGCAGCCATATACTGGGTATGCAGCGTGAATCTTTGCAAAAAATTATTATTGCAACATTTATAGTGTTCCTTATTGCTATTGTTGGATTGATGTTGTTTGCGGCCTGGCTGGCTTATCGAATACGCAAGTTGCAGAAAGAAGCATCGCAGGCAATTGATGCTGATGGCCGAGTTGTCGCTGAGCATATAACAACAGACCAGTACGCATCAGATGAAATAGGACAGCTCTCGCGCGATTTTTCTTTACTGTTATCGAGGCTGAAAAGCTATACCGGCTTTCTAGAAAGTGTGCCGCGCACCTTGCGCCATGAAATCCTGAATCCGGTAAATACCATCAGCATGTCACTGCAGAAACTTGAGGCAGGTGCCGCTGATGAATCAATACTTAACAGTGCGCGTAAGGCGACGCAGCAGCTTGAAATGATTGTACATGGTCTCACGGAAGCGGCGCACATTGAAGAAGCACTTTCACAAGATGATTATGAAAACTTCGACCTCGCTGCCATGCTCAATGAATATGTTACTAACTCAAAATTGAAGCATGGTGAAACTCGATTTAGATATCTGGGGCCTGAATCCGGTATTTATATTAAGGGTAGTGATCTTCGAATAGCGCAGCTGCTGGATAAGTTAAAGGATAACGCGTTGGATTTCTCGGATGATAATAGTGAAATACTATTCGAGCTAAAACTGCAAGAGAGCAAGATGGAGTTATCGGTCATGAACAAGGGCCCTGGTATTCCTGAAGATATACTGGACGCGTTATTTGTCGGTATGACTTCAGGCAGAGCTGGCAGGGATGATAAGCCGCATCTGGGAATTGGCCTGTTTATAGCCAATCGCATAGCCCAGCAGCATCGGGGTGAATTGAAAATAACGAATCTTTCTAATGGCAAAGGTGTAAAAGTCAGCTTGATTTTGCCACTCAAAATAATGAAGTCAGTAATGTAAAGTTATCTGAAGTCTACCAACCTGTCCAGGCAAGTTGTAATATTGTTGTATCTGGCATGTGACATCAGGAGAAAACTATGAATATTTCAAGAACACCTTTGTATTTAGCGGTAATAATATTTTTAACAGCGTCTACAGTAAAGGCGGGAACGCGGGGCGTTATCGAGGTTGAAATCATTGAAGGCGACAGCATTGAAAAATACGCCGAAATATATACATTTGATGATCAAAGATTCAGGATCGACTTTGTCAGAGAGGGTCTGAAAGTAACAGATGAAACGCCGTATGTCATGACAGTTGATGGCGGTGAGCACTGGGTGATGGCTAATAAGCCCAAGGACAAATTTTACTGTTCAAAAGTGCAGACCGAAGAATTCTTCAAGAACCTGGGCAACCAGGTTACCCATGCGGTAGATTTTTTCAACGTCAAAGCCGAGTCACCGACAATTAAACAAATACTCGAAGAGCCTGGCCCGGAGATGCTGGGATTCAACACCACGCATGTGCAATTGGAAACTAATGCCAAGGCATATGCCTGGTTTTTATTCTTTAAGTTTGAGTACACGGTAAAAATTGTTGATGATATATGGTACACCTCAGACGTGGAAATACATCCGATCAGAATGAAATGGATAAATGCTTTAACGCAATCGGGCAACAGCATTATCGACGGCCTGTTCACTGACTACACTTCGAAATTGCCGGGACCGGTTTTGAAATCGGAAACGGTTATGGACATCACAAATGTCAGGAAAAAAGATACCAAAACCGAGAAGCAAAATACCGTCGTTACAGAAGTTAAGGAAATCAAGTCCGAAGAACTGGACAAGATATTCAAGATGCCTGAATGCGAAGTGATGGACGATGATGAAATCCAGGAAAAAGGCAAAGCATTATTTTCCGCCGGTAAAATAATGCTGTAATAGTGTTGAGATGTAGCTTTATAGGGTGATTATCCAGTGTATTGCCATTGATCATCTGGATATCAGAGCCTGTATTCAGGGCAGGCTTGAGGTATTTATCCCTGAACAGGCTCCAGATTTATGTAACACTTTGCTGAAAGTCGTCAACCTGTTTCAGGTGTAGTGCTTCAGTATTAATCTGACAGTTGCAGTCGGTTATTGCATGGCCGGAAGCCGGCCTATGTTGGAGGTTTAACGTCTTTTTTCTCGCAAAGGCGCAGAGAACGCAAAGCTGACATGTGTTTTTTGTTCCATGAAATAATATCGTTTTATCCATCTTCCTTTGCGGACTTGGCGGCTTTGCGAGAGTAAATATCTATAGCAATATTGATTTGGTCAATCCCTGTAGTGCTGACAAAAAAATCATAATCGGAGTTTGAGCTAATATGGCACAGACTGTCAGATAAAATCCTGACTATTACATTACAGGGTCTCAATAATACTGACTGTTTCATGTATGCTGCCGCTATTGATTGCCGGTAAATACAAACCCTCATGTCCAGAGATCTCTATTGATTTTTTAGTGATACCCTCCAGGTTGGGTTTTCTGGAAGCTGGATCCTGTATCACTACGTCTTTCTTGTCTCTGCCAATACCGCCGCCAAATTCAATAAATGTGTTAACACCATTCTTGATTGCACGTTGCAGCCCCCACAACCACTTGACTGGATGAAAAATCTGGAAGAACAGTGCGGCCTTTATTTTTGCAGGATCGGGTGAATGGTATTTGCCGGTGTAATTGGATAGCACGTTCATCTTTGGTGTGCTGAGCGTGATTGAATCGAGGTGAGCACGAAAATGCTCTGCTGCATTGACCATAAGATAAGTGTGAAATGCGCCTTCTGTATTCAGGTAACGGCCGGCTTTCGGCTTGCCGAATTTCTCTATAACTTCTTCTATCACTCCATCCAGGTCGTCTTCGAAACCACATACGACAGTCTGGTCAGGAAGATTGCAGCCGCCAATACCGCAATAGTATCCGTTAGCAATGGCTTTAATTGAATCAAGATCGAGGCGAAACGCAACCATTTTGCCGCGGCCATATTTTGACATGAGCTTGCCGCGCTGCCGAACCAGGCTAACTGCATCTTCGAATTTCAACGCTTCTGCTGCTACAAGTGCAGAATATTCCCCAAGACTATGTCCGGCAACGACACTTGCAGGATGCTGATTTTCTGTCAGTTCTTTAAACACTTCGAGACATGCAACAGAATGTGTCAGAAGAGCAGGCTGAGTGAATTCAGTTTTATCCAGCTGTTCCCGCGGCCCTTCAAAAGAAAGCTTGGCCAGGTCATAGCCTACGACATCACTTGCGCGTTGATAAATTTCCTGAACAGCCGGGAATTCCCCATAAATATCACTTCCCATGCCAACATACTGGGAGCCTTGTCCGGGAAATATATACATAATATTCGAATTAAGTTGATTCATCTTAAACCTCAAAAATACGACGTTTCTTCACCAGGGGATTGTGGATTATTACTGGATACTCGTAGTCTTCGCAAGCTGTACTTCTAAGTGAGAGTGCGGCCGGCAGAGACAGAAATGATATCACAGCTTATCTGTATACTGGATACCGAAGGCAGAACATGAGAGAAGCGAAGGTTGGTATGAACCAGGTATATAACAAAAATCAACAGTACGCGTTTAGCGTGATTTCGAGCGATTATTAATTGTCAGTTTTAGTATTGAACTTGCTGTATTCCAAAAATATTTCATTTACCTCGTCTTCGTCCAGGCCATAATCAGCAAGTGAATACTCATGTTTGGAGATTTTCTTTCGTGACCTGGCCTGTTCGTCGAGCCATGAACGCATGATCTCTTCTGTTTTTCCATCCAGTTCTGATCCGGCAGCCTTGTATATGCGTTGAACACATGAAATCGGGTCAGAAACCAGGTCCCTGTAATCGATATCGATAAATTGCTTATGCCCCAGTTTTTTACGTGCTGCCACATTGCGGGCAAGCGCATCACGATAATAGGCAAATGCAACCTGGCCAATTTGTTCTCGACTGAACTCCACTGCTAGAGGCGCGTAAGCGACCTCCATAAGGCTGCAGTATGAAGCCATGCAGGCGGCCGCTGTACGATGTTGTTGAACAACCAGGGCATCAGGAAATGTCGTGCATAGCGCATCGATTGCCCACATATGAAAAGGTGTTTTTAACACCCAGCGATCACCAGGTGCCCACCACTGCAACAGGCGCAGCTGATCGGCATACAGACTATAGGCTTCCAGCCACTCTTCATCACTGCATTTATCAAGCCATTCAATATACTCGGTCACCGGGCCATAAAAAATAAAGCTGTGTGAAAGCATGGTGGTTTCCAACAGCCCGAAACATTCTTCAGGTTCGTCGACGCTGGTATGATGGATGGATGCAATATCGGGTGTATAACGCGCTCGTGATTCGAGGTACTTGCGTGCGACCGCCACGCGAAAATCTTTTTTAAAATAGTCAGGGTCGCCCTGGTATTCCGCTTCGGCGGGGGGTG
>CAZRKQ010000093.1:0-7820 GCA_964600755.1 uncultured Thiotrichaceae bacterium
CATAGTCCTTGTCAAGTGCTGTAACGCAGTGGCGAGACACCACAGCGGTGCCCGAAGGGTTGGTCTGTCAACGTCCATGGCAGCGTTACGCCTCTTGCGAAGGACTAAGGCCATTCGCGGCGAGACGTGCCTTGCCCTGAACGCTGACAGACCAACTGCATCCGTCATTATCAGGCTGATAGAGTACTAAATACAAGGTTCAAATATGAAAGCAACTGTGAAATGGCTTGATCATATGTCCTTTGTCGGGGAATCCGGCAGCGGGCATTCAGTCGTTATGGATGGTGCGCCTGATGTGGGTGGCCGTAACATGGGCGTTCGTCCCATGGAGATGGTACTGCTTGGATTGGGAGGCTGTACGGCGTTCGACATGGTTTTAATACTTCAGCGACAACGCCAGGCAATTAGTGACTGCCAGGTTGAAGTTGAAGCGGAGCGCGCTACAGAGGTCCCCAAGGTTTTTACAAAAATTCACGTGCATTACATCGTAAAAGGAAAGGGCCTCGACCCTAAAAAAGTTGAACGTGCAGTTAATATGACAGCAGAAAAATATTGCTCCGTATCAATAATGCTTTCAGCGTCAGCGCAGCTGTCGCACGATTTCGAGATTGTAGAAGATCCGGAATAAAGCTTGTGTCTGATTCTGCGAACAATGCTTTTGATGAATTGCAGCAGGAGTTTTACCAGGCCTGGTTTCGCTTTCATCCAGAGGAGGCGGCAAGTATAGGTCTGGAGGCATATGCCGGACTGCTTCGAACATATGACGATGACGACATTGGTGCCTTGATATCGCTCAATCAGAAAATGCATTCGGCACTTGATGAGATTGATGAGGATGCGCTTGATGAAAACAGGCATATTGATTACAGGTTAATGAAATCTGCAGTCAGTGTTGAACTGCATGATCTGCAGGAACTTGACTGGCGTTATCGTAATCCTCTTGTGTATGTGCCGGTTCATGCGGTTTATCAACTGCTGATTCATCCAGTGCATGATGTGCAGCGAGCGATCAAGCATCGCTTGCAGGCAATGCCTGAATATCTGCGAGGTGCGCGGGCTTTGCTCTCACTTATGCCGGAAAGAGTGGTCCCTGTCTGGTTGCAGTCGGCTATTGAGCAATGCGAAACAGGAGCAGGGTTTATTCGAAACCTTGGCCGGCATCGATTGATTTCCGAGAATTTTAACAATCCGGCACGCTTGCAACCGTTGCTTGATGATGCATCTCATGCGCTTGATGATTTCGCGCATTTTTTACAACGTGATGTATATCCCAGGGCTGCGGGGGATTTTTCTGTCGGCGAGGACCGCTTTAATCGTCTGTTGATAGAAAACCATTTTCTTGATGTTGATGCAAAAGTGATGCTCGACTTCGGTGAAAAGTTGTTTGCATCCACTGAAGCTGATTTAAAAGCACAGGCAGAATCCATGCAAAGCGGTGCTGACATCAGGGTGTTGCTAAAAAAAATCGGAGAACAGCACCCAAAACCGGAAAAGCTTCTGGATACGTATCGCAAACGCATGCGCGAAGCCTTTAAGTGGTTACAAAAGCATGAGCTTGTCACATTGCCTGAGACAGAGTCATTGCATATACAGAATACGCCCGAATTTTTACAGCCATTGATTCCTTTTGCGGCTTATGAGCCGCCCATGCCACAAGATAAAAAGCAACGTGGCCTGTATTACGTTACAACGCCAGGTGATGAAGCATTGATGGCTGAACATAACCTTTACAGTATTGACCTTACAAGTGTGCATGAGTCATTTCCGGGGCATCATCTGCAGTTCGTTACGGCGAATATTCACCATGCAGATAATATGACACGCACAGTGCATGCTTCTGCTTCATTGTATGAGGGCTGGGCGCTGTATTGTGAAGACCTGATGCAGGAACAGGGTTTTCTCGATCAAGAAGAGCATCGTTTCATTATGCTTCGCGACAGGCTGTGGCGAGCATTGCGTGTAATCATTGATGTGAAAATACATACACAGGGTTTGAGTATCAGCGATGCTGCAAAACTTATGGTGGAGAAACTCGGCTTTGACCAGCAACAGGCTGACAGCGAGCTTGCATGGTACTCAGCAGCGCCGACTATACCTTTGTGTTATGCGACCGGTTACGAGTTGATTAAAGCGGCACGCGAGCATCAACAGAATAAACAGGGTTTCGAATTGAAAACGTTCCATGATGCCTTGCTGGAGCAGGGCTCAATTGCTTTGCCGCTGGTCATTAAACGAGCATTTGGTGAGGATGCGTGGAAATATGCCAGGGAGAAAGTGTTTGCACAGGATTAAAAAAAATTAGTCCACAGATGAACGCAGATAAACACAGATGTTTTTATGCTTTCACTACTGCGAATGTATGAGTCTAGTGTATTTGATAAGCCGCAAAAAGAATAATGGTCCGCGAAAAACGCAAAGAACGCAAAGAAAACAAAAACGTAAACAAAGGATTTGGTGCTTTTCTCGTCTTTTGCGTTTTTCGCGGACCAAAATATGTTTAATATCTGTGTTCATCTGCGTTCATCTGTGGACTTAATTGCATACAGTTCGTGTGATGAAGGCATGTTATTACCAGTGAATTTAACAGCCATAACGTTCAAATCAATTATCGCAACACCCCATTCGCAATACTGACAAATCAACGCCACGCGGTACAATTACCGCTTCGATTCAGGATGTACCATTGAGCAGTTCAAATTCACCCAAACTAAATCCCCAACAAGCCAAGGCAGTGCGCAGTATTGACGGGCCATTGCTGGTACTGGCCGGAGCAGGCAGTGGCAAAACGCGTGTTATCACGGAAAAAATTGCCCACCTGATTGGTCCTTGCGGTATTGCTGCGAATCGTATTGCTGCTGTGACCTTCACCAACAAGGCAGCAGAGGAAATGAAAACACGGGTCAAGAAATTACTCGGGGGTAAGAGTGCACGTGGATTGCGTGTTTCAACTTTTCATCGACTCGGCCTGGGTATCCTGCAGCGCGAATGTAAACGCCTGGATTATCAACCCGGGTTTTCTGTGTTTGCCGGTGATGACTGTGTCGCAGTGCTGCAGGAGCTATTGCGCAGCCATGGTGATCGTGGCGTCGAAAAGGCGGAGCGTTTTCACTGGCAGATATCCAGCTGGAAAAATGACGGCATCACACCGGAGCAGGCTGTTGCCCGGGCTGAAGATGATATTCAGCTGCGCATGGCACGTGTATACGGCAGCTATCAACGCCAGTTACATGCCTATAATGCGTTTGATCTTGATGACCTGATATTACAGACGGTGCAGCTGTTCAGAAATCACGATGAGGTATTGAATGCCTGGCAGGATCGTATTCATTATCTGCTGGTGGATGAATATCAGGACACCAATTCGATGCAGTACGAATTGGTGAAACTGCTGACTTCCAGACGGAAGTGTCTGACAGCAGTGGGTGACGATGACCAGTCTGTTTATGCCTGGCGAGGTGCGCGTCCAGAAAACCTTGAGCAGTTAGCTAAAGATTTCACTGATCTCGAAGTAATCAAGCTTGAGCAGAATTACCGCTCGTGCGGCCGTATTCTTAAAGTGGCAAATGAGCTTATCAGCCAGAATCCACATGTATTTGAAAAACGCTTATGGAGCGAACTGGGGTATGGCGATCCGGTAAAAGTGATCCAGTGCAATTCAGCTGAGGATGAAGGCGAGCAGGTTGTGATCCAGCTGCAGTCACACAAGCTTCAGCATCAGGGCCGTTATGGTGACTATGCAATTCTGTATCGTGGAAATTTTCAGGCCCGTGTTTTTGAAGGCTATTTGCGCCAGATGAATATTCCCTATGTCGTCAGCGGTGGCATTTCATTCTTTGAGCGCAGCGAGATCAAGGACATCATTGCCTATTTGCGCCTGCTGGCAAACCCGGATGATGATGCGGCTTTTCTGCGTATCATTAATACACCGCGTAGAAACATAGGCCCGGCCACACTGGAAAAACTGGGTGCTTATGCCGTTGACAGAAAAGTCAGTATGTTAAGTGCATGTTCAGAGCTGGGCTTGCAGGAAAGGCTTGCTGCCAAGGCAAATAACAGTTTGCAAAAATTCAGCGACTGGCTGCTGCGTTTATCTGACAGAGGTGACACCGAATCCGCAGAAAGCATTGTACGCCAGCTGCTGGATGACATCGGCTATGAGACCTGGTTGCTCGAGCAAAGTAAGGACGTCGAGAGTGCTGAGAGACGTTGGAGTAATGTGACTGATTTGCTCGAATGGCTGAAGAAGCTGCAAAAGGATGATGAATCAGAGGGCATCACCGATGTTATATCCAGGTTGACTCTAATGGATATATTGCAGCGCGATGATGACAAGCAGCATGCTGACGCGGTTCAACTGATGACCCTGCATGCGGCCAAGGGACTCGAGTTTCCCCATGTCTACCTGGTTGGCTTCGAGGAAGGTTTGCTGCCGCACCAGACAAGCATCGATGAGGACAGTATCGAGGAAGAACGCCGCCTGGCCTACGTTGGTATTACCCGCGCCCAGCGAAGTCTGAATTTGATCATGGCGCGCACACGCAAGCGCTATGGTGAGCGTATATTGTGTGAACCGAGTCGTTTCCTGGAAGAATTGCCTGTTGACGAGCTGGAATGGATAGGCGGCAGTAGAGGCTCGCAGGAGAAATCCACACAGGAGAAAGGTCGTTCGCACCTGGATTCGCTAAAACAGCTGCTTGGATGATCTGTAATAGTCAGGATTTAATCTGACAGTCAGTGTCATATTAATTCAAACTCCGACGATGAATTTTTATCAGTACAGCCGAGATTGGCTATATCGAAAAGACTATAGATATTTACTCTCGCAGAGGCGCAGAGGACGCAAAGGAAGATGAATAAAATGATTCTGTCTTTGTAAAAAAAATACATATCACCTCTGCGTTCTCTGCGCCTCTGCGAGAAAACAGGATGTTAAACCTCCAGCATCGACCGGTCTATCGGCCAGGCGAAAACATGCAGCAACTGTCAGATTAAGTTGGAACCAGTACAGATGATCGCATAATTTCATAACTCCCTTATTTATTTAGGGTAATTGACATTAGAGTTTTCATATACAATAATGCGAATCGTTTTCATTCGTAGTTTATTGTATGGCTAACAAAAATTTTTCCAGGCTGCAGATTGTTGTGCCGGTGTTACTGATGTTTCACTGGCCAATGGCTATACAGGCAGCTGATAATCCATCACAGCGCCTGTTACAGATGCTGGATTATGTCGGTGTTGATTATCCGCCAACGGTCGAAAACGGTCAGGTTATTGACCCGGTTGAGTATGCTGAAATGGAGGAATTTTCAGGCGAGATCATCAATCTGCTGCGCAAAATGCCGCAGCACGATGGCAAGAGCATCCTGCTCGCCAATGCTGCTGAAGTACAGAACGGTATTAATCAACGTGTTACTGGCGAGCAAATCAGTCGCCTGACACAGGCAATGAAGGAGGCCTTGATCTCGAACTACAGCATTGTGGTAGGACCGAAAAAAGCACCGGATATGACCGGGGTACAGGCGCTGTTTGAATCGAATTGTGCAGCCTGCCACGGTGTTATGGGATACGGTGACGGGCCCTTGGCAAAAGGTATGGAGCCACCACCGGGTGATTTCCATGACATGTCACGCCAATACACACGCAGTATCTACGACCTGTACAACACCATTTCCCTGGGCGTACCTGAAACTCCAATGGTCTCATTTGCGCATCTGAGTGATGACCAGCGTTGGGCTCTGGCAATGCTGATAAGCCGGTATTCTGTTACTGAGGAACAGATCGAAAAGGGTAAAACATTATGGCAGCAGGGTGTGCTGCGCAATCATTTCGATGACCTGGCAAACCTGACCGGCACTTCTTATGCCATGGCCGCAGACTGGTCGCAGATCGATGGCAAGCCGGGCGAACAGGGCAGTGCCGTACTTGCCTATTTGCGCAGCAATCCGCAGGAACTCGAAATCAGTGACCATGCTGCGCTTGATACCAGTATTGCCATGTTGGCTACAAGTCTCGAGCGTGCACGAATGGGCGATCGCAAAGGAGCCCACAGTGCGGCGCTCTCGGCCTACCTCGATGGTTTTGAACTGGCAGAACCATCACTGGTTATTGTTGATAAACAGCTTAAGCTGGCAATCGAAAAAGAAATGATCAGTTTTCGTGAAACCGCTAAGAAAGGTTCTGTCGAACAGCTCGAAGAAATTCAGGACAGACTTGTTGTGTTATTGAACGAGGCCAAGGAAACATTGAGCACAACGGGTATGTCAAAAGGCGCAGCGTTTTTTGGATCTTTTATTATCCTGCTGCGAGAGGGTGTCGAAGCGATACTGGTGCTTGCTGCCATCATGGCCGCCTTGATCAAGACGGGTCGGCGCGAGGCTATGAAATACATACACATAGGCTGGATTAGTGCTGTCGTGCTGGGAATTATTACCTGGTGGGTGGCTGATAACCTGATACAGATCAGCGGCGCCAGCCGTGAATTGACAGAAGGTATAGCAGCCCTGGCTGCCGCCGCTATCCTGGTTTATGTCGGTTTCTGGTTGCACAACGCCAGTCACAGCAAACGCTGGAAAGAATTTGTTGGACACAGGATCGATAACGCAATGGAGGGCGGAACCTTATGGGTGCTGGCAACGGTCGCGTTTTTGGCTGTTTACCGTGAGATGTTTGAAACCGTTCTGTTTTACCAGGCCATGTGGGTGCAGATTGACAGTGGTTCTGAACAATCTTTCCTGATGGGAATTCTTGCCGCGCTAGCATTGCTTGTGGTTATTTCAGTGCTGGTATACAAGATGGGTGTCAGGCTTCCAATTAAACAGTTCTTCCAGATTAATGCCATCTTACTGTTTCTGCTTGCTGTGGTATTTACCGGGCAGGGGATATCTGCACTACAGGAAGCCGGCATTGTCAGTACCAGCCTGCTCAACTTCCCGCGTATCGAAGTACTGGGTGTATATCCAACCGCGCAGAGCCTGGGTCTTCAGCTGTTAGTGTTAATACTCGGTGCAGGTTTGCTGATGTATCAAAAGAAAGCGAATTGATTTTTAGGGTTTTCACAAAACTTAGCTTAGTGGGTTGATACGATAAAAACTTTGCATGGAGGCACAGAGACTACAGATGCTTATGATTCGTTTGTTACTGATGTTGTATCGAACGATTATCTCGAGTAGATATCTTTAATCGTTATATTTAACATTTGGTTTCGCCTTGATGGCGAGTTACTTTTCTTTGCACGCCCAAAGAAAAGTAACCAAAAGAAAAGGCGCCCCAATCAGCTTGCCCTGCGGGTCCCCTCACCATTCGCCTTTGCCAACGGGCCGTCCTGATTCGCCGTCCAGGCTCAACAGGACTAAATCAGGCGTCCTGCCTGATTTTCCCTACCAAAGCCGAATGGCTCGGCAAGCTTCGTGGGGAGAATGTTCCTCCCGTTAAGCTCGCCGAAGACAGCTTCACTGGTAGGGTCGATTGACCATGGACGGTCAATCGAGTCTTGTCGAGCCCGGATGGCGAGTCAAGACGACCCGTGGCAGTGGAGCTGGCTGAGGGTATGCGAAGCACGAGCGCCCGGGACGTGTTTTTTGGGTTACGTTTTTTGCACGAACAAAAAAGGTAACTCGCTCCAGCAGGAGCGAAACTAATGCTTGGTTATATGCGATAACTAAACTGTGGGAACTATTTGAATACCATCAAAACTAAATTAAAAGCTCAGTAATCACGAGACACCGAGGTTCGCGACTAAAGTCGCTCCTACAATTAAAAATAAAAAACCTCTGTAGTCTCTGTGCCTCCATGCAAAGTTTTTATCGTATCAGCCCGCT
>CAZRKQ010000094.1:0-2124 GCA_964600755.1 uncultured Thiotrichaceae bacterium
CTGCCCATGCGCTTGGCAATATGGCAGGCAATATCCGCATTCGCCAACAGGTCACCTGCCGTCATGTTTTCATCGTCCATCATCGCAACACCGAAACTGGCGTGTACATGATAGATCTGCTGACCACCGTTAACACTGATATCACTCAATCCAGTTCTGTATTCATTGGCCAGATTGAGCGCCAGCGCAGAATCGACATTTTTCAACAGAATGGCAAATTCATCACCACCGATACGGGCCATAACATCGCTTCTACGCAAGATCTTGGACAACACACGGCTGATCTCCAACAGCATTCTGTCACCGGTTTCGTGCCCTGCCGTGTCATTGACATATTTAAAACGATCAAGATCGATGTAGATCATCGCACTCATGATGCCGGTACGCTGCGAATCCTTGATCTCTTTCTCAAGATGGGATTCATAATAGCGCCGGTTGTACAAGTCAGTCAGGTGATCATGTGTTGCCTGCCAGCGCAGTTTTTCTTCCAGCATTTTCTGATTGGAAATATCGCGAAATGCAATGACCGAGCCATCCTGTTTGCCATGAATCTTTAATGGCGAAACGGTGCATTCTACTGGAATCGACTTACCCGAATGGTGTTTGAAATTTGTTTCCCAGCAACGCAGCTTGGCATCTTTGCCGTAAGTATCGCGCAGCTGATCATCACGTTGACTGTCTTCGTCTGTATAGTGCAGGGCATTGAATGCCGATACACCAAGCAGAGAACCATCATCATCGGCACCCAGCACTTTCAATGTTGCATGATTGACAAAAGTGAGCTGGCCATCGTTATCAACACCATACACGCCTTCGCCAACGGATTCGAGAATAGCCTGTAGACGCTCGCGCTGCAGTTCAATTGAATTCTGTACTTCGATGAATCGGCGCATGGCTGATAATCTTGCCAGGAACAACTCTTCAGCCTCGTTTTTAAACATGCATTCAACTGCGCCGGCCTGTAGACAATCGCGTATAACCGAATCCAGATAGGTTCCTGTTATTACAGCGGTACGGATATTGTCAGTACGTTCATCATCTCGCAACTTCTGACAAAGCACATAACCATTTTCATCCGGCATAAAATAATCAACGATCGCTATATCGATGGTCTTGTTAATGGCAATATCGTAAGCCTGCTTGACAGATTCAGCCGTTTCTACCTGGTAGCCATTTCTCTCCAGCAGGCGCTTGTAATAGGTGCGAATACTTTTCGAGTCATCGACAAACAATACCCGTGTTTGTTTATCGCCGCAAAATGTCTGGCGCCATTCCTCAAGATGTTCCACCCCGGGTGTAAGCAGGGTATGCAGCGAGGTGGTGACTTCCTGATAATTTTCCCAGGGCACCAGTGCTGTTTTCTTACGCGTACTCATCCAGTTCAGCAGTTCGACTTCGGTATCGTTAGAAAGAAGAATCACAGGAATTTCGCTGTAGGGCTCCCGGTCCAGCAACACCAGCAATTGCGTGGACTCTTCAAAATGTTCGTAATTCGGCCAGCCAACGATGATGCCATCCAGATTCAGTGTGACGTTATGCAGCGTATCGATGGCTGAAACAAAAGAATCGACGGCGAGCAGCTCAAAGCCCTGCTTTTGTAAGAGTTTGCCCAGGATGTAGCGTAATGTCGCCGATTCTTCGACCAGCAAAATGCGTTGTTTTGTATTTGTATCAGGCATTGGTGTGACCCCCAGGGACAATTCCTCCATATGCCACGCACTTATCTCCGGCATACGGGTAATACAGCAGAACACTCGGAATTAGGTCACATTTAGTAGCCGCCACAATGCATGTGACGATACAGGATTATATAGTCAGAAAATCATTGATTTACCAGCAATTCAGCCAATACCGGCCTCAACAGCAGGCACAAATAAGCCGGCCACAGCCGGCTATTCAACCTAGATTCCGCAGTTGAACACAGAATTAGCGCTGTTCCTCAAGCGTCAGGGCAAGGCGCGACTTGCAGCTAATGGCCGTAGTCCTTGGCAAAAGTTGCAACGCCGCCATGGCGCTTGAGGGGCAGCGATAAACTGTGTAGCGACTCACCCGTTGGGTGAACGTCAAATACGGCATAACTTTTTGAATAATCATAGAGTTGATTAGTACTCTATCAACCTGATA
>CAZRKQ010000095.1:0-4011 GCA_964600755.1 uncultured Thiotrichaceae bacterium
CCGTGTACACTGCCGCATTGGCAGCAGCCTGAGCGGCGACATTCAGGGTGGTTATCACCTGGTATCCGGAAGTGTAAATCGAGGTACCGTAACGCTTGACCAGCTCGTGTCGCACCATTTCCGACACATAAGCTGCGCCCACTTCGGACTTGACCTTGTGCAGCTTGGCATCGTTCGGCTCGGCAACTGCCAGCTTCCAGACATCTTCCTCGATATAACCCAACTGATGCATACGATCCAGAATATAGTTACGTCGATCCATCGTGTCCTTTGGACTGTTGACAGGATTAATCCGTGAAGGCGCCTTCGGCAGGGCCGCAATAGTCGCCATTTGTGCCAGCGTCAGATCACCGATGTGCTTGCCGTAATAAACCTGCGCCGCCGCCTCAATACCGTAGGCGTGATGCCCCAGATAGATCTTGTTGAGATACAGCTCCAGGATTTCGTCCTTGCTGAGCGAACCTTCAATTCTGAGTGCCAGCAGGATCTCGGTAACCTTGCGCCAATAGGTTTTTTCACTGGAAAGAAAGAAGTTTCGTGCCACCTGCATGGTGATGGTACTGGCACCGCGACGTTTTTTACCGGTACGCACCAGTTCAAAAGCAGCACTCAACAAACCCGGAATATCGACGCCTGAATGCTCGTAAAAATGGTCATCTTCTGCAGCGAGAAATGCATTAATCATGGCCGGTGGCACCTCGGAAACCTGCACCGGCGTGCGACGCTTGTCGCCAAATTCTGCAAGCAATCGTCTGTCACGCGAATAGATACGCAGCGGCTCCTGTAACTGAACCTCTTTGAGAACCTCGATGGCAGGCAGTTGCGGTTCAACCTTGATGTATATGAAAACAGCCAGTGCTGCGACGGCAATAACGCCGGTAAACAGCAGGGCCAGCAAAGAAGCGAAGATACGGCGCACTATCATTGTCACTATGAAAACCTGTGATCGAGTTCAAAGATTAAGTACAAGGCAGGCACTATAAATGACAAACGGCCCGGGAAAGATATTTTTTTACTCAACAAAATCTGCCTCTGTCCGATAACCACACCAAGCGTATTAGGCATTAGTTGACAAACAGTTGTTGTTGTTTTCTAATGCCGCGAACTACCTTTGTTTTACAACAGTGGGTAACTAAAAGGAAATATTGTGCCAATAGCGCAGCTCTTTAGACGAACCAAACCGCCGCTGATCGGTCTTGACATCAGTTCCACCGCTGTCAAGCTGCTGGAACTAAGCCGTAGCGGATCTCGATACAGGGTCGAAAGCTATGCAGTCGAACCCCTGCCACCCAATTCAGTAGTCGAAAAGAATATTACCGACGTAGATGCCGTTGGTGAAGCGGTTCGGCGCGCTGTGAAACGGTCGGGTACCCGAACCAGTCACGCAGCAGTCGCCATCGCCGGTTCCTCGACTATTACCAAGGTGATACCGATGCCTGCGGGGCTCAACGACGACGACCTGGCGGCCCAGATCGACCTGGAAGCCGACAACTACGTCCCGTACCCGCTTGAAGAAGTAAACCTTGATTTTGAGGTACTTGGGCCATCTGAAAAGAATCCTGATACCGTCGACGTGCTGCTGGCTGCCTGCCGTAGCGAAAATGTCGACCTGCGTAGCGCGGCCGTTGAAACCGGCGGCCTGAGCACACATATAATGGATGTTGAGTCCTTCGCCAGCGAAAATGCCTTCGCGCTGCTGGCAGATCAGCTACCTGACCAGGGCATGGAGCGCACCATTGCCGTCATTGACGTCGGTGCAACCATGACGACACTGAACGTCGTACATAACCTGAAAAGTGTCTACACCCGCGATACCGTTTTTGGCGGCAAGCAGCTGACAGAAGAAATCATGCGCCGTTACGGCCTTTCATATGAAGAAGCGGGCATGGCCAAACGCCAGGGCGGTTTACCGGAAAACTACCTGACTGATGTACTGGAACCTTTTAAGGAAGCCTTGGTGCAACAGGCGAGTCGCTCACTGCAGTTCTTCTACTCATCAAGCCCGCACAGCAAGGTTGATCACATTGTGCTGGCCGGTGGCAGTGCCTCAATCCCGGGCATGGACGAAATGCTGCAGGAAAAACTGGGCGTTGAAACCACCATTGCCAATCCGTTCGCATCCATGTCGTTATCGGCACGGGTAAAACCACAAACATTAAGTAATGATGCCCCTGCTTTGCTAATTGCTTGCGGGCTGGCCCTGAGGAGCTTCGACTGATATGGCACATATCAACCTGCTTCCCTGGCGTGAGGAACTGCGCAAACAGAAACAACGGGAATTCGGCATTATTGCCGGCGGCTCGGTTGTACTTGCCGGCCTGATCGTTCTGCTTGCACACTTTCACGTTGATGGTCTTATTGATAACCAGAACCAGCGCAACGCCTATCTGGAAAGCGAAATCGCTATTCTTGACAAGCGCATTGGCCGCATCAAGGAACTTGAGGCCATGAAACAAAATCTGCTGGCGCGCATGAACGTCATTCAGGAGCTGCAGGGCAGTCGTCCGGAAAGCGTCCACCTGCTTGACGAACTGGTCAGGACCTTGCCCGAAGGCGTACACCTGAAAAAATTTAGCCAGAAAAACAAGGCCTTGACCATGACGGGCATGGCCGAGTCCAATGCACGGGTTTCAGACTACATGCGCAAGATAGATGCTTCAGAGTGGCTCACGAGCCCACGCCTGAATGTCATCAAAACCACCGAGTCGGGCCGGCGGCGGATTGCCAATTTCACGTTGCGTGGCAAGCAGAAAACCCGCAAGCAGCTTGATGAAGAAGTCGCAGCAGCTGGCGAGGTGAAAAAATGAACATGGATATTAATGATCTGGACCTGGCTAACGTAGCACGCTGGCCCGCAGCGGCAAGAGCCGTGGTTATTCTGTTCATTATGGGCGCTGTTATTTTTCTGGGCTACTGGTTTCACACCAAGGACCAGCTGGCTGAACTGGCCAAGGTAGAAGAAAGAGAAGTCGGCTTGAAAGTTATCTTCGAAACCAAGGCAAAACAGGCAGTTAACCTCGAAGCCTATGAAAAACAGCTTGAAGAAATGCGCGAATCCTTCGGCGCTATGTTGCGGCAACTGCCGAACAAGACCGAAGTAGCCGATCTGCTGGTCGACGTCTCACAAACAGGCCTTGCCAGCGGTCTGGAATTTAAACTGTTTCAGCCGCGCTCCGAAATACCCAGAGAGTTTTACGCTGAACTGCCTATCAGTATCCAGGTTGTCGGCAACTACCATGAGTTTGGCGATTTTGTCAGCGGCGTTGCAGCACTGCCGCGCATTGTCACAGTGCATAACGTCAGTATCGCCAGAGGCGGTAAAGGTGCAGCTGATCTGCTGACAATGAACATGACAGCCAAGACTTATCGTTATATTGATGAGGAAGAAGCTGCAAACAATAAGGCCGCCACCAACGTCAAGAAAAAGAAGGGAGGCAAGAAATGAGCGGTTATAACAATCGACTGGCGCGTTTTCTGTGTATAGCCTCACTGTCAAGCCTGCTGGCAGCTTGTTCAAGCAACCCGACAGCTGACCTGGAAGACTATGTTCAGACAACCAAGAGCCAGCAGAAATCCAGCATAGAACCATTGCCGGAATTCAAGCCTTACGAGTCATTTGCCTACCAGGCAGCTGACCTGCGCGACCCGTTTACAGCACCGTCGTTTTCACATGTTCAGCCAAGCTCCCAGATTGCCAGCAGTAACAATGGCATCAAGCCTGACTTTGCACGAGCGACAGAGCCGCTGGAAGAATTCCCGCTCGACAGTCTGCGCATGGTCGGCACGCTGGAGCAGCATGAGGATCACTGGGCACTGATCAATGACACCGATGGGACCATCCATCGCGTGGAGCCAGGCAACTATGCCGGCCAGAATCACGGCAAGATCACACGTATCACAGAATATGAAGTTGAACTCACGGAAATCGTGCCTGATGGTATCGGGGGCTGGATGGAACGCCAGGCCTCAATTGCAATCAGCGAATAATCCCACAGGGGGATAACAGTAATG
>CAZRKQ010000096.1:0-16968 GCA_964600755.1 uncultured Thiotrichaceae bacterium
GTATCAGAGGGAAAGGGATTATCTTCAGGTTATTTTGGTTTGACTTGGTTTAGAAAGGGTGTTTATCTTTCCTATGGTGTTTCGTTTATGGTGTTTCGTTTATGGTGTTCGAGCCTTTTTATGATTAAGGGAGACATATTATGATTATCAGATTAACTCACTTTGTTGTCGCAAGCGTGTTCGCAATTTCCGGCGCGAGTGCCGCTATGGCGGGGACAGCCATAGGTGATCTGCGCTGCGCTACGCCTGATCTAACACTTTTCGAGGCGACACAGGTTGAACGTATGGCGGCGATTGCGGGCCAGGCGCGTGGTGTGACCCCGGAGTCCATTACGGCCCTGGCAACGGTTTCCATCCCGGTTGCATTCCATGTCATTCACAATGGCGGCACTGGAATGTTGAGCACACAGGATATCGCCAATCAGATAGACGCGATGAACATCGGCTATGCGCCATGGGGCTACCAGTTCTTTATCGCATCAATCGACTATACCGACAGTGCGGCCTGGTTTACGATGACGCCGGGCTCGCTGGCGGAAAGTGCCGCAAAATCGGCTCTTGTTGTGAGTCCGGAAACACAGCTCAATATCTACACCGCAAACCCGGGTGGCGGTCTGCTCGGCTGGGCGACTTTTCCATGGAGCCTCCAGAGTGACCCGACGGATGATGGCGTAGTCATTCTTTACTCCAGCCTTCCCGGCGGTAGTGCGACCAATTACAACGAAGGCGATACCCTCACGCACGAAGTGGGGCACTGGCTTGGCCTGTATCACACGTTCCAGGGTGGGTGCCGCCTGTTTGGTGACCGCGTGCTTGACACGCCGCCCGAACGCACGTCGACCAGCGGTTGCCCCGTGAGCAAGGACACCTGTTCAAACTATGGGGTAGATCCAATCGAGAACTTCATGGACTACAGCTACGACGTGTGCATGTTTGAGTTCACTGCCGGGCAGGACAGGCGTATGGACCGGATGGTCATGACCTACCGGCCGTTGCTGCTGACGCCCTGATGAAAAATATGGGTCAGAGAGCAATTAACGCCAGTATTAGCGTCTATTCTCTCTGATCCGGTTTTCTCTTCTGGCTATTCGGCCATTCTCGGAGCAGACTGCTTATTTCGGATTCCTTAAAGCTTTAAGGCCAGTACCAGTCGCGTTCCCAATCTATCAGTTCATAACCCTGTTCACGCCATTCGTTATGGCGATTGGTGATGCCCTTTGTATTCCACGCGTCTGAGATGTATTTCGTGCCGCAGAAAGTGTAGTTGCCGTTCCACTTTTCACCTGTAGAACTCTTTTCCCAGATGCCGGCCCAGCGTTGTTCTCCACGGTGTTGATAGGTCTCGATGTCAACCAGCTTGTAGCCTGCATTCAGGCGTTCGGTTCGCAGGGTTGCAAACTCTGTTGTGCTTAAGTTGTAGTTCAGCAACCCATCATCGCCGGATCGCCAGACACCTGACCAGTTGAGGATGCCATCTCTGGAATAGACCTCGATATCAATTAACCTGTAATCCCTTGTTGCCAGGTCTTTACGACGCGCCGTGAATTCATCGCTTGTCAGTCCCCGGTACATCGCGAATTTATCTCTACCCGGGCGGAACAGGCCTGCCCAGCGGCGAATGCCGCCAACAACATAGGTTTCAAGGTCGACCAGGCGATAGCCTTGCATGGACAGTTGTTTCCATTGCTTGTAGAAGTTGTCGTAGTCATAGTGGCGTAACATTACATTTGCGCCAGGGCCTTTGCGGAAGATTGCATCCCAGTAGACTTTGCCTCCTTGCACATAAGGTTCAAAGTCATCGGTGTAATAGCCGGCCTGGCGAAGAAAGTTAAACTCTGCGTCGAAGTTGTCATGACTGTAACCGCGACGGAGCAGGACGTCCTTGCCGGTGTTGCGCCACACGGCAGAGAACTTGCCTGAACAGGGGTTCTCGCAATTCTTTACCACCGGGGCTTGATTGTCGTTGTGGTTTTGGCCAAACAGGTCGGCCAGGTGATGGGAGATGCGCATGGGATTGCTGTGCACACCATTGATCATCAACACTATGCCCAGGCGTTCGGCCGTTCCGGGATACAAATAGATCTGTGCACGGCTATTGTCATGTTTGCCGCCATTCCAGACCTGGCTTGTACCCGGCACGCGATAGATACCGTATCCATATTTAGAGTTTCCAGGCACGGTCGTCCACAGGCGGCTGGTATCGTTGAGCAGACTTCCCTGCAGCAGTGCGTTGGTGAATTTTGCAAGGTCGAGTATGTTGGACTCCCAGCCGCCGCCCGGTAATTTCCATGCTGAATTGCCGGCGGGAACTTCCTGTAGAACATGGCAGCGTTGATCGAAGCCTGTGCGCGTGCCGGTGGCCTGGCGCAGGGAAGACATGCCAAGTGGTGTTTTGATGTTGTCGTTTATCCAGTTTGCATAGCCTGTACCCGTCGCTCCCTCGATGGCGGAACCCAGCAGGCTGAAACCAAATGTTGAGTACTTGTAGCCGGTGCCAGGCTCGAAACAAAGCTTCTGGTTTTTGAAAACCTCTACACTTTGCCTGGCGTTGTATGTGTAGCTGGTGTGTTGATGTCGAGAGTAGCGTGGGTCTTTGTTATCGGGACAGTTTTTTTTCTTGATGTAGTGAATGATGCCGGAGCGGTTCGACAACAGATGCTCGATGCGGATGTTTCCCTTGTTACCCTGTTCAGGCCAGTAGCTAGCGTGTTCAGTCACTTTATCGTTCAGGCTGAAAGCCGGATTTTCTTCTGCGAGTTTCAGGGTGGCTGTGGCAGTGAGTGTTTTTGAAATCGAGCCCCAGCGGAAAATCGTATTGGTTGTGACAGGTTGCGCACGCGCCAGGTCAGCATGACCATAGCCTTTGGCGTAGTAAATGTTTCCATTTTTAATAATCGCCACGGCCATGCCCACGATGTTCTGTTTGGCCATTTCATCAAGTACTACAGCATCGATTTGCGCAGCAGTATGAGCAAGCGCTGTTGAGCTTGTTAAAACTGTTATACACAAACTTGTTATAGCCAGATGAAACATAATAAAAGCAGATAGCAGGCCAGGTGATAATCTGTAAATCAAGCTATCAGTAACCATATAAAAAAGAACCCTGCATTGCAGGGTTCTTTCGTTTTCAATGGATATAATTTGAGTTATCTGCGGTATCTGTCATAACCACCTCGATCATATCTGTCGTAACCGCCTCGATCATATCTGTCATAACCGCCTCGATCATATCTGTCATAGGTGTTAGATCGACGATTCTCATCATACACATTTTCCAGCTGGCCAGGGACGTCGCGTGCTGCCTGGTCAAACTCATCACCTACATCGACCGGGTTGGGTACGCTGACTGAAGGTGCATAAAAGCCGCCGGGCATTTCACCCATATCACTCGGTGCGTTCAGCATGTCATCCCAGGAATCTGCGAAGCTGTCTTTATCCATCCAGCCGCCACGACCGCCGCGGCCACTGTCCCAGGGCATTTTGCTGCCACCGCGGCCACTGTCCCAGGGCATGCTGCGGCCACCACGGCCGCTGTCCCAGGGCTTGCTGCGACCACCACGGTCGCTGTCCCAGGGCATGCTGCTGCCACCGCGGCCACTGTCCCATGGCATGCTGCTGCCACCGCGGCCACTGTCCCAGGGGCCGCTAAAGCTTGGACCACTGCTGCCACCCCATGGCGCACTGCTGCCACCACGGCCATAATCACGTCTTCCACCATAAGGTTGTTGATAGTACTGAGGGGAGCCGTAGCGAGGTGCGCCATAACCCTGGGCAGATTGAAGTTGTTGTGGCTGGGCTGCGCCATAACCACGTGCGCCTTGAGGCTTTTGTCGCTGGGTAGCGACGCTCGGTTGTGCTGAACTTTGAGGAGAGCGTTGCTGTTGTAGGGCGGGATTATCTTTTCCCATTTGTTTATCAATGCCGTCGATAACACCTTCCCATCCACCTGGTGGCGGTGGTGGGTAGTTTTGAGAGCTCGGGTTGTGCCCTGGTGGTGCGGCCTGGCTTGTAGAGCTATCATCTGCGGCCTGTACCAGGTTCGCCTGGCTACCTGCCAGCAGGAATGCGGATACGGCAAAGGTTAGCTTGTTACTTATTCCAATTTTCATGCTGGCCTCCTGTGAAGTGCAGCGAATTTATGATTCCGGTATATGATCTCACAGTATACCCTGATCATTATAGTTGCTTGAATTTCAACAGCA
Organism: uncultured Thiotrichaceae bacterium; assembly: GCA_964600755.1. GTDB lineage: Bacteria > Pseudomonadota > Gammaproteobacteria > SZUA-229 > SZUA-229 > JABDQW01. The sequence goes on from CAZRKQ010000096.1 coordinate 4,203, forward strand.
TAATGCTAATAGGTGCGATATTCCAGTAAAAAAGATGCAGTAATTCCAGCGACAGTATAGTTATTTTCCATGAATAACCAGTAAACAAGGATATAAAAGGGGCATGATATTAAAGTGACCGTTAAGCCGGGGAGATTCAGGGGGATTCAGTTTTTACCAATCATAACAACAAGATGTGAATCTCTTTTGTTCTAACGAGTGCTATAGCATTGTTAAAAAAGAACCCTGCATTGCAGGGTTCTTTTGTTTTTGATGTATGTGGGATGACTTATTTACATTACTCGTCATGCCAGCAATCTGCGAAGCTGTTTTTATCCATCCAGCCGCCACGACCTATTTGTCCGCCCGATGGCATGCTGCGGCGACCACGGCCGCTTTACCAGGGCATGCTGCTGCCGCCGCGGCCGCTGTCCCAGGGACCACTAAAGCTCGGACCGCTGCTGCCACCCCACGGTGAGTTGCGACCTCCACGATCGTTATCCCAGGGACCGCTAAAGCTCGGGCCACTGCTGCCGCCCCATGGCGCGCTGCTACCACCGCGGCCGCTGTCCCAGGGCATGCTGCTGCCGCCGCGGCCACTGTCCCATGGGCCGCTAAAGCTTGGACCACTGCTGCCACCCCATGGCGCACTGCGACCACCGCGGCCGCTGTCCCACGGCCCGCTATAGCTTGGTCCACGTCCACCGCCAAAGCTTGGCCCGCTACCGCTGCCGAATGATGGTGTGCTGAAGCTTGAGCCGCGGCCTCTGTCATATCGAGGGGGTTCGTAAGCAGGCATGCCACGACCCCACTCAGGCGGGTCCGGTATGTTGCGACTGGGCCATGCTGGAGGCTCTGGCATACCGCGATCATCCCATTTTGGTGGTTCAGGTATGCCACGATCATCCCATTTCGGGGGTTCGGGCATGTCGCGCTCGGCCCATTTTGGAGGTTCGGGTATCTTACGATCTCCCCATTCAGGCGGTTCGGGCATGCTGCCACCGCCCCATTCGCGCGGGGCTGGAAAGTCGCTGCTGCCCCAGTCAGGAGGTGAGGGCATGTCGCGATCGGCCCATTTTGGAGGTTCAGGCATGTCACCACGTTCGCCCCATTTGGGTGGCTCGGGCATGTCGCGTCCTCCCCATTCGGGTGGTTGCGGCATCTCACGTTGGCCCCACTCGGGAGGGTCTGAAAATTCTGGAAAGCTTGAACTGCGACCAGACTGCTGGCCACCACTTGCCATCGTGGCGCTACCTTCTGAGAAGCTGCGGTCAAGTTCTTTTTTATCGTCCTCTATTCGTTTGTCGATGCTATCGACAACGCCTTCCCAGCCACCGGGAGGAGGCGGCGGGTAGCTGCCACTGCTGGGAGTAAATTTTTGTGGTGCGGTTATTCCCGAATAGTCTTTATCTGCTGCCTGTACCAGGCATGCCTGGCTGCTTGCCAGCAGTATCGCCGAAACGGCTATAGTTAGCTTGTTGCGTGTTCGAATTTTCATTGCTGGTCTCCTTTGAAGTGCAGCTTATATTCAGACTCCGTTATACGGTCTAACAGCATACCCCGATTTAAAGAGTTACTGTAATTTCAACAGCATAATGATAATTGGAGTGTTGTTCCAGTAAAAATACGAGAATTAGCCAAAACTGGGCTGAAATTAACCATTTTTGCTATCATGAATAGATGTCAAGGGCACTGGATATGAGAATACAGATCTTTATTATTTATCTATTGATAACCATTATTACTGGTTGTTCAGGAATTACCGTTAGTCAGGATTACGATAAAGATGCCGATTTTACTGCGCTCAAGACCTTTGCATGGAAGCTGGTCCCGGATACCAGGCAAGATGATGAATCAGAAATGAGTCCGTTGGTTGCTACACGAGTTCGCAACGCAATAGAGCGAGAGCTCGATGCCAGGGGTATTGCTTATAATGAAAAATCACCCGATTTTTTAATTGATTACAACCTCAAGGTTGAGAGCAAGATATCCAGTAGTAACGTGGGTACCACGATTGGTTACGGCGCAGGTGGCTATGGTCATATTGGCGGAGTTGTTATTAGTACGGCACCGGATATCAGGCAATATGATGAAGGCACGCTATTTATTGATTTTTATACTGCCGATGACGCTCAACTGATCTGGCGCGGGATCAGTTCACAGGTAATTGATAAACACGATGCGCCTGACAGGGTTACGCAACAAATCAATCTGAATGTGCAAAAGATACTTGAGCAGTTTCCTCCAAAGCAAACAGGCGCGCGTTAATCAGCTGCAGTATTTCAGATTTGATTCGACAGGTTAATGACGGTTTTCGCATAACGAGAATTGTTATATTAAAAGTTTAAAGCCCTGTAATCTCGCAAAGGCGCCAAGCCCGCAAAGGAAGATAAATAAAGTTACTGTCTTTGCAAAAAACACATATCACCTCTGCGTTCACTGCGCCTCTGCGAGAGAAAATATCTGTATCATGTTGTTTAATTTTCCGAAGCCGTTAGTCCTGACAGGGGGCTTATGGCTTAACTTGATATAATGTTGTTTTACAAACTTAAGCCTGACTATTCCAAAGTAGCTTAACCTGATGAGTCAAGCGCTGGTTACTTGTTCTGGTGTTACCTGATTCTGTTTCTGCTGATGTTGCCGTTTTCTTTTTTCCAGAAAAGTTTTCAGCCAGAGTTTGTCGATAAGATCAATGACGCCTTTCATTGAAGAGCCAAGGTAGCGTGAGGCTGCATTCTCTGCAACAGGTTTACTCATACGTGCCTTGTTATGTCCAATATTTTCGATACGACTTTGAAGTGATGGTTTTGCATGTTTCGATAAAGATTTTTCTTTAATAAATTTAACCATCAGGGACTCGAGTCTTTCGGGGCTCATGCTGGCATGAACTGCTGCGGCCATTTTAGTATGAGGTGTTGGCAGGGATTTTTTTTCTACTGATGCTATTTTATATACGGCCGGCCAGAACTGGTTCTGCAGATACCATCGGCACAGTTCATCTGCCGTTATCATTTCGCGAACTTCCTCATCGTTGAATAACTCCATGGCATAACTATCCGCGTTCAGTTCATCCCGTCTTGCTGCATACACGGAAAGCGCCAGATAAAAAGGTGCATATACAGCGAAATACCATCTCAATGGTTCAATGCCAAAGCCTTTTTGTTTGCCATAGCTAACGCGATACTGCTGCCATATTGACCTGAGTTGATACAGCCAGTTTGTTAGAAAATTATCACGCTTGGAGAACTGCCCAATACGCCGTGCAACCATGCATTCAAACTGCTTCGGTGGATGACATTGCATAACGGGAAGGCCAATAATCATTGTATTCGATGACCATACAGGCAACGCCCATTTAGGTGTCTTCACAACATCCAGTTCGTAATTGGCTGTCACCACGATGCGGTGAATTAACGGTCGTTTGAAATGGTTGCGGTATTGCTGCACAAGTGCGAACAACTCGGGCGCCTTGTCTTCGGTCAGGGTCAGACCAACCGGCGGTGCTGGTTTGATTTGTGCACTGCGATAACTGACAAGGCTGGCAACGATAACGACAGCTAACCAGGTTAATGCTGATTGCCAGTCGATAACAGTGCTGACTGCTAATGCTTCATAGATATTCAGTAGTCCTGCAATAACCAGCAGTGGGAACAGCAGTACATAGAGATAGCCAAATAATGCGAGTAGAGTGACGCAGCCAAGATAAAAGCGTGGAAATGTTTTTGTCAGTGATTCAATAACATCACCAGGTTTAGACAGTATTCTTCGAACCGACCTGAAGGTGAACATTATCCTGCCTCATATTAAATGGTAATCAGGATTCTTGCGTTATTGGAATCCGATGGGGGTGATAAATAAAAAAATCACATCCCTGTGATTCTGCTTTTGCATCATGTTAGCGGTTCGCTACGACACGTTTGCCGAGCAGCTGCTGGATCTTTTTTTCTACGATTTTTTTCTCTTCAACACGATAACCAAGGCTCTTATGTACCAGTCTGCCTTTTCTGTCGATCAGGAATGAACTTGGCATGGCTTTGAGGTGATACGCGTCAGCTGTTTTACCACTTTTATCAAAAGCAACATCAAACTTTGCGGGCATTTGTTTTAGAAACTCATCAGCATCTTTTCTGGATGTATCGAGATTGACCGCAATTATCTCGAAACCATCTTCACCATACTGTGCCTGCAGCTCATTCATCCATGGAAAAGAGCGTTTACATGGTTCACACCATGATGCCCAGAAATCAAGATAAACCACCTTGCCTTTATATTTGGAAAGCTGAATGGTTTTATTCTGGCCAGGCAGGGTGAAACCTGGCGCTTGATATTTTCCGCTCGATTGAGCAAAGGTAGAAGTCGGTGAAACAAAGCTGTATATAACAACAACAGCCAGGGCGATACGGATAAGTGAAATATGCATTGGACACTCCAAAGTCATTAATCAAATTCAGTGTAGATATAAACCTGTTAACACTGCCGGCAAACAGGCCGGGAATTCAATATTCAGAGTTTTGGAGCATTTGAAGTGCGAATCGAAAATGATAATCATTAAAATTATTGCTTGACTCTGCACTAAAAAAGACTATAGCATATTGTAAAGATTGTTTACACATTCTGTCGGGAACGCATACAAATTTATTATAAATTTGTAACTATATGAAAATTAAAGGGATATAGTGTTTTTCCGCCATTTTGTGTATAAAATCTTTTAGTGCTTAACAGCGCGACCCAAATGCATTAAGCTAACTACCGACGGCCGTTCTGGCTGTCACAAATGTTCAAAAAATTCAAATAGTTAGGATCTTTTTACTGACGGCGATGCAGCCGTATTGTGATTTATATGATCCTGCGCCCAGGACGCTCCAAAGCTGATTTATGGTTTTGCCGTTCGTCTGAAATAACATTTTGGTTACTTTTAGTTCAGTTTTCTGACCTATATTTAACGCATCAAATCGAACGTACTCCGATACCAGGCGTACAGAGAGGTTGCTAATGAGATTCAAACTACCATTAATAATTGCCGGTTCAATGCTCGTGCTTGGCTGCGATCCCGGTTTGCCTGAAGGCAGTAATGATTTTGCTGCTGGCGGTACTGCAGTCGCACTATCACAGGGCGAATTCAACGGGCTTTCAGCTGAAGACCAGTACATGGTTGCCAACAAGCTGCTTGGCACCATGTTCCGCGGTGTTTCAGCAGAAGACTTTTATAATCTGGATGCAGGTGTGGCAAACCTGCAGCCACTGAGCAGCAGCTTCCTGACTGATACAAAGAGTGCGCTGGCAGCGAACATGAGCAATGCTGACGTGCTGGCATATGACACCATCATTGATGGCCTGGATGAAGAAGGTAACCCGGTCCCTGCCGATGCCAAGTATGAATTCGATACGCGCTCTGATCTCGAAAGCAACCGGCGATCAAAACAGCTCCCTCTCGCGCGCATCAAGGAATATCCCATCAGTCGTGACATGTTCGTGCACTGGATGGCCTATGTACTGAGTAATACCATCATGTTCTCTCCTGCCGAAGAAATGGAGAGTACCGATTACACGGACATACAGAACATGTACCGTTTCCTGGTAACCAGCATCGATGAAGGTACACCGATTCGCCAGGTGATACGTTCCAATCTGCCATCGCTGGCACGCTGGCGTGTATCACGTTCACCCGAGAACCACGCACTTGAAGCCTATGAGCTCTACCTGGGCCTGTTTGAAACCGAAGAAGATTCATTCAGGGGCGGTATTGCGTGTAAGGACCTTTACCTGACATCGGATGGTGATGGCTACCTGATTCGGCGTACTGACTATCCGAATACAGAACCGCAGCTGATTCTCGGAACGAACTACATCACCACCTGTGATGATCTTTATGACGTCATTGCGGGGCATTCATTACTGATTCCACGTGTGACCGAAGCCATTTTCAATTATTTCGTGGAAGTGACAGGCGACAATCTTGATTACCGCCAGCAGTTTATCAATTCCATTGTGGCGAGCGGCCCGGAAACATTCGAAGATATTTTTACCGCGATCCTGTTCTCACGCGAGTATCTGTTGAATATCGAAAGACCCAAATCTTTCGAGGAAAACCTGATGTCGTTGCTCGATACCCTGAAGTGGGATCCCGCAGCCAATGCCGGACAAGTAGATGAAGAAATCTTCAGAAGGATGACTGAGTACGATGGGCAAGCCCTGGATCTGGGTGCCATGGGCTGGGATACCATGACCTACAAGATTGGACGCATTCCGGCTGTGCCACTCGATGGTCTGAGTTTTGCCAACTACCACAAGGCACTCAGAGAGGATTTACTGAGGAATAGCAACAGCTATGTGGGCGGTGTCAACAATGCGGGCGACGGGCTTATTTTTGATGCCAACGATGATATCAAGCCTGTTGTTGAACAGATGTCGCCAGAAGAATATGTCGATTTCCTGTTCCTGAATGCGATGCAAAGAAAAGCCACTGCTGTTGAGATGACTGATCTGATAGCGCTTTATGGCCCAGCCCCGGGATTGAATCATACACAGGATGTTGATGGTGTAACGGAAATTCGTTCTGGCAGGCATGATGATATTGCCAGGATTACTTTTGACTATATCTCCAGATTACCTGAACAGTATTACTTCAGGGCAGTGAATTAAGGGAGCGATGATCATGAAACGAAGAACATTTATAAAATCAATGGGTGCCGTGAGTGCATCTGCCTTCATGCCGAGTGCATTCAAGCTGTCGACGATGTATAAAAACGCCAGTGCAGCAGTAGATTATGCGGGTACTACAGTTACTGCGCCTAATGTGATGCCGCAGGTCATCAATATCTTTCTTTACGGCGGTCCATCCGAACTATCGGGCAACCTGACCAATATCCAGGATATTCACGACAACTCGCAGAATTCATACACGAATGCGTTCGGAGCTGATATTTTAAACTTTGATACCAGTGGTAATTCGAATATTAATGTCGACGGATTTATTACCAGGCATGGTTTCTGGCGCGGTGATCCGGATGTCAATAATGACGATGCATTTGATGCCAACGGGGCAGGTGGCCGTTACATGCAGTCCATGCTCGAACGTGGCCAGATGTCGGTTTACAGGACATTGATGAAGCGTATCGATGGTACGCGTTCGCACCGTGAGAGCCTGCTGATGAGCCAGAAAGGCTCACTGGATATCGAAGCGGGACCAGGCGTGGGTACCCGGCTGGCAGCGACGCTGTTCCAGCAACGGGCGCTGTATGAGGCAACAACCGCGCTTGCCGACGGTACGCCTATTAGCAGTCTTGCCAGTGGTGCCGATACTGGTGTCGAAGCTCTGTTTTTGCCGTTTGTGTCTTTCGAAGGCGACACGCGCTATTTCCAGCAGGACCCGGATTACTCGCTGCCACTATTGTTAAGAGGCACAACACTGGACGAGGACCTGCAGAGCCCCTACTCAAGAGGTAGTGATACTGATCCGGTTAAATCAGTGCTCAATACCCTGGTGGGTAAAGTCATGACACCGGCCAAGGTGTCGCGTTTCTCGGGTGTGAATGATGGCTTTGCATTACGCGAATTTTTCGAGGACAAGATGGCGGGTATCGACCCCGGTGGTGCAGCAGTGAACCAGAATACTGACAGCAGTGGCAACCCGCTGCCGAATGTTACTGATGCGGCAGATGCGGCGGCTATTGGTATTACTGCTGGAGCACAACTGTTCTACCCGAACAACCAGTATACCGACAGGATCAGGGCCGCGGTGACGCTGGCGCTTAAAAATCCGTCAACAGCTTATATCACCGTAGGCGGAGGTCTTGGTGGCTGGGATGACCATAACAACGGCATTGATAATTATCCTGATCGCATGAATGATCTGTTTGCCGTGATGCAGGCAGCCATGTTGCATATCAAGTACTCGAATACTGCTGCAACACTTCCGACAACACCGGGCGGCCCTGCGGGCACAAGAAGCACGTCCAGTAATATCGCCATCAATATGTTTGGTGATTTTGGCCGACTGGTGAATTTGAATAATTCAGAAGGCTGGGACCACGGCAATAACCAGAACCTGTACACCTTTGGTATCGATGGCCCGAACAGCCCGCGTCCTGCCGGTGCAATGGGCAAGGTCGTCGGCCGCACACAACGTGTTGGTGATCCGGGCACAAACAACCAGGTTACCGAACCGGTTCCGGGCAGTTATGAAGCTGAACCCATGTCTGTGGCATCGACGGTGTATTCATACTTTGGGGTACAGAATCCCGAGGTATTGACGGCGGATGATGAACTTAATCCTGCCGGGGTGCCTGCAATTGATGAAACAGAAGCGGGTGAGCCGCCACTGTTTTAGGGATATATGGCTGCGATACTTGCCAAATCCTTATAATTAACTAGTGTTGTTGATATGAATAAGTTATTAATAATTTCCATGCTGCTAACGGTCTCCGGATGCGAGACCGTTAGCAACATGACGGTGAAGGAAGAGGTCAAACCCTGGGAAAAAGACATTCTGGCCACAGACACGATGCAGCTTCCCCGTGACCCCATGCAATCTTACCTGGATGACCATATTTACTTCAGTAAGGAAGCCTCGACCGGCGGCAACGGCGTTGGCGGCGGTGGCTGCGGTTGTAACTAAGCAGCATCCAAGAACAATAAAGCCTTAAGAAAGCCAAAATACTAAAAACAAAAAACCTGGTTTAACAAAACAATAATAGACCTTGTATGAAATCCATCAGGAATAAATTGAGCCTTGCTACGTGCTCATTACTTACAACAGGCAATGCTTCAGCAGAAGCTATTGAGAATGCGTGGGAGCTAGATTCATCCTATCTGTATTACAGTGAAGTCGACCGTGTCACCGTCAACAAACTCGTAGGTACAGCCAAGGGTTATGTGTCTACAAAAGATACTGCCTCAATCAAGGTGGTATTTGATGCCATGTCAGGTGCGACCCCGACCGGTGCTGTTAAAATGAGTACGCCGGCATTCACCGGCGCATCCGGTGGTACGGGGATTAATCCATCTGGCGAATCTGCAGCGCTAGCTGATTTCGATGATACACGCGTTGCTGTGGCCCTGGACTGGGAGCACGAACATACACGCACGCTGAGTGTTAATTACAACGGCGCATTTTCTGTAGAGAATGACTGGCGCTCGTACAGCCTTTCGGCAACTGCTAACAAGGAGAACAGTAGCCGTTCGACCCGGTGGACACTCGGCATCGCCGGAACCTATGACGAGATTTTCCGTGTCAATGGCAACAACACGCCTGAACCGTTAACACGCGTTGCTGATGGGCGTTTTCTCGGCCAGGGAGAAAGGTCAACAGCAGACGTTATCGCCGGCGTAACGAAAGTCATTAACAGGCGTACCCTGTTACAGCTTAATCTGGGTTTTGGTCAGGCCAATGGCTATATGACCGACCCTTACAAGGTATTCAGTGTTGTTGATGCCGCAGGTGTTGAATGGGACCAGTATTTTGAAGGCCGTCCTGATTCAAGAACGCGCTGGACAATCACCGCTAATCTGAATCATATGACATTTCCTGGCAATAACGGCATCCATCTGTCATACCGGTATTATTCAGATGACTGGGACATACAGTCTCATACCCTGGATTACGCACACCGCTTCACACTTGCCAATGCTGATTATTTTGAGCCAAGAATACGCTTATATACACAGACAAAAGCGGAGTTTTATCAGAACTCTTTCTTCTCTCCAAATGATGGTACCATGCCCAATTTGCCGCAATACCTGAGTGCTGACTACCGTCTCGATGATATGTCGAGTGGCACAGCTGGACTCACTTATGGTGTGCGCTTTGGCAGTGATGCCGATTTGCGCACACGGCTGGAGTATATCTACCAGGAGTTCGAAAATTCCGAGTTCGACACCAACAAGGCAATCGTATTCAATATAAGTTACGGCAAACGATTCTAGGCTGCAGATTTAGCTGATATGTCAGCCCTGCATTGATTGATCAATCAACAGCAGCCCACAGGTACCAGCTCGACACGGTTCTATAAGGACGCCAGCGGTCGGCGATGGCGTGATAATCCTTAATCGCAGGTTTATCCGGTAATTCATAATGATGCTCAATGGACTTGCGCAATGCGAGGTCCCCCAGCGGCAGCACATCCAGCCTGCCAAGGGAAAACATCAGGAACATATCGACCGTCCACGGGCCAATACCCGGCAGTGTACTGAGCACGTCAAAAACCGGCTCGTTATCCATTGTTGAAAGCTGTTCCAGGTCCAGTTCCCCACGGCCCATGGCGTCGCAAAGCGCACGTAAGTACCTGATCTTTTGTCGTGATAGTCCGCATGCGGCCATTTGCTGATCTTCCAGCACCCTTATCGAATCAAGCTCGTATACCTGTGATTGCAACAACTTCGACAGCCTGTTCTCGATGCTGCGCGCGGCTGCTACCGACAGCTGCTGGTTGATGATCGCCCACACCAGAACGTGAAAACCCGGCTTGTGGACCAGGCTGTTTTTAGAGAAAAGCGTACAGGGGCCGTGCTGCTCGATCAGCCTGGCAATGACCGGGTCGGACATTTGTAACGTGCATTCTGCTTTACGAATGGTTTTTTGCATCTATAGTTAGAGGGTATTACAAGGTAGAATTCGAATTTATACTTATTTGAGACAAAATTATATCCAATTAAGATGACTCCCTTATTACTCGATCAACGCAGTATATTCAGAGCCGGTATAACCATATCCTTTGGCATGCTGGTGGTATTTTCCTGTGGCTACTATATCGGCCATCAGAAAGCTGATCCCGGCACAGGCCTGGTCCTGAATAAAACCATAGCGCTGGCACTTCCCAGGCCGGCTCATGCAGATACCGCGGAACTCGAACCGCAAATTCCAAAGGCGCAAATGCCCGGTGCATATATCGACGTCGACAGTCCGCAAGACAGTGCAGCAGGTGTCGAACCCAGGCAGCAGACCGTTGCGCAGGAGCATAAAGTAAAGACAGAAGTTGAAACTGTCATTCAACAGACAACTGATATCATCGAGCGGCCTTCTGCTTCAGATACTTCAACAGGGCAGGCTAATCAAAAACTGCAGCTGGCATCACTTGAAATGGCGCCTGCTGTATTGAAGAATGGCAATGAAACCGATGTAATCGAGCAGGCAGCTGATGAGCAGGAAATCACTGTCCCTGAGCAACAGTTGAGTAACCGTATTAACTCAGGTAGTGAGACTGACATTACTGATACTGCGAGTGCCGAAGATGCACGTTATACGATCCAGGTTGGTGTGTTCGCAGATACGGAAAATGCTATTCGCAGAATGTCTGAACTCGAATCAAAAAATCTCAGTGCCTATACCGATGGATATACAAACAAGCGCAACGAGCTTCGTTTTAACGTGCGCTTTGGCTATTTCAAAGACAAGTCCAGTGCGTTGGCTGCATTAAACAGTTTTGAGCAAAACATGTCTGGCAGTGGCTACATCGCCAGAATTCGCCGAAATTAACCGACCGGCAAAGTTGATTTAACTAACCCTGTGATGAAACGACTGATGCCTGCCCGCATCAAGCTTCTTACATTTGATCTTGATGATACCTTGTGGCCATGCAAGCCTACCATCATGGCGGCAGAGCAAAAGCTGTATGAATGGATGCAGCAAAGTGTGCCGCAAATAACGCAACATCATGACAGCAAAGCAATATTCCATAAACGTCGTGATTTCATGCAACAGCGACCAGACCTTGTACATGATATGTCAAAACTGCGTGTTGAATCGCTGAAGGCATTGAGCGATGAGATTGGTCTTGGCTATGACTGGATCGATGAAGCATTTGATGTTTTTTTTCAGGCACGACAGCAAGTTGAACTGTATGCCGATGTTGAACCAGTGCTGGATGAGTTGAGTTCCGACTACACACTGGTCGCGGTCAGCGATGGCAATGCTGATATCAGTTTGACCGGCATCGATCGCTGGTTTGACTTCTCGGTGTCGGCTGCCGAAGTCGGGCATCAGAAACCGCATCCGCTGGTATTTGAGACGGCCATGTCCAAAGCGGGGGCCGGGCGCGAGGAAACCGTTCACATTGGTGACGACGAGCACCGGGACATTTTCGGGGCCTGCGAGGCGGGAATTCGCACCGTCTGGCTCAATCGCAGTAATCGTGGCTGGAGCCACACCGAGTGCAAGGCGGATTACCATATTCGAAGCCTGTCGGAGTTACCGGAAATTCTTCGAAAGATGCAATATAATGCGCTTTCTAAATGACTGGAACTATGAATGATTTATAAAACCGACGATGTTCGGATAAGCGGTATCCATGAAGTCGATCCACCGGAAGTTCTGCATAATGAATTTCCGATGAGTGAGGCGGCATCGGAGACAGTCTATCGTGCACGAAATGCTATCCAGAAGATTTTGCGCGATGAGGATGACCGTCTTGTCGTCATCGTAGGGCCGTGTTCCGTGCATGACCCGGATGCTGCCCGCGACTATGCAACTCGCCTGAAGCCACTGATAGATAATCTTTCAAACGAATTGTGCATTGTGATGCGTGTTTATTTCGAAAAACCGCGTACAACTGTTGGCTGGAAAGGCCTGATCAACGATCCCGAAATGGATGAGAGCTTTCATATCAACAAGGGATTGCGTCTCGCACGTCGCCTGTTGGTGGACCTGGCAGAAGAGGGTGTGCCTGCGGGTACGGAATACCTCGATCTCATCAGTCCGCAGTATATTGCCGACCTGATCAGCTGGGGAGCGATCGGTGCGCGCACCACTGAAAGTCAGGGCCACCGCGAACTGGCATCCGGCCTGTCTTGT
>CAZRKQ010000097.1:0-3470 GCA_964600755.1 uncultured Thiotrichaceae bacterium
ATACTGGTCACTGGCGCCAGCAACACCCAGGCCAAAGGTACAATCAACTCTGTAGGCAATGTAACAATAGAGTTTAATGATGGCACCGGTACATTTACCGAAGTACCCGGCAGTCCGTTCCCCTGTTCGGATTTCTTTGTCTAGAAAGAAACTCTCTCTTGTCTGGAAAAAAGCGGAGTATAAGCTCCGCTTTTTTTTGCACGGTGAAATGTTACTATTAAAAAACGCGGGTAAAATGCCCGCGTTTTTTAGTATGCGCTGCTCATAACTATGCCTATAAAAATAATCACAAAGTGCGTTTTGCCGGCTTGCATACTCAGCGCATCTGTATCAAGCCAGGCAACAGATTTGCGCATTGCTGCCGAGTTGATGCACTTCGATTACGAAGAAACAGACATCTCCGGCAACACCCTCAACCAGGAAACAGGATTCATTCCAGGCTTCACTGTTGCAGCCTCACAACCGTACCGCAGTATCCGTAACACAGTGGAATTCAGCCTGTATGGCGGTGACGTCGATTACGATGGTCAAACACAGGCCGGGCAGCCCCATCAAACCACGACAGAAGAAACCATATACCGGTTACTTTACCGGCTTGACTGGTCGCCACAGGACACCGACGGCGCTTTTTACGGCAAAGCCTACTGGCAACAGTGGGACAGGAGCATACAACCCAATAATGGTGTATCGGGCCTGTTTGAACGCTACCAATGGTGGACACTCGAAGCGGGCGTGCAGGTACCGTTCATAAAAGATGAAAAACAGGACCTGTTGTTAGAGCTGGGCATGTTGACCACGTTCAACGGCACCATCATGGTTGACCTGGCCGCTGCAGGTTTTGGCCAGCCCGTGCTTGATCTTGGCAATGGTTTTGGTGTTGCCGGCGAACTCAAATACGTGTTTAAACAGTCGAGAAACAGCAGTTTCCAATTTGGTGTGCAGTTAAAAAGATGGGAATTCGGCAGAAGCAACAGCAAAACCATTTCTGATGGAAGCAACGTTTTCACCATTACCGAGCCCGATAGCACGACTATCCAAACCACATTATCTGCGAGCTACATTCGTCATTTTTAATCTACAATTCAAGATACAGTCAAAGTAGATTTAATCAACAGAGAATGCCGTGGCCATAAAAAATAAACGCTTTCGCAGCCTTGCTACCCGGCTGAGCTTCGGCATCATTATTCTCGGCACTGCTGTATTTATTACCGTTCTGGCTGCAAATTACTTCCTGTCACGAAATCTGCTTGAAGAATACGTCGGTAACCTCGCGCGCACCACTGCTGCTTCGACCGTGAAGGAGATAGAAACAGTATTCAGTTCCGTGGCAACCAGTGCTGATTCGCTGGCATCCATCGTTACCCGGGCAGACATCAGTGAGCAGCAGATTCATGACTCCATACGCGCTTTCCTCAAGATAAACCCGGATATCTACGGCATGACCGTGGCGCTTGAACCAAATGTTCTGCATAAAGATATAGGCAAGTTCTCGCCTTATTATTACCGGGATGGAATCAAGCTCAGCTACTCCGATCTTGCAGCAGACGATTACCGCTATTTGATCTGGGACTGGTACAACATACCCAAATCAACCAGCAAGGCAGTATGGACGGAGCCCTATTTTGATGAGGGCGGTGGCAACGCCCTGATGACAACCTACGCCACACCGTTAAAGGCCGGTGAAGACAGGCAATTTGCCGGTGTTGCCACCGCCGATATCGCGCTGGACTGGCTGCAACAGCTGACCGAAAACATTCAGATACTCGACACAGGTTTCGGACTGATCATTTCCAAAGAGGATACAGTCGTCGCGCACCCGGATATGTCGCGCGTTATGAAAAAGCTGAAATCTATGATGGATACAGACTTCATCGACAACTACTGGGACATCTACCTGAAGAGTAAACAGGCGCATGAAGCCACCTACTTCAATGCACCCTGCCGCCATAAAACCGGTGACTGCTGGATTGCTATCGAACCACTGCTTGATACCGGCTGGAAGGCCGTTATCGTTATTCCTGAATCCGAACTTATATCAGACATCATGCTGCTCACTGGAGAAATTGCGCTGGTTGCGATAACAGGCCTGCTTATACTCGCGCTGATCATTGTTTCAATCACACGCAACATGATCAACCCACTGGGAAGACTTGCCCGGGTCACCGCTGATATTGGCAGCGGCAACCTGGATATCAAACTGCCGGCACCGATTAGAAACGATGAAATAGGCGCGCTAACAACCGATTTCCGCAATATGCGCGACTCCTTACAAACCCACATCGAGCAGCTCAGGGAAACGACTGCCAAACAGCAAAAACTTGAAAGCGAAATCGAGATCGCCAGGGGCATCCAGATGTCGATGGTGCCGGGCGGCGGTACTGTCTCGATTAAAGAACACAGCTATCAACTGTACTCGTTATTACGCCCTGCCCGCTCCGTTGGCGGCGACCTTTATTATTTTCAGCAGGATGGCAACAAGCTTCACTTTATTATCGGTGACGTTTCTGACAAGGGAGTTCCAGCTGCATTGTTCATGGCCAAAACAGTCACCTTATATAGCGGCGCACTCAATGACGATTTATCGCCTGGTGACACCTTTACACACATGAATAACGCACTATGTCAGAATAACGATGCCTGCATGTTCGTTACCGCATTGTGCGGCTCACTCGATCTGGATACAGGCGAGCTGATCATGGCCAATGCCGGGCATATGCATCCGATACAGAAAACACAAAACACCAGTGGTGAGCTGATTGTAGATGGCGCCCTGGCGCTTGGACTGATGGAAGATATTGAATACCCCAATGTTATACACACGCTGGATCCGCAAACCAGCCTGCTGATGTACACAGATGGTATCTCGGAAGCATTCAATCCTGCACGAGAACAGTATGAAGAGGAGCGCCTGCTGGCCTTTGTTGCAAAGGAAAAAGAAATTTCTGCGGAAGCATTAGGCACATCCTCACTGGCTGATGTAGAAAAATTCGTTGCTACCGCCGAGCAGTCTGATGACATCACTCTGATGGTTATACATTATGGATGACAGCGAAGACATCATATTGTCCAGACATATTCAACTGAGTAACAAGGGCAGCGAATGCACTCGCTTATATGAGTTTCTGGCCGATAGTCTTGAAAAACTGCCCGTGACAAAAGAATTCAAACATGACCTCAAGCTGGCATCTGAAGAGCTACTGGCAAATATAATAAATTATGGCTACGATAAAAACTCTGAAGAGAAGATCGACATAGAGATGGCCGCGGATGGGAGCAGTGTTCGCATAACATTCACGGACTCGGCCCGGGAATTCAATCCACTTGAACGCAATGCGCCTGATATGCTTAACGACTTATCGGAAGGCGGCATGGGCATACTACTGGTAAAATCCCTGACCGATGAACAGCACTATAAACGTGACAATAACCATAATGTATTAACCGTCACAAAGAACTATAATAAGTAAAAA
>CAZRKQ010000098.1:0-4328 GCA_964600755.1 uncultured Thiotrichaceae bacterium
CGCGGCAAGGCCGGTGGTGTCAAACTGGTGGATGAAATCGAGGCATTAACGCATACTGTTGGCGGCATGCTGGGCACGCGCCTGGTTACGATCCAGACAGGTAATGATGGCCAGCCAGTCAACCAGGTGTTAATAGAAGAAACATGCAATATTGCCCGCGAATTATACCTGGGAGCGGTTATTGATCGCTCATCAAGGCGGGTAGTGTTGATGGCTTCTGTCGAAGGTGGTGTCGAGATTGAAAAAGTAGCAGCTGAGACACCAGAGAAAATTCTTAAGACAGTAATTAATCCGTTGACCGGGCTTCAACCTTATCAGGGAAGAGAGCTCGCGTTTGGTCTTGGGCTTGAAGGTGACCAGATTAAACAGTTTGTAAAAATGCTTTCCGGCCTTGCAACGATGTTTATTGAGAAAGACCTCGGCCTGGTTGAGATCAATCCCCTGGTGGTTACAACTGAAGGCAATCTTTTATGTCTCGATGCCAAAATCAATATTGATGACAACGCTTTGTACAGGCAGCCTGATTTGCTCGAGATGCGAGATACATCCCAGGAAGATGAGCGTGAAAATCGCGCCAAGGAATGGGACCTGAATTATATATCCCTGGATGGCAATATAGGCTGCATGGTCAATGGCGCAGGTCTGGCGATGGCGACGATGGACCTGATCAAGCTTTGTGGCGGTGAGCCTGCCAATTTTCTCGATGTTGGCGGCGGCGCGACAAAACAGCGTGTATCTGAAGCATTCAAAATCATTCTCTCCGATAAAAACGTGAAAGGCATCCTGGTAAACATCTTTGGCGGCATCGTACGCTGTGATTTGATAGCCGAAGGTATTATCGGTGCTGTTGAGGAAGTGCATGTCAATGTGCCGGTTGTTGTTCGGCTTGAAGGTAATAATGCTGAACTTGGCAGTCAGCTGCTTGACGAAAGCGGGCTCAACCTTATTGCGGCAAATGACCTCACCGATGCTGCACAGAAAATCGTTGCTGAAGTAGGGAAAACATCATGAGTGTTTTGATAAATAAGGATACCAAAGTCATATGCCAGGGATTCACCGGCAAGCAGGGTACTTTTCATTCAGAACAGGCTATTGAATACGGCACCCGGATGGTAGGCGGTGTTACACCCGGTAAAGGCGGACAAGCGCACCTTGATCTACCGGTATTTAACACGGTACGCCAGGCTGTCGAGCAAACGCGCGCGACTGCTTCGGTTATTTATGTTCCGGCACCTTTTTGTAAAGATTCCATGCTGGAGGCTATTGATGCTGGCATTGAACTGGTGGTGTGTATTACAGAAGGCATTCCGACACTGGATATGTTGCAGGTGAAAATGGTTGCCGACAGTGCGGGGGTAACGATCATCGGGCCTAACTGCCCAGGCATTATCACGCCAGGAGAATGCAAGATCGGTATTATGCCTGGTGCTATTCACAGCAAAGGCAAAGTCGGCGTGGTTTCACGTTCCGGCACGCTCACTTACGAAGCGGTAAAACAAACTTCCGATCCGGGTTATGGGCAAAGTACCTGTATCGGTATTGGTGGAGATCCGATTCCAGGCACCAGCTTTATTGACTGTTTAAAACTGTTCGAAGCTGATCAGCAGACTGAGGCGATACTGATGGTTGGCGAAATAGGCGGAACTGCGGAAGAAGAAGCTGCCGAGTTTATTCAATCAGAAGTCAGCAAGCCGGTTGCTGCATTCATCGCCGGTGGCACTGCACCCAAGGGAAAGCGCATGGGTCATGCGGGCGCAATCATCGCCGGTGGCAAAGGCACCGCAGCCGACAAGTTTGCCGCACTGGAAAAAGCAGGAGTAACTACAGTGCGCTCACCAGCTGAACTGGGTAAGGGTATTGCTGAAGCTACGGGGTGGTAACAGATTTTATAACCGCAGAGGCGCGGAGGCGCAGAGAATAACTTTTGTTTATTTAACTGCAGATTGTGATAATACAATTCATCACAAGT
Organism: uncultured Thiotrichaceae bacterium; assembly: GCA_964600755.1. Taxonomy (GTDB): domain Bacteria; phylum Pseudomonadota; class Gammaproteobacteria; order SZUA-229; family SZUA-229; genus JABDQW01. The sequence goes on from CAZRKQ010000098.1 coordinate 1,970, forward strand.
AATTTCTGAAAAACGCCATGGGTTTAACTTGTATTTCCTCTGCGCCTCCGCGTCTCTGCGGTTATAAGCTTTTAAACCATCCGGCTATTTCGTTAGCCACAAAAGCAGCATCGTCTCTGTTTGATAATAGGTGATCGGCCTTGTCCAGGGTGACAATACGCGACGGTCCTTTGGTCCATGCGCTGATCTCGTCTGCGTTATCGCCGTCAACCAGAGCATCATTCAATACTTTGAAAATCAGTACCGGCTTGTGCAGTGATGCCAGGCGTTGCTGCATATCGTGTTGTCGCAAATCTTGCAGGAACTGTGGCTCGATATCATAGTGCTGGCCGGCTACTTCGATACTGGAGGGGATACCCTGCTCCAGCATGGTCAGGGCATGGCCAAAGTGGTGCAGTACATGGTCCGGTTGGCTGGGTGAAGCTATGGTGACGACAGCCTTGACGCTCTCAGTATCTATTGCAGCTTCAAGCATGGCGGTACCGCCAAGGCTATGGCCAACCAACATTGATGGTGCCTCGTAGTTGTTGTGCAGAAATTCAACTGCGGCAAGCACATCTGCAACATCTGTGCTGAAATTGGTTTGTGCGAAGTCACCCTCACTATTACCCAGCCCGGTGAAGTCGAACCTGAGTACGGCGATGCCATGCTCCGCCAGCAGGCGGCTTATACGAAATACGGTAATGGTGTCTTTTGTGCATGTAAAGCAGTGGCTGGCAACGGCAAAAGCTTTGGGCGTGTCAACGGGTAGCTCGAGCCTGGCATCAAGCAAATATCCGGAGCCGCCCGTAAATCCCGTTTTAATGGTTTTTGTTTTCAAAAGCTGTCTTTCCAGGCCGCCTGTTGCAGGTGTGAGATTATTTAGTATGAATTGTTTTGAGAAAAAGCCTATTCTACGTTAGTGGACGATTGATAAGAAATAACACGGGAGTGAGTTTATGAGCACAGTAAGTTTGCCTGAAGACCGTATGCCGGTGCTGCGTGTCCCGGCAAGACCGCGTGATGCCAACATGGGCGGCACGATTTTTGGAGGCTGGATCATGTCGCACGTAGATATTGCCGGCAGTATACCTGCGCTGGAGCGAGCCCGTGGTGCGGTGGTTACCAGGGCAGTTGATTCATTTGAATTCAAGAAACCCGTGTTCATAGGGGATCTTGTTAGTTGTTATGCGGATATTATCTCTACCGGCAAATCATCGATCAAGGTGAAAGTCGAGGTGTATGCAGAGCGTATGCACAAGGGTATAACTGATTGTGTAAAAGTTACCGAGGCGACCCTGGTTTACGTGGCGATTGACGAGAATGGTAAACCCCGGCATCTGCCTGAATAACATGCCTTAATAAGGGTTTTGTAATATTTAAACGTGGGTGTATGATCAGCCGGAATAACAATGGAGGGGTCATGAGCCACAAAATAATAAAGTTATCACCTTTGTTCCTTGCTGCTGCCGCAGCTGGTGTTACTTCACAAGCTTATTCTTCTGGTTTTGCGTTAATTGAACAGGGGGCCAGTGGCCAGGGTGTTGCCTATGCAGGCGCTGCCGCTGTAGGTGAAGATGCCAGTACCGTATTCTTCAATCCGGCGGCAATGACAAGGTTATCGGGGCAACAGATTGTAGTTGCAGGCCATATCGTGGCACCTAAATTTGATTTCACTAACAATGGTTCAACTACATTTGCCGGTACGCCCTTAACAGGATCCAATGCAGGCGGTGGTGACACCAGCTTTGTGCCGAATTTGTACTGGGCCGCAGCACTGGACAATGGTCTTCATGTCGGTGTTGGTGTCAATGTACCGTTTGGCCTGGCAACTGATTATGATAATGGATGGGTTGGTCGCTACCATGGACTTAAATCTGAAATAACAACAATCAATATCAATCCGGCTATTGCGTGGAAAGCTACCGACAAAGTATCTTTTGGCATCGGGCTCAGCGTTCAGTATATCGATGTTGAGCTGACACAGAACATTGATTCATTTGCAGCATGTGCAAACCTGGATCCGTCACTGGTGTCATGTGCAGGGCTGGTTAATGATTTCAGTGTCGCCAGTCAGGACAGCGCCGCCAAGCTTGAAGGTGATGATACATCCTTTGGCTGGAACATTGGTTTCCTGTTTGATCTAACTGAAAAAGATCGCCTGGGTCTCGCCTACCGCTCGGCGATCAAGCATGACATTGAAGGCCAGGCCAGCTATAACCTTGATGCGGGACTGCAGCCTGTTGCAGATGGCGCATCAATGTTGACAGGATTCAAGATTCTGCAGGATACGGCATTGACCGCCGGAGCTGAACTACCGGAAACGTTCTCTATAAGTTATGTGCGTGATATCAATCCAAAGTGGAGCCTGCTGGCTGAC
>CAZRKQ010000099.1:0-3295 GCA_964600755.1 uncultured Thiotrichaceae bacterium
GTACACACATTCGTTATTACACATACAACGCGATTTATCTTCAACCGGATATTATTATCTTAACAAGGTAATAAATAACTCATATTAAAGCACGGCTGGCATTCATATTTATAAACAACTGCTACACTCGGATTAAAGCAGGTTAAAACATTGCTTAATACTCATATAAATAGCCGGAATGCAGATGGACGCCTTAACCTTATTGCTTATAGTTGATATGTGTAACCGTGAACATGAAGTTGCCGATCAAATTGACAGGCCTGCAACTTATCAAGCCTATACACAAACATATCCCCCTATCGTTTCACCGGCAGACCATGATCAGGACAGCGAATGTTACCCATATAGAAAGCCTGCATGGATGAAGATTTAGGATTAACCGTGTATTTTTATACCGTTGTATATATAAAACTCGAACAATAAAAAACGGCGGTCATCAAGACCGCCGTTTTTTATGTATGTGTAAACCGGTATTAGCGTTTACGCCGTGCGAAACCGATCAAGCCAAGCAGGCCTGAACCGAACAACCAGACTGCTGCCGGAACAGGAATCACAGCAGCGTTCGCAAAGACAATAGTAGTAGTATTGTCGTATTCGACAAGCTGCGCAACAGATTGACCATTATCATTGCGACCTATCTGCTCGGCAAAATTGATTCCGTCGCCAGTGCAAAATTGTGTTTCCAGACACCAGAAGTTATTTGAAGCGCCGGCTAGAAATAAAAGACTGTCTTCATCGGCACCAAAATCAAACAGCAGTTGTGTCGATGTCGCCGTTACAGCCGTGCCAACTAAGGACGTGTCTCCCGTTTCAAGACAATTGAGTCCCATTTCATCACACGTATACCTAGTAATCGTATCGGTTACTACGCCATCGATTTTCGTGCCATTGAGGTTCGGTGCAGTCAGAGTTAAAGTCCAGTCCTCAATATTATCTACGGTGAGCACATCATCAATTGTTCCATTTGTTTGTATAAACCCGGTGACTGTGCCATCACCGATAGTACGATCGACATAGTAAATTATACTGGCATTCGCGCCGGTCGCAGCAAGTGCCAGTATCACTGTTGCTAGTAAATGTTTCATTTATCTTCCCACCTGCTCAATATTGAACCAAATATGACTTCAATAATGTCATGTAACTATTATAGATAAGAAAGCAAATTTTATACCATATTAATAAAAAACATATATTTCAATTGCTTATGGAATTATATAATTCTGTAGCAATTAAAAGTGTAAAGGATTCCTTACATAAAATTCGATAATAGCGGTTTTTCCGTTATTTTACCGTCGATATTTATTACACTTTATTAACATATATGATGTATTTATGACAACATGCCAAAGATTTCATACAAAATCAATAGGTATTTTTCCCGGGAATACGGCTGGTTAGGTTAAATTTGGAACCCGGGCGGCCATGATTGCGGTGGCAAGCCCAAATGCCAGGCTGGTGGCGAGTGGAATCTGGATCTGCGCCTGCAGGCTTTTCTCCAGCAACAGTGGCATTAATCCCGATGATTGCAGGTGGAAATAGTGGAATCAACTAGATTAATGATGAGAATGTTGTGACTGGATTTTTCGAAAAAGAGCTTTTATCCTTCCTATGTTGTCTAGCTATTGCCAGCTCATGATGAACCTTACAAACAGTGGCAACTCTCACAAACGCCTCGTCATTATCGGTCTGTTGATGTGTTATATCGCATTCAGTTTCTGGGGAGGCTCACGCTATCCGGCATTGAATGACAAGGCCACCATGGGTGGTGAAACCCGGCTCGAAGACAGCCTCAGTTTTGAAGTTCTGCTGGAAATCCAGCAGGGTGATTCTGTCCCTAAACGCATCGCCTACAGCACGGTGAACTGGGTCAATACCAACAAGCAGGGCATGACCTTCGGCGTACTGTTTGCGGCGGCTTTCCTGACATTGCTAAGAATGCTGCGACGACGCAGCTTCAAACACAGTTACGCAAATGCCCTCATGGGATTTGTGATCGGCGCCCCTCTCGGGGTGTGCGTCAACTGCGCAGCCCCGATTGCCAAGGGGCTGCACGAGGCAGGGGCCAGGCTGGAAACCACGCTCACCACCATGTTCAGCTCACCCACGATGAATATCGTGGTACTGACGATGGTTTTTTCGATTTTTCCGTTTTACATGGCGATGATCAAACTTGCCTCGACCCTGATCTTTATCCTGCTGTTAATACCGCTTATGAGCCGTTACCTGTTCCACAAGGAAACGCTTGCCACCTATGAGCCGGGTAACTACCCGGTTGACACCACAATTGATGTTTCCTTAACAGAGAGCTGGCCACAGGCGCTGATGACAACCGGGCGTGAGTATGTAAAAAATCTCTGGTTCATTGCAGTAAGGACCGTACCGTTGATGTTCCTCGCCGGGCTGCTCGGTGCTGTGTTCGTAACACTGTTTCCATTGCACAGTTTCGTCGATAGCGAAGTCACATTCACCGGTCTGTTACTTGTCAGCCTGATCGGGGTGTTCCTGCCGGTGCCCATCGCGCTGGATGTGGTACTGGCTTCTGTGCTGATGTCATCCGGTCTGCCCATTGCGTATGTGATGGCGTTACTTTTTACCCTGGGTACCTACAGCGTGTACCCCTTCATGATTATCTGGAAAAGTATTTCATTAAGACTCGCCGTTATCCTCTACCTGGCGGTTGCCGCCGTGGGAATGGCGGCGGCCTATGTGGCGCAGACTTACAATGACCGCGAACTGGAGCAGATGCTGGAAATATTCGGTGAAGCACATGCTGCAGAGATGGAGCCAGGCCTCACACATGCGGGAATCCGTATTAGCAGTACAGACCTGACCATCAGAAACAAGAATGACCATCGGGCTTTTTCTAAATTCGAAGGTGATGACATCGGCCTGGTAAGACCGAATCTTTTCAGTGTGGAAGATATGTGGCCACCGTTCTTCTACGGCAGAGGCATTGCCTCTGGCGATGTCAATAACGATGGTTGGGACGACATCATTGTTGCGACGGAAAAAGGCACGCTGCTTTACAGGAATAACTTCGGCAAAGATTTCACGCTACAAAAAATAGACGTGCCTGAACTTGCCGGACTGAATGTTTTTATAGTGGCCCTGGTGGACATTAACAATGATGGCTGGCTGGATATATTCCTCACCGCGTATCATCAGGGTAATCATTACATCATCAGTGATAAAGGTAAATTTGACAGTCACAACCTGGTCAGTCTGCCGGTGACTAAAGATGCGCTTACGCTGGGTTTGTCATTCGCTGATCTGGATAAGGATGGCGACCTGGATG
>CAZRKQ010000100.1:0-4821 GCA_964600755.1 uncultured Thiotrichaceae bacterium
AGAATACAATGAAAAAGCTAGATAAACTTTATCTAGATTTTTGTGGCACATGCAATTCAGACGCTTCAGTCGCTGTTAAAGCAAGAAAAGAGTTTCTCACGACCGTACGTGATTTGATGCAGCACATGAATACTAGATTTGACAATTTGAAACCCAAAGAAGGCGATGCTCTCTCACCTACAGAAACATTGGTAAGTATTCATGTGCTCACAATGTTAGTAGATATCCTTACAGAAACCCAACTTCAACAATTATCAGATCATCCCTATTCACAATAAGTAAGACAGTTTTAATGTGAAGTTTTTTACGGATGCACTATCAGGTTATGGTAGTGCTTCCTTATGAGCGTGCAGATTATCTGATTTAGCAATGTCTACTTCTGGCCGGTCTCGGAAACACAGAGCCCCGCTTATGCTGGGCTTATATTTGCTGATCGAACGACCACTTCTGGCCGCAAGTTGCCTGTGGGCGGATATTGAGCTAAATCGTGGACTGAGAGTCTGCTGACGACCCAACTCGGACGCCTGGCCTAATGTGATTTCCAGCGATAGAATGGTATCGAAAACATCGGGAATCAAGTCAGTTTTCAGTAAATTGGTATACTGTCCCCGAAATTCCTAACGGTGATTATATGAAACCGGTTTCCTTACTTATCGCTATGGCGATTCTATTGTCCGCATGTTCACAATTCACCAAAAACGAGGGGCCGGGTAGCAAACAGCATGTCGCCAGCGGCTGGCGGATCGATTTTTTCGACGATTTCGATAGCTTCGACACCGTCAACTGGCAGGATCAGATACTTTGGGTCAACAATGAAGACCAATGTTATGTGCCGGACAACCTGTTTAACACTCGAGAGGTCAGTAATGGCACGCTGAAGTTACGTGTTGTTGACCTCGGGAAAAAGCGCCCCTGTGACAATATAGACAAAACCGGCAAGAAACACCCGGACACTCAATACGTGGCCGGTCGCATCGCTTCCAAGAACCGCAAGGAGTTCGTCGAGGGCAAGTGGACGGCGCGGCTAAAGGTCGAGAACAGTGGTCAACCGGGTATGTTCCCTGCATGGTGGTTACTGGGTGCGCGGAATAACGAACCACCAATACAGGACCCGGACGAAACCATATGCTGGCCGATGACTGGCTCCGGAGAAATAGATATCTTTGAGCATCACTCTGATGGGGGGGCGGACCACTATGCAGCCCGGGCAATCAAAAACCTTGGTTACTGCGGCGGTGGCGATTGGCAGTCCCTGATGCTGGTGCAGGAAACTACCCTTGATGAATATCACGAATACTCCGTAGAGTGGGCCGGAAATGACCTCATATTCCGCCTGGACGGGTTTGAAGTGTATCGCAGTGCTGAACAAAGTGATCAATTCCCTGAGCCGATGTTTGCGATACTGAATTTTGCCAAGATCAATGATTCCTCAATGAGTGCTGACTGGGTCATGGAAGTAGACTGGGTGAAGCACGAACACCGGTATTGATTATCGGCTTTGGCGGGGATGATGGGAAATGGCCGTTCTCGGCAGTTAGGGCTGAAAATTGCTGAAATCCAAGCCGACAGCCGTGAGCAGACATTCACAAATATACCTCTGTGTACTCTGTGACCTCTGTGGCAAATATATTAGCTATTAAACATTTCCCGGATTTCATTTCACTTCATCCGGGCTACTACCGTAGTAACGTGCATAGCCACTAGTCCCTAGCCCCTCGCACCTACGTCATGGCAAACCGGATTCCACCCCTGCTGGTCTGCACTAACTGAAAACGCTTCTGCCACCCAGTAACCGCACACGCAGGCAAGCTGATGATCAATGTATATCAATGGAATTCTGTTACGTTGCCATGGCGGTATGCCTGCTTCCTGCATCAGCTTTTTCAGGCTATGCGTATGCTGTCGTCCATGCGGCCTTAACTGTTCACCGCCCTGCCTGAAACATACAGTCAACCTGCGTGCCACTGCATCCTGGTGCAAACCTTTGCCAGCTGCCTGCTCCAGGCTCATCTCCAGATTTAATGTTTTGATATATAAGGGCAGCTCGCCATCCCAGGCATAAACGTGATGAATTTCATGGCTGTTTAATGCCGGTAAAACATACAAGACATCCTGGTAACGCCTTATTTCTGTATTACCCCATAACACCAGCGGTGTCGCATCTTCTGCGGCTGGTATAACGCTGCCGATAACTTCCTGCAAAATATTTCGCCTGGGTTTGTCATAGCCCGCAGCATTGATCCAGTATCGCAACACATTATATTGCCGTGCTTCTGATAACTGGCCAAGTTTTGAAATAGACAGACTATTGCGTTGCTGGGTGGAAACAGCCGCAAGATCGATTGCTGCCATCGCTTCGATAACTTCCAGCGTATCCTGTTGCAGACTTGCTGCCTGGGACAATGCTTCACTCGCATTAGGCCAGTTACGCGCCAGTTCAGGCAACACTTCCTTACGGATATAATTTCTGTCAAAACTGGTATCGGCATTACTCGGATCATCAACCCAGTCCAGTTTATGTTCTTCAGCATAGTTCCTTATTGATCGCTGACTGCATGCAAGCAATGGCCGCGCAAGATAGCCATCACCAAAGGATTTGATAGCTGGCATGGATGCCAGGCCGGCCGGCCCTGCTGCCCGCATCAGTTGCAGCAGTAATGTTTCCGCCTGGTCATCCTGATGATGCGCAGTGAGTAAAACCTCATCGCGTTGAAGTTCTTTTTCAAACGCACGGTAACGCGCATTACGCGCAGCATCTTCCGGGCTTTCGCCTGGCTCGGCAACTGCATCAACATGAATACACTTGTATGCAATATCGAGCTGCCTGCAAACATCAGCGCAATGCATGTTCCAGGCGTCAGCTTCATCTTGTAAACCGTGATGGATATGAACAGCGCGGATGGACAATCCGGCCGCATGGCATAAATGCAGTAAAACGTGTGAGTCGATACCGCCGCTGTATGCGACGATACAGGTTCGAGCCGATTGCACAGCGGGCAGAGCTTCCAGAACATGCTGGAATTGCCCGCTCAGGCGCATTGTCAGGATGCTTCTTCCTTGATGAAGTTACCGTATGACATCAGGCGCTCATAGCGCTGATCAAGCAGCTTATCCAGGCCAACTTTTTCGGTACTTTCCAGTGCACTTACCAGGGCCTGCTTGATACTTCTTGCCGTGGTATCGATATCGCGATAGGCACTACCCAGCGGTTCACGCACGATATCATCGATCAGTTCCAGTTCCTTCAGACGTTTGGCGGTTATGCCCATCGCTTCTGCTGCATCCTCGGCTTTTTCAGCACTCTTCCATAGAATGGATGCACAACCCTCGGGAGAAATTACTGAGTAGGTGCTGTATTCAAGCATCATTACCCGGTCACCCACGCCAATTGCAAGTGCACCACCGGAACCACCTTCCCCTATGACAGTACAGATGATTGGTGTTTTCAGATCTGCCATTACAAACAGGTTACGGGCAATGGCTTCTGACTGGCCGCGTTCCTCAGCATCAACACCCGGGTAAGCACCGGGGGTATCGATGAATGTGAGCACTGGCATACGAAATCTTTCTGCCATTTTCATCAGGCGTAATGCCTTGCGGTAACCTTCGGGCCGTGGCATGCCAAAATTGCGGCGAATGTTTTCCTTGGTATCGCGCCCTTTTTGATGCCCTATAATCATTACCGGCATGCCATCGATGCGTGCTATACCGCCGACAATCGCAGGATCATCAGCGTAACTGCGATCACCATGAAGTTCCTGAAAATCCGTAAAGATACGATCGACATAATCCAGCGTGTAAGGTCGCATCGGATGACGCGCCAGCTTGGATGTCTGCCATGGCGTGAGCTTGCTGAATATGGTCTTAGTCAGGCTACGAGATTTTTCCTGCAGCTTGGTAATCTCTTCGCCGATGTTTACTTCGGAATCGTCACCAACATAGCGCAGCTCTTCGATCTTGGCTTCGAGTTCCGCTATGGGCTGTTCAAAATCGAGATAATTTGGATTCATATTATTCAGAATGTCGTTGTTTTTGAATGAATTAATACAATAATAGCACGTCAATATTCGGGTCGCCCATGAATCCGGCTAATTTTTCTTCAGTTTTACTATTTCGCGCAACACCATGGTGGCGTAACTACCCGCCTGCAGGCTGAATCTCAGTACCAGGTCTGCAGCTTCACGCCGGCATTCGATATCTTTCACCAGTAGACGCATGGCTCTACGCTGTTGATTTACTCTAGCATCTCTCAATCCCTGTTTGAATAGCGGAAAACAATCCACCACTTCTGCTTCAATGGTTTCGCAATCACCTGTTGCCATATTCTCGCCATCACCCCAGAGCACTGCAGAGGGATGAATCTCTCCATTATCGATGCGTTGATCAAGTTCGGGAGAGCCATCATCCTTGAAGCATGCACTGCGGCCATCAAGCATGAACACATCACCCTTGATGCGACGGTTCCATGTGCCCGCTATCACTCTTTTTGAGAGAATGGTATTGAACATCCACGAACGTGCAGCTGATAGAAATAAGCTGCGTTTTTGCCTGGGTAATCGATTACGCGCGTGCGAAAACATGCGTTCGGCATCAACAAGGTTCTTCAAATCATGCCCAAAACGTTGTTCACCAAAATAATTAGGTACACCCTGCTGCTTGATTAATTCACAACGCTCAATCACTTGCCCGGTGTTGCCATGGTTTCCAATCTCAATATCACGCAGTGTTACGATAAACCTGTTTTGTTTCAATGCGCCGCGTTGAAGTTTGCGCTGATGCCTGGTCGATTGAAGTAACTCGACACCTTCAAGCTGGAAACCA
>CAZRKQ010000101.1:0-2367 GCA_964600755.1 uncultured Thiotrichaceae bacterium
ACAAGCAAATGGGGCGTCAGGGGACTGGCCAGAACACTGGATGATCAATCGCCGGAAGACGAATACCTGGATGGCAAAAACGACTGGATGTTTGAAATCAGCGCCTATGTGACATTCATGTTCTAGCGTTTAAGCGGTTAATGTCAGGGTAATAATTATGAAAATACAAGTTTATAAAAAGCGATATTTGAACAAGCTTGCGCTACTGATGTTCACGGCACCCGTGATTCTGATGACGGCTGGTTGTGGCGAAATTGATACGGGTGAAGTGCAGAACAGTGTTCAGCTGCCGGTGGACTCTGTCCTGAACTTCCGCTGTGAAGATGAGGGTATTTTTCCGGAGGATTGTGTGCTGGATAATCCTGAAAACCCATACGTTAGCGTGTCAGTTACAGAAGACAACAAGTTCGATCTGGCTGAAGACGCGCCTTCCGCGAAATCGAGATATTACCTGTGGGCAACAGCACTGGCCAGGGGTGCTGGCTTACAGGGTGAAAACCAGTACTACACAGCTGTATCACTTCATGAGGTGTATGGGGAGAGTGGTAGTCCGACTACCCGTGATCAGGCCAGAAAGGCATATCGTTCTGTGCTGGACAACTTCTTTCTGGCGCCAAGCTTTTTTGTAGTGCCCGATGTCGAGCTACTGGAGAATGGCGGTTTTGCTGAACCCGAGGCAACAGGCGGTGATGTCTTCTGTCACACCGGTTGGGCATGTGAAAACGAGAGTTATACAACCGCTGCTGACGGCCCCAATTCTGCACCGGTTTCACATAACCCGGAAGATAACCAGTCGATCAAGCAGTTTGGCAATAACGGCTTGAGTTTCCAGGTCGTACCGACCATTCAAATAAACGACTTGGCTGAGATAACGTATACGGCAACGGTGTGGGCGATGAACTGGACCGGTAATGGCACCACGGATCCATTTACAGACTTAGGTTACATGGAACTGTCTGTCCTGGATGCGGGTGGCGGCGTACTCGCAGCAGAATTCGTGTACGTCGACGCCATCGATGATGGCGTGAATGTCTACCTGCCACCGCAGGATGGAGCCGATGTCAGTGACTGGAGAGAGTTGTCACTTACAGTCGTTGCGCCGGAGGGTGCCGCATCGGTCAAGTTGCTGCTGCAACATCAGCTTGCTGGTGGTTCGGGAGGCAGCCTTCGTTGGGATGACGCGAGTATAAATGCCGAGGCCAGCATTTCTTTTGCCCTCAAAGACGTCGTTGGTGCCAATCTGTATGACCCGGAAAGCGTGGATCTTGTATCACTTTATGACGAGCCAGCCCAGGCCTTGGCGCTTTCAGACATCAGTAATTGGGGATACGTTTATGATCCTTTAACGGGAATAATGTCAGTATTCCAGCCATGATCCTGCAACCGTAATAATGTTATTTTTCCAGTAACAGAAATGCTAAAAACAATGCTCGCAGAGGGGATTGCACATGTTATCCAAACAAGTTGTCAGAGATGCTTTGACAGACAGCGATAAACAATCCGGACTTGCCAGTGAAACAGGGAGCAATGAAATGGAAGGTAGTCGTTCTGCTGATAAAAGCGAGACCGCAATGCTGGAACCAGAACATGTAGGGAACTATCGTGCCGGGACTGATAATGGTGTTGCTGGCGAGTTTATTAATCTTGCCGGCGAGCGTTATTACGCGATACACAATGTTGACAAGATGGCCCCGTTTTTTATCAGTGTGGTTTCTGACAGTGATCACTGGCTTTTCGTATCCTCGACCGGCGGCCTGACGGCCGGGCGGGTTTCGCCGGAGACGGCCCTGTTTCCTTACGTTACCGTCGACAAGATCCATGATAGCTCGGTCCATACCGGTAGCAAGACCTTGTTGCAGGTTAATGTGAATGGCAGGCACTATGAATGGGAGCCCTTCAACATGGAACACGACGGTCTTTTTGCAATCAACCGACATCTTTATAAAAACCTGCTGGGCAACAAGTTGTGCTTCGAAGAGGTCAACCATGATTTGCAGCTGGTGTTTCGTTACACCTGGATGACCAGCGACAGCTACGGTTTTGTTCGTCAATGTGAATTGCAAAACCTCGGTGAAAACAGTGTCAGTGTGAATATGGTCGATGGCTTGCAGAATATCCTGCCGGCCGGCACGCCGCGTTTTGTCCAGACCAACTCCAGTAATCTGGTCGATGCCTACAAGTGGACAGAGCTGGACCGGCACAGTGGCATGGCCCTTTTTACGCTTTATTCCGGCATTACCGATCGAGCGGAACCCTGTGAGTCACTCAAGGCAAATACGGTTTTTTGCCTGGGACTGAACGATCACAAGGTGCTGATCTCTTCCGAGCAACTCGATAATTTTCGCTGCGGACAGGAGCTGGAAAAGG
>CAZRKQ010000102.1:0-19917 GCA_964600755.1 uncultured Thiotrichaceae bacterium
TTGAAGGCGATTTGAAGAGCAGGATTAATGCCTGATTTTGCCGCTTCTGCGGTACGCGCGTTGGAACGTACGGAAACATGCATGCCGATGAAGCCTGCGAGGCCGGACAGCACAGCACCGATGGCAAAACCCATCGCGGTCAATGTGTCCAGCGCAAACATGATAATGAAGTAGATCACGACGCCAACAATACCAATGGCCGTATACTGGCGCTTGAGGTAGGCTGAAGCGCCTTCCTGGATGGCGCCTTGGATACGCACCATTTCCGCATCGCCAGACGGTTTGCCGAGGATGCTGATAATTGTAATAACGCCGTAGCCGATTCCGGCCAGCGCGCATACCAATGCAAAAATAATTTCGGTTGACACGATTTAGTCTCCCAGTTTTTGTTAAGCCTGTTATCAGGCGGAATAGTTAACCCAGTGCAGCAAAGATGTTGTTGCGAATCTCGTCAACGCCACCAATGCCGGCAATCTTGTGATAGGCAGGTGAACCTTTCTCGCCGGATGTGGACCAGTCGGAGTAGTATGTGATAAGTGGTTCGGTTTGTGCATGATATACATCAAGGCGCTTACGGACCGTTTCTTCCTGATCATCATCGCGCTGAATCAGATCTTCACCGGTTTCATCATCCTTGCCTTCAACCTTGGGTGGATTGAATTCAACATGGTAGGTGCGACCAGAAGTGAGGTGAACGCGACGCCCAGACATGCGTTTAATGATTTCGTTGTCATCAACGTCAATTTCTACGACGGCATCGACAGCGATACCAGCGTCCTTCAGTGCATCTGCCTGGGGAATGGTGCGTGGAAAACCGTCAAACAGGTAACCGTTGTTGCAGTCATCTTCTTTGACTCGCTCCTTGATCATGCCCATGATGATGTCGTCAGATACAAGACCGCCATCATCCATTATTTTCTTTGCAGCTTTACCCAGCTCAGATCCGGCTTTGACGTGAGCACGCAACATGTCGCCGGTCGAGATTTGCGGGATATTGTATTTTTGTGTGATGTAACCTGCCTGGGTGCCCTTACCAGCGCCCGGGCCGCCTAATAGAATCGCTCTCATGTTTGTTCTCCAAGTAAAATCATTTATTATTCAGTTAGATATAGCAACTACTTAAACGCGCTCTCAAAATGCGTGCCTGGCTTAATGCCCCATTTCTGCTCCAGGCCATAGTCACGAATCAGCTGATCGACGGTTTGTTGGCCGTGATCGCGCATCACTTCACCAAGCACCAGGCGTGCGGCATTACGGTTGTAACCGCTACCGAGTTGAGCGTGCATGGCAATTAATTCGTGCGCCTTATCCAGCGTCATTGCTATTGTCTGTGTTTATAGTTCGAATGCGTCCAGCTTCTTGGGCACAGCAGCTTTCTTCAAGATCACATACCTGGGCAAACCATTTTTATAAGGAGGGTAGTCTTCACCCTTCATCAAAGGTGCCAGGTATTCACGACATTTATTGGTGATGCCGAAACCGTCTTTGGAAATGAAATTCGCCGGCATCATCTTTTCAACGTTGGCAACCTTGCTTAGAGGTGCCATCTCTATTTTCCAGCGATACGGCTTGTTGCTGGTGCGCTTGATCGCAGGCATGACAGAGTTGTGGCCCTTGATGGCAAATTCAACAGCGGCCTTGCCGGTTGCATATGCCTGGTCAACGTCTGATTTGGAAGCGATATGACGTGCAGCACGTTGCAGGTAGTCAGCTACAGCCCAGTGGTATTTATATCCAAGGCCGTCCTGGATCATGTTGGCGACAACAGGTGCGGCACCGCCCAGCTGGCTGTGACCGAATGCATCTTTCAGGCCGGTTTCTGCCAGGAACTTGCCATCAGGCCAGTGGACGCCTTCAGATACTACAACAGAGCAGTAACCGAACTTCTTAACTTTGTCGTCAACGGATTTGAGGAATTTCTCCTGGTTGAACTCAACTTCAGGGAACAGTACAAGAATCGGGATTTCGTGATCGTCAGTAGATGCCATTGCACCAGCGGCAGCAATCCAGCCTGCATGTCGGCCCATGACTTCAACAACGAAAACCTTGGTTGATGTCGCGCACATGGATGCCACGTCGAAGCTGGCTTCCATTGTTGAGATGGCAATGTACTTGGCAACCGATCCAAATCCCGGGCAGTTGTCCGTGATTGGCAGGTCGTTATCAACCGTTTTGGGTACATGTACTGCTGTAATAGGATAACCCATTGTTTCGCCGATCTGGGATACCTTCAAGCAGGTGTCAGCAGAATCACCGCCGCCGTTATAGAAGAAATAGCCGATATCGTGTGCTTTAAATACTTCGATAAGGCGTTCATATTCACGCTTATTATCTTCAAGGCTTTTCAGTTTGAAGCGGCAGGAACCAAATGCGCCTGAAGGTGTGTGGCGGAGTGCAGCAATAGCTGATTTTGATTCTTTACTGGTATCAATCAGGTCTTCGGTCAGTGCACCGATAATGCCGTTGCGGCCGGCGTAGATTTTGCCGATTTTGGTTTTGTGTTTGCGCGCAGTTTCAATGACACCGCATGCGGATGCATTGATTACTGCAGTTACGCCACCAGACTGTGCATAAAATGCGTTCTTCTTGCTCATTGGAATTTCCTCTGGGATATTAGTTATATGTTTTTGAATTCTGTGTGCTGATCATGCTGATTCTTCGCGGTCTTTTGCTTCCTTGTCCGCGTGAACCTGCAGCATGGTCACAACGCAATCTGTTATGTCATCGTAATCTGTTTTGCCGGTGCCGTACTGTTGAAAACCGCGATAGTAAAACTGGCTGCGGTAGATTTTTTCGGCGACTTTTATAATCACAAAGCTAGTTGTGCCGACTTCCCAGAACATGGCAGGGCATACAGTGAGTTCACGATCTTGCGGATACATCTTGATTTCAACATCAGCGAGCTGTATTTCCATAGCCTGATCCGGCCAGCGTTCTTTCAGCGTGGTTTCAACAGCCCATTGTTCAGCTTCTGTAAAATCGGGTACCGAGGACATGAATACCTGAGTCCGAGACAATTATGGAGGGCGAAGGATACCCTAAATGCCGGTTTTTTTCAGTAAAAACGCTCTTATGGCGCCATAAAAAAGCGCATATATGATTGATCTGTGTCAGAAATTTCTGGAATTTAGCGGTTGCCATGTCACCTTGCCTGCATACAGTTAATAGCCGCAGATAAAATAGATTCCCAGAAACGCAAAGACCACAGAGGCGCAGAGGGCGCAGAGATGGTAGAGGTGTTGTTAAATAATGCGGATTGTGTCCTTAGACCCTGGATTGCGCCTTGCTTCACCTTAGTGTCGTAGCCCGGATGAAACATGGTGACTAAATTCGAAGTCAGGCCAGTATCAAGCGACTTCGTTTAACCTGGTTACTAGTATCTAGTATCTAGTCCCCAGTACCTGCACTAATGCAGTGATGGCGTCTGTGCGGCGCCATTGGTTATTTCATCAGGTGTTGCATCACGTACTGCATTTACTTTGATGTTGTAGGTAATCACTTTGCCTGCAAATGGATGATTCCCGTCAACGGTGAGCTTGCCGTCCTCGATACTGGAAACCCGGAACATCCGGGATTCGCCCTTATCGTTTTGAAACTCGACCTCGGCTCCGACGTGCCTGAATTCAGGCGGAACATTATCGAGGTCATCGGTGAAGGTCAGTTCGGGCTGGTGTTCTCCAAAACCTTCCTCAGGGCTGAGTTCTACACTGATTTCGTCTCCTTGTTCATGACCTTCCAGTGCCTGCTCAACCTTTTCGATCACCTGGCTGTCGCGGCCATGAATATAATTGACGGGCATGTCTATGCGTTCGAGTACATCATTGTTCTCATCGGTGATGGTATAGGTAAGGGAAATGAACTTGTCTCGTTTGATAGTATCGGTCATGGAATAACTGGCTAATGGTAATGTTTATGTGCAGCTATTTTCGCATACAATATTTCATGCGTACACTCTATGGGTGCATGCCAGTATTTGAACAATGTATAATTATCCCCTGGAAATCAGGAGGTTGAGATGAGTTTAGGCAGTTCCGGATGTGCAGAAAGTGAACCCTATGCCTTGCGTGTACTGGGCGACAGCATGCTGCCAGAGTTCGAGGAAGGAGCAATTATCGTTATCGATCCAGCCGGCGCGATCAAGGATGGGTGCTATGTGATAGCGATACACGACGATGAATATATATTCAGGCAGTTACGAATACTTGATGAGCGCTACTATTTGCAGCCGCTGAATGATCTTTACGATACGGTAGAAATACCCGGTACTGAACAGATCAAGGGTGTGATTTCACAAAAGTCCGGGCGCAGCCGCAAGGACCATAAACGCTACGACCTGTAAGCAGTGAATAGTTAACGGTAGAGCCCAATGAAAGTGACCAGCCATAACATGGTTTTAACCGCAGAGGCGCAGAGACGCAGAGTAGGAACGGCTTCACACGGAAGGGAAGAACGCGTAGGCCTGCATAAGCGAAGCGTTGCTGGCGATAGCTCATTAGATCGGAATCACCAGGATCTTATTGCGGCCGTCACTCACTGGTCATCAATCATTTCTCTGCGTCTCAGCGCCTCTGCGGTAAAAAAACAATAGGTGCTGTCCACTGTTCAATCATCCATAATCGTCCTGCGGTCGGGGTGCATCATGGTTGAGCAGAATCCTGCTGCAAGCATTTCTTCCACATCGTCAGGATCCAGTGTTTCATGATAAACGTTGTACAGTGGTAATTCGAAATCGTTCCATCCACGCAAGCCAGTCTTCATCGAGGCTACGTTTTTATATCCCATCCATTGCATGGTTTGAGCAGCTAATACGCTGCGGTTGCCTGAGCGGCAGATCACGATAATTTCACGACCCCGGGCATCAATGAGTTCCGGAACAGCGTCTTCGTATTCGTCTTCACAGGCGGTTTCCAGAATACCGCGAGGTACCAGCATTGAATGCTTAATATGATAAGCCGAAAATTCACACTCTTCTCGGATATCAAGAATAAGCGCTTTGTTATTCTTGCTTCGGCGTTCCTCGACATCCCATGGGAACAGTTCCTTGATATCAATGCGGGCTTCATCGACAATTTGCTTGAATGTTTTCATTGTAATCAGCTTTGTTTGTTTTTACGCAGCCCTTGTTCAACTGCTATAACAGCTGCTTCAACTCTTGAATGAATACCGAGTTTGCGCAAAATTGCTTTAACGTGCAGCTTGACGGTGCCGTCGGAAATACCAAGGTTGCGTGCGATCAGTTTGTTGCTCTGGCCTTCAGCAAGCAGGCACAGAATTTCCATTTCTCGTGGTGTTAATTCTGAAAACGGGCCTTCTTCATCAGCCACGTTGGTATCACCCTGCACCATTCGGGCAAGTGCGTCGGTCAGGTCCTGTGCTACTACATTCTTGCCATTCTCGATGTCACGCAGCGCACTTACCAGTTCGTCCGGTTCCATGTCCTTGAGCAGGTATCCCTGTGCGCCTGAACGCAGTGATTTGATCAGGTCAGTTTCTTCATTACTGGTAGTGAGCATGACAACCGGTATGGCAGATTCGTTTTCACGCAGTTTTTGCAGTACTTCCAGTCCCCCCATATCAGGCATGCGCAAGTCGAGCAATACAATATCCGGCTTTAATTGTTCCGCACGTTGGATACCTTCTATGCCTGATGCCACAGCATCGGCAACTTCAATACCGCGTTGTTCAAGCAGACCTTGTAAACCAACACGAAACAGGGCGTGATCGTCAATTATTAATACGCGCATAGTGAATAATCAGTTTCAGTTAAGTGAAATGTTATCGCTGATATTTTGCTCAGGAACATATTTAAAGTGAAGCTCGACACGTGTACCTTCGTCCGGCTCGCTATCTATCTTTAGTTTTCCACCCAGGTACGCCGCTCTTTCTTTCATAATAGTGAGGCCCAGGTGTTTTCCTGCTTCACTTTGTATGGCTTCCTTATCAAAGCCCTTGCCGTCATTTTCAATCAGTATCAGGTAGTTCCCGGAATCGTCACATTGCAGCAAAACACGGACAATATGTGCATCAGCGTGTTTGCGTATATTAGTCAGTGATTCCTGCACAATTCGGTATACATTCATTTCCATATTGGCCGGGATGTCCGGATTCTGGCATTCGCATTGTAGCAGGATATGGATATTTGTCTCTTCCCTGAATTTCTCCACGACACGTTTTATTGAAGGGATAAGTCCCTGTTTTTCAACTGGAATACGGCAATGGGCAATAAGCTCGCGCAAGTCGGTATAGGCTTCGTCAAGGCCGTGCTCGACCTGCTCGATGCTGTTGATTGTTGAAAATTCACCGGAGGGCTGTAAAGCCTGGTCAAGAACACGCACCTGAAACCGCAGTGAGGCCAGCGTTTGTGCCAGTGAGTCATGCAGTTCATTGGCAATGATATTTCTTTCGTTCTGAATCAGCTGTTGTTTTTGTTCTGTGTCTTCGATGAATTTATCCAGTGCCTGGCCAAGATGTTCACCTGCCGTAATCCATAGCCTATGTGTCTCGGCAGGTAGTTTTTGATTATTATTAGCGTAGAGGTTTATAACGCCGTGAGTGCGTACATGATATCGCACCGGTATGGCGAATACAGATAAGGTATTATCAGAAACAATTTCCCGCAAAAAAGGTTCATAGCTCTCGCCAACAACGTCATTTGAGCGACTGAACAAGGAACCGTCAATGGGGGTTTTCTGGTATTTTTTCAGCTGGCTTTTGTCTATGCCGTAGCTTGAAACCACTTCCATCCAGCCCTCATCTGTCAGTAGACGTACCAGGCTGGCATCTACCGCGATGTTTCTGCTGAAAACATCAATAAAATCAGACAATAATTCCTGGCGTGTTCGAGCAGCATTGATCGTGTTGCTGATTTTATACAGCGTATTTAGAGACTCGATGCTCCAGTTTGTATTTTTGCTGTCCACGTAGACGGGGCTGATTCTTTGGGTTATGAAACCTGATATTGCCTGAGAGTAGAAATACGCTTACTGCTTTTCCTGGGGAGGCGTGTAGCCCGGATCATTAGGATTCATGAAAATGAACTGCTGTTTTCCGGGTTCAAGCTCAACGAAATCAAGAACAGTATTTTCAAGCAATTCTGCGCTAACAGGTGATACAACGATTTCAACATCACCTGAAGTGATAGAGATATCATCTTCTTTGCTGTCATCGAAGCCCATGCCATAGTGAATGCTTTCATCTTCATTCCTGGTGGCGGCAATACGTAAAGGCATACCCTCGGTCTTGCCTTGCTTCGCGGATAACTTTATCTGTTTAGCGGCTTCTTCAGTTACTGTAATCATGTTTTAACTATTTCTGTTTGCTGTTGCACTGACGCACGAATTCCACAAAACGTACAACCCAGTTGTTGCTTCTCGTATTACGCTGATGTGTGTAACAGGCCAGCATGTTATTGTGAATAAAACCATCATGCTTGCCGTCGATCCCGGTACCACGCAAAACCTGAAAGGCAAATCTAGCATTTTTGGGCAGATTTAGAAATCGTGAATAGTGAAATTCATGCGCAGCGATGGTTTGTCCGCTCGAGGAAGGCCATATGCTTTCGGCTGTCTCGCGCAATTGGACATATCCACGTCCTTGCGGCTTCGATTCCATTACAATATCAGCGGGTATTGCGCCTACCATTTCGTGTTTTTCCTTGTTCCATTCAATTGAGCGTGCAAGATACATCAGGCCGCCACATTCGGCGTATACAGGCAGCCCCTTTTCTATTGCATCCGCCAGCTGCTGGCGGAAGTTAGTGTTGTTCTCAAGCGCGCTCATGTGTGTCTCTGGAAAGCCGCCACCAATGAAAAGGCCATCAAGTTGGGGCAGGGCCGTATCAGTCATGTTGTCAATGCGTATCAAATTGGCGCCAGCTTTTTTGAAGGCAGTGAGGTCGTCCGGGTAGTAGAAGCCAAAAGCTGCGTTTTCCACAATACCAATATTGACATCGGCCTGTTCGTTAGCTGGTTCCTGAACAATAGTTTTCTGCTGTTCAGGATGATGATCATCTGCTATTCCCAGCAGCTCATCCAGGTCGACCTGCTCTTCAATCGTATCTCTTAATGCTTTGATTTTATTGAGGCAAGAAGCGTCCTCGTGGCTGGGTACAAGACCCAGGTGGCGTTCTTCGATATCAAGCTGCGGATTATGGTGCACTGCACCTATCACATTAACGTCAGTGTAATGTTCGATGACCTTGCGCAACTTGTCCTCATGCCTGTAACCGCCAAGATTATTCAGGATGACGCCCTTGATATTAATGTCCTTGTCAAAAGCCTGGTAGCCAAGAATCAAGGGCGCAACGCCGCGCGTCATGCCTCTGGCATCCAGTACAAGCACAACCGGGGTGTCGAGTAATTTGGCTAAAGCGGCATTACTGTTGCTGCCCTCAAGATCAAGGCCGTCATACAGGCCTTTATTGCCTTCAATAATCGAGATATCAGCGTCAGTGGAATAAGTATTGAAGAGCTCTACGATTTCATCACTTTCCATGGTATAGAAATCAAGGTTATAGCAACTTCTTCCAGCAGCTTTTGCCAGCCAGTGAGGGTCGATATAGTCCGGGCCTTTTTTATAGGGTTGCACGGCCAGGCCACGCGCATGCAGGGCGGCGCACAAACCTATGGTTATCGATGTTTTACCGGAGGACTTGCGTGCGGCGGAGATGAATAAGCGAGACACGGGTATGCTTCGCAATTAATAATTAATAGTGAATAATGAATAATGAATAATGAAAAGCAATAATGATCAAGCGCTTGCTGAGTAGATCGATTGATGCATTATTAATTATTCATTATTAACTATTCATTGATTACTTGTTGTCCGCCAGGCTGGTAGGCAGGAACGGCAGTACCTTGATAACAAATGCAACGATAACAAGTGATACTGCAACGCCACCAACACCAAGAGCTACTTCATACATGCTGGGTGTATAGTCACTATAGACACCATCGAAGAATGTACTGCTGACTTCATAGCCGGGAAACATATCCATTGGGTAAGCCTGTCCGCCGATGATGATGGTATACATTGAGCTGAGGCCGCCGATAATAATCAGTGTACAAATCACCGCCAGTGTTTTACGGCAATTCCTCACTCCTGGTGCATAGATTAATGCCAGCGGGACAAGGCCGCCGAGAATGATCTGGCCAATCCAGAAAACCTTGGTGAACTGGCCGCCTTCCAGCAGGATGAATTTTTCAACACCATGGTGCTCAGTGATATACAGGTTGGTCAGATGGTATACGATAACGAAATACAGTACTGCGGCAACAAACACACCGAGCAGGTTTCTCAGGCGTGCTACAACCTCGTCACCAAGCTCGCGCCCAGTCCAGTTATATGAGGCCATTAATACCAGGATGAAAATAGCGAGACCGAAAGAGAACGACATGATAATGAACATCGGTGCCATCAAGGCAGCATCGTATGCCGACCTTGCAACCAGGAAGCCGAAGATTGAGCCGGTACCGGTGGTCAGTATCAAGCGCCAGACAAATGCAGCGAGACCGGCCTGTTTTTTATACCTGTACATGTTGTGGTCCATCATGAACCAGATATAAATACCAACAATTGCAAAGAAACCGGTATAAAGAATGATGTTCCAGGCGAATATGGATTTAAAGTTGTAATAGGTCATTGCAATGATGAGTCGATCCGGACGTCCGAGATCAAGCAGCAGCACGACGAGGCCGCCTGCAAGCAGGGCAATGGCGAGTAAGCCGGATAGTCGTGCAAGCGGTTCATAATCTTCTTTTCTGAATACCGATGCGATCGATGCTACATTTAATGCGCCGGAAGCTGCAACGATGAGAAACACGGCAAATACATGCGGCATACCCCATACGATCTGGTTGGTCATGCCGGTTACGTAGTGGCCATTATGTTCCATGTACCAGACAGCGAGCAGGCCAATCAGCATTATAAAGCCGAGTCCTCCAAGTAATCCGTAGTAGGCCAGGCTGTTACCTTTGATTGCAGTGTATTCAGTCTTTTTCATTTTGAAACGTCTCTGAGTCTCTTATAAGCCCTGGTAGCGAACGGCTGTGTTCAGCTGCAGATCGGCGCGGATCTGTTTGCCACCATGTTTTTGCAGTTCTTTTGATATATCGCTGTTGGGATCGTTGAGATCACCAAACATCATGGCATCATGTTTGCCTTTGCCACATGCCTCAACACAGGCAGGTATCTGGTCCTTGTCGACGCGGTGTACACACATCGTGCATGATTCAACAGTACCTTTACCGCGGGGTGAGCTTAATGTCTGGTTATTTACTTCTTCATGTACAAATGAACGTGCCTTGAAAGGGCAGGCCATCATGCAATAGCGACAGCCAATACAGATATGCTTATCGACGAGCGCTATACCGTCTTTGCGTTTGAAAGAAGCGCCGGTGGGGCAGACGTCAACGCACGGTGCTGTTTCACAATGTTGGCACATCATGGGTAATGACAGCTCGTGGCCGGTCATCTTGTCGCGCAGTGTAACTTTGCGAATGTACTGTGTATCCGATTTAGGGCGATCATTGCCAACCAGGCCATGTTCTGTGTTGCAGGCGTCGATACAATCGGTGCAACCTTTCTCGCAGTTGTTGGTATTGATCAGCATGCCCCAGCGGACTGAATCTGAAACGGCCATGTCATCAGGTTTTGCATTGGCTACCTGGTGTAACAATATACCCGGAGCAATAGTTACGGCACCGACGGCTGCGGACTTTTCCAGGAAGCTGCGTCTTGAGTGGTTTACACAATCGCTCATTTCAACTCGCCTCCCATGTTTTCGCTTGCTGACAGCATCTGATGTAATTCGTCTTGCAGCGATGCTGAATCGTTACCACGCTGGATAAATTTTTGTGGCCGGTCAGCGTGACATTCAAAGCAATCGATTGTTACAGCAGCATACTCATGACAACCATTGCAAAAGTGATCCCTGGAATCAACGCTTGCGATATTACCCTTGTCGTCCGGTCCTACATGGCAGTTAATACATTCTGCAAAGCTGTATTTTGACGTCCGTATGCCTTCATGCATGGTTTCATCACGTTGGTGCAGGATGAAGTTCATGTGGTCTCTGCGCATCACGTCTTCAGGCTCAACGCACTTGACGCCTTCACCCTCAGGTTCATGGATGATTGGCAAGGGGGTCTCTGCTGATCCCGTTACCGGGAACAGCAGCGTTAAACCAGCCAGAATAAATGTGATTCGCAGAAAGCGGTATATCATGATTTCAACCTTGTTAGTGTTTGATACGGCGCTTAGGCGACACCCAGTGCCATGTCGATGTAGCCAGTCGGGCATACATCAGCACAAATATGGCAGCCGATGCACTTGTTGTAGTCAGTATCAACATAGCGACCTAATGTCTGTTTGTCTTTCTTCACGCGGAAGACAGCATCCTGAGGGCAGAAGATAACGCAGTTATCACACTCGAAGCACATGCCGCAGCTCATGCAACGGCCGGCTTCGGCCACAGCCTGCTCTTCACCAAGGTTAAGCTGGCGTTCTGCAAAGTGACCAAGCACTTCATCAGAAGAAGGTACATCGGTATCACGGTGATTGCGAGCTGTGTATTCAAAGTGAGCGAGGAACAATTCATCACTACCGATGATTTCCTGCATGGAGCGGTCTTCATAGTTATGAATCGCGTAGTTCTGCGTTTCGGTTCCGCGCTGATCGTCTTCGTGGTAGTTGTTTGCGCTGTAGCTATCAACAGCAAGGCCTGCTTCAGTCAGCTTTTCCTGAAGGTTGAAGTGGTGTACGTCAACTTTAGGGCGTTTCTGGATTGCAACATCCCTGAGATGATTATCGATTGTTTCAGATACGATGTAGGCCTGGCCTATCGCTGTGGTCAGCAGGTGAGGGCGAACGATGTCGCCGCATACAAAGTGATTTTCCTTGCCTGGTACGCGGTAGACGTTGTCAGAATCGATCAGGTTGCGACCGTTATCGAATTCTTCAACACCGGCCAGGTCACCGCTCTGACCAATGGCTGCAACAATCAGGTCAGCTTCAACAGTGTATTCCTTGCCGCCTTCGACTGCGACTGGAGCATTGTTTTCCCATTTGCAATCAACGAACTTCATGCCAGTAGCGCGGCCGTCTGCATTGCGAATGATTTCAACCGGCATCACCTCGTTCATGATGTTAACGCCTTCAATGGTAGCGTCTTCAACTTCGTGCTGTGCTGCTGTCATCTCTTCCTTCTTGAACAGGGCTGTCAGCGTCACGATCTCACAAGGCACGTTGTTTGAAGCATCAAAATCAGCGTGACTTGTCGCGCCATTAACAATGTCTTCAGGATTCTCATTGAGATCCTTCAGAGTGCCAATGCGACGAGAAACGGATACTACGTCGATAGAAGTATCACCACCTCCGACACACAGTACCTTGTTGGCTGTATATTTCATTTCTCCCTTGTTGAATTGTTCAAGGAACTTGACAGCAGAAACACAGTTGGGAGTTTCGCTCCAGCCTTCGACTGGAAGGTCACGGCCTGTCCAGCAGCCAATAGCCCACAGGATTGCGTCGTAATCTTTTTCGAGTTGTTCAACGCTTACGTCTTTGCCTACATGGGTATTCATTTGGGTTTCGATGTGACCCATGTCAAGAATACGCTGGCACTCGTTGTTGAGGAAGTCGCGTGGCGTACGATAGCCGGGGATGCCGTAGCGCATCATGCCGCCAAGCTCATCGTGAGAATCAAAAATTGTTGAGGCGATGCCCTTGCGACGCAACTGGTATGCCGCAGCCATGCCGGCAGGGCCGCCACCGATGATGGCAACTTTTTTGCCGGTCATTTCAGCGCTGTTATCGAACTTGTAGCCTTCGGTGAAAGCAGTATCACCAATGTACTGCTCAACCGCGTTAATGCCGACAAAGTCTTCGACATCGTTGCGGTTACAACCATCCTGACATGGAGCAGGGCAGACGCGGCCCATCATCGAAGGGAACGGGTTTGCATCCGTTGAGCGACGGAATGCGTATTCCTGCATGCTGACACCTTCGGGCGGTCTCTCGATGCCGCGTACAATATCCAGCCAGCCGCGAATGTCTTCACCTGAAGGGCAGCTTCCCTGACAGGGAGGTGTACGGTGTACATAAGTAGGACACTTGTTTGAAGTATCTTCTTTGAATATCATGTTGGACCAGCCGCGCCAGTCCTCGTCACCTTCTTTAAACTTTCTGAAGGTTAACTTAGTGTTTTTCATGTCATCAGTGGAGGTTGCCATGCCAGTTCTCCTGTTGTAATACCGTTAACGGCTTGTATCATTAAAATTCGTTGTTATGCTGCTTCTTCTGTATCAGCATCTGTTTCGTCTGCATCACCCTGGCCTTCAAGAATGATGGCGCTGCTCACCAGCTGGTGGACACTGACGATCTGGTCCATTGTCATGCCATAGTAGGGCAGTGTTTTTGTAAACTGTGATTTACAGATGGCGCATATAGCAGCCATGTGCGTAACACCTTTATCTTCGATGACGTTCTTCAGGGCTTCCATTCGTGGCAGCGCACCCTTGATACGCAATTCAATCAGGTCATCGGTCAACAGTCCGCCACCGCCACCGCAACAGAATGTAGCGTCATGAATCGTTTCTGGTGCCATATCATAAAAGTTGTTGCATACCGCCTTTATAACCTTGCGTGGAATCTCGAACTGACTACCAGGATATGAGCCGATGCGGGATGCGCGCGCAACGTTGCATGAGTCATGGAAAGTCAGCGTCATCCAGTCGTTTTCTGACTTGTCGATATTGAGGATGCCGCGATCAAGGCAGTCTAAAGTGAAATCAAGAATATGCTGTGGTACAGGGTAGTTCGGATCAAGGAAGTCCCAGGGGCCGGCAAGCGTGTTGAGGAAGTTGTAGGCAACACGCCAGGCGTGGCCGCATTCACCAAAGATGATGCGTTTGACGCCAAGTTCCTTCGCCGCGTCACGTATACGCAAGGAAATCTGGCGCATGTTCTCGTAGTTACCAATGAACAGGCCAAAATTGGCCGCTTCTGAAGCCTTTGAGCTCACAGTCCAGCTCACACCGGCGGCATGGAAGACCTTGGCATAACCGATCAGGCCATCAACATGAGGCTCTGCAAAGAAATCGGCCGATGGTGTAACCAGCAGAATATCAGCGCCTTTC
This sequence comes from uncultured Thiotrichaceae bacterium, assembly GCA_964600755.1. GTDB lineage: Bacteria > Pseudomonadota > Gammaproteobacteria > SZUA-229 > SZUA-229 > JABDQW01. The sequence goes on from CAZRKQ010000102.1 coordinate 14,136, forward strand.
TCATCCAGTGGGAAGCGTACCTTGACGCCGGTATCTTCTTCGACTTCTTCTTCAAGGCCTTCCAGTGTATCTGCCAGTGCGCGTTCAGGCAGGCCAAGGTTATTACCGATTTTGTAAACCTTGCCAATAATTTCGTTTGAATATTTCTGGCCCTTGCCGATATGTGAAAGGATATCGCGCGCAGCCATGGTGACTTCAGCGGTGTCGATACCGTAGGGACAGAATACTGAACAGCGACGGCACTCGGAACACTGGTGGTAGTAGCTGTACATCTCGTCGATGATTTCTTCAGTCAGATCGACAGCGCCAACCAGTTTTGGGAAATATTTGCCTGCGAAGGTGAAATAGCGGCGGTAAACCTTGCGCAGCAGGTCCTGACGTGCGACAGGCATGTTCTTGGCATCGCCGGTGCCGAGGAAATAATGGCACTTGTCAGTGCATGCGCCGCATTTAACGCAGATGTCCATGAACACCAGCAGCGAGCGGTATTTGCCCAGCATCTCACCGAGCTTGGCGATGAAGGTTTCTTTCCAGCCTTCGATTAATTCGCCATCGCCGGGGAAGCCCAGTTGTTCCTGGAATTCAGCCTTAGCCAGGAATGGAGCGCTATGCGACATGACGCCTTCCATCACGGTAGGAATCACGGGGAATTCATGCGTTTCCGGTATTTCGAAATCAGCCATTACTCAATGTTCCTGACAATAATATTGTGTTGTTGTTTACGCTTTATTAAGCGTTTCTACCGTCTTTAGCTTCTATTTCAGCACCCCAGGGTGACAGGTGACGCACTTCGCGCGGATTGTCGACCTGGTAGCGGGTTGGTGCAAAGAACAGACCCGGTGCATGTAACAATTTGCTGATTGGGAAGATGAAGCTGAGGATCAGTACCAGGGTTAAATGCACGAGTAAAATTATGTCACTTGGCAGATTCTGCCAGTCAAACAAAAACAGGCCCATGATGAATGCTTTTAACTGAACAATGTCAGTACGTACGACATAGTTCATCATCAGGCCGCTAACTGCGATGCCGATAATCAGCAGCAGCATCAAGTAGTCTGAAGGTGATGAGATGTAGCGCACGCGGTCAACGAAGATGCGGCGACCAAGCAGGCCAAGCAGGCCAACCACCATGGCAAAGCCCGCATATTTACCAAAGCTTTGCACAACTTGCAGGCTGACGATGGGCCAGAGGAAACTGTCCGGGCTGATTACATAGCGTAGATGGCGGAAGAATGCGAGCAGCAGGGCAACATGGAATATCCAGCCAAACAGCCAGGTCCATTTCGTAGAACGGAACAGACTGTTGAAAAAGACAATCTCGGTTATAAAACGCCAGGCCACACCCGTTTTAGTGAGAGGTGCCGGCGTTACAGGAATCTTTAATGGCGCAGGTACACGCTTATACTGCATAACCTTGTTGGTTATTCCGCCAACCAGTACCGCAATTGCAGCATAGAACAGTACGACATATAAAATACTAAGAGCAGTCATTACTGAAGTGTCTCGCCTTGTTCGTTAAAAAGTTTTGTATAGCAGGGGGCCGTTTGACCGACCCCCTGTATTCAGTCAGGTCTTATACGCAACCTGTTGGCTTGGGAAGGCCGGCTAATTTACAAGCCTGCTTACCCGGGCCATATGGGAACAGTTCGTACAGGTACTTGCTGTTGCCTTTTTCTTTACCCAGCTTTTTACCGACAGCTTTTGTCAGTACGCGTACAGCTGGTGCGATCTGGTATTCTTCGTAGTATTCACGAAGGAAGTTAATGATTTCCCAGTGGTCATCATTCAGCTCAAGACCTTCATCCTTAGCCATTACTTCAGCGACAGCGGGTTCCCACTCGCTAAGGTTAGCCAGGTAACCTTCTTCATCTACTTCAAGACTCTTACCGTTTACTTCGATTGGCATGATTTGCGCTCCTCGTTGAGAACGAATTAAAAATTAATAATTAAAGCCAGGCGTGAACTTTGTCGTGCTCGGCCACTAAATCCACAAAACCGTCATAATCAACGACCTGGATCCCATCAGCGATCTTGCCTTCAACGCCTCGAGCCTTCAGATCGGGGCCTAGAACAGCGAAGGTAACACCATCAGTGTTTGCGATTGCTTCAGCAGGCTTGGTGCCTTTTGTTGCTGCAAATACACCGTCTTCAAACAACAGAACAGTAGATCCGCTCCTGGCAAGGCCAAGGCAGTCATCAAATGCGCTGCTGCTGAAAGGAGATTTATTAACAGTATGTAAAGTTGTCATATTCAATCTCCTAGAAACTCAAAACAACATCTTGGTCGTCGATGACATCGGCGAGCTCTGCACGACTGACCAGTTTAATAGAATCCTTTTCAGCCCAGTCTTCATCTTCGTCTTCCCACACCAGGTGCTGAAGATCATCCAGGCTCAGACCGCGCTCTTCCAGTGATTCTTTCTCGACGTAGATTTTGTTTACGTCGTAATCACCCAGTGCAGCGTAGGTCGGCGAAAAGTTCTTCATGCCGATACCTTGTGTGTCCTGACCTTTTTTCAGCTGATACACACCATCGCCAATAAATGCCAGGCTGACATCCTGCTCGAAAGCAGCGCCTATCAGCACAACTTCCAGCGACTCCAGTGCATAGACTGTGCCGTAAGGGCCCTTGGTGTTCATGTACATGAATCTTTTACCCATCAGTATTCTCCTTACGCACCGAATGTCACAAGGCGATCACTCTCAATGCCTGCTTCGATCAGCTGACCCAGGCCTGAGATGCGGAAACCTTCAGCGATGTTATTGGCATCTTTACCCTGACGCCTGGCTTCATCTTCGTCCATCAAACCGCGGCGCTGTGCAGCTGCGATGCAGACAACCAGGTCAAGATTGTGTTCTTTCTGTAGTTCAGTCCACAACTGTGTAATATTGCGGTCATCCTGCGGTGGAACTGCAAGACGCGTCGCGTTGTTTACACCATCGTGATAGAAGAACACGCGGAATATTTCATGGCCCTTGGCCAGCGCAGCTTTGGTAAACTGATAAGCGGAGTCAGCCGCCTGGTGCTGGTATGGACCTTCGTTTATTTGGATTCCTAATTTCACGACTTAACCTTTATTAGAAGCGAATGTGTGTTGAAGCGTTCAAGCTGTTACGAGCGCCGCGCCATGTGTCAACGTGGTACTTGGTGAACGGCAGGTTAGTGACTTCAAAGAAGCGTGGCCAGCCGATACGTTCAATCCAGTCATTGATACGTTCCCAGTCTTTTGCGCCTTCCTTGTAGGCTTTCAGAATACCCTTAACAATCGCATTAGCTTCAGGCCAGCGCGGTGGGTTGTTAGGGATGCCGGCAGCAACAAGTTTCTGGAATGTTGGTTTGCCACGTGCATTGGAGTGGTTACCGCCAACCCATATAGCCAGCTTGGTGTGCTCAGCGTCGTTAATCTGCATAGGAGGACAAGGAGGGAAGCATGCGCCGCAGCAGATGCACTTCTTCTCGTCAACTTCCAGTGATGCCTTACCGTTAACCATTGCGGGACGAATAGCAGCCACAGGGCAACGGGCAACAACTGATGGACGTTCGCAAACGTTAGAAACCAGATCATGGTTGATCTTGGGTGGCTTGGTGTGCTGAACGTTGATAGCGATATCACCCTGGCCACCACAGTTAATCTGGCAGCAGGAAGTCGTGATATGAACACGATTAGGCATGTTGTTTTCACGGAACTCGTCGATGAGCTCGTCCATCATGGACTTCACAACACCGGAAGCGTCTGTACCCGGGATATCACAGTGCAACCAGCCCTGAGTATGAGAGATCATGGTTACAGAGTTCTTGGTACCGCCAACAATGAAACCAGCATCTTCGATTGCCTTGATTAATGGCTCCACCTTGGCTTCATCAGCAACCATGTATTCAACGTTGCTGCGAATTGTGAAGTGGATGTAACCATCAGCGAACTCGTCACCAATATCGCACAGCTTGCGCAGTGTAAAGATATCGAGAATACGTTGTGTACCAACACGTACAGTCCAGATTTCATCGCCGCTGTAGCCAATGTGACGAAGTACACCTGGTTTTGGGTGTTCGTGGTATTTCCACGCACCATAGTTTTTACGCATTACTGGATGCATATACTGGAATGCGTCAGGTCATCCGGATTCGATCGGTGAACGAGGTTTATCAGACATGGTTATTCCTCAAAAAATATTTATGTTTTGTTAGAAAGGGGCCGTAGCCCCTTCCATGAGTTATATATAACGTGTGTAATGATTAAGCAGCAGCTTCTTCGAGTTTACGCTCGAACCACTTTTCAGCTTCTTCATCCCAGCCGTCCATACGAACGTATGAACTCTGACGTGGGCTAGAAACCATGTTTGGATCGATGTCCAGGTCAAAATCAACACCTTCAAGGAAGTTAACCAGACCGATGCGCTCAATCATTTCACCGCAGCGTTCGTGCTCGAGACCGTTTTCAGCCCAGAAGTCGATAATTTCTTCAGCCATTTCAATCAGGTTTTCGTAATCTTCTTCTGTTTCCAGCTTCTTGAACGGGATTACAACAGTACCCATAAGGTCGCCGATCTTCAGTGTGCGCTTACCACCAATCAGGATGGTTACGCCCTTGTCGTCGCCCGGGTGCAGTGCTTTTGGCATTACATTCAGGCAGTGCATGCAGCGTACACAGTTGCGGTTATCAACGGCCAGTGTGTCATCATCATTCAGTGCCAGTGCGTTGGTCGGGCAACGAGTAATTACGTTGTCGTTAATATACTGACGACCTTTCTTCGCGACATAAGCTTTTACTTCTTCCTGGTCGACCTTCATGTCATCACGCCAGGTACCGATAACAGCCATGTCAGCACGCTCGATTGCATTCTGGCAGTCGTTCGGACAACCCGACACCTTGAATTTGAATTTGTATGGCAGTGCAGGACGGTGAACATCATCTGTAAAGTTGTTTACCAGGTGACGGTGAATGCCATGCTCATTGGCACAGGACATTTCACAACGTGAAGCACCTACACATGACATTGCTGTACGTACGCAAGGGCCGGCACCGCCGAGGTCCCAACCGTACTCATTGATTTCGTCAAAGAAATGCTGTGTGTTTTCGGTCGTAGTACCGATAAACATGATGTTACCTGTCTGGCCATGGAAGGTCTGCAGGCCGGAACCCCATTTTTCCCAGCTGTCACCCAGCTGACGCAGCATAGCAGTGGTGTAGTGGTTGCCGGCAGGAGGCTGTACACGCAGTGTGTGGAATTCTTTAGATTCTGGGAAGGCTGAGCCAACTTCAGAGAAGCGAGGGATAATGCCGCCGCCATAACCAAATACGGAAACTGTACCGCCTTTCCAGTAACCCTTGCGAGTTTCGTAGGAGTGTTCCAACTGGCCGAGCAGGCTGCTGGTCATTTCCTGGATGCGTGCATCCGGATGTTCATCTCGGAGTTTCTTGATACCTGAGATAAAACTCGGCCACGGGCCGTTTTCCAGCTCATCCAACATCGGGGTTTCGTAAATCTTTTTGGCCATGGGTCGTCTCCTATTGGCTTATCTGCTTGCAAGCAAGATTAGAATTGAGCGACAAATTCTAATCCTAAAAGTACTCATTCACAATATCCTTATACCGGTATAAGGGTACTGAATTTTGGTGACGCAATTCTAGGGGCTGCATTAGAAAGTCAGAATCCTACCCTTGGGAGAGCAGGGGCATTTGCCGTTATCCCGAAAGGGATAGTGTTTTATTTGTGAACTGTATGAGGTTTTGCGAGCCATCAGAAATAACCATGTATAAACAGTGACTTAAAATTCACTTCG
>CAZRKQ010000103.1:0-5828 GCA_964600755.1 uncultured Thiotrichaceae bacterium
TGAAGTTTGCCGAGGCATTCGGCTTTGGTAGGGCCCTGGAAATAAACTGATGGCCGACAGGGACGTCGGATTTAGTCCTGTTGAGCCTGGACGGCGAATCAGGACGGCGCGTTGGCAAAGGTGAATGCCTCGGGGACCCGCAAGGGCAAACTGGTTGGGGTGCCTTTTCTTTTGGTTACTTTTCTTTGCCAAGAAATATTAATTGGGCAAAGAAAAGTAACTCGCCATCAAGGCGAAATAAAATGCCGGAATAGGTGGAACGATTAGATTTAATACGATTAATAAATATAAAACAGAATATGCGAAACTAAGCGCATATGGCATCCACGGTAACCACACAGACGCATTCCACTTCCGAAGAACCCTTCGAGTATCAGTCTGTTGAGGTGCTCAAGGGCGTTGGTCCCAGTGTTGCAGCTAAACTGGAAAAGCTTGGTATCTACCGGGTGCAGGATTTACTGTTTCATCTGCCGTTACGTTATGAAGACCGCACGCGTGTAATGCCTATCGGTTCATTGCAGCATGGCCAGCATGCAGTGATCGAAGGTGTTATCGAGCATGCCGAAGTGCGTTATGGTGGCAAGCGTCGTGGTGGCAGGGGTGGGCGCTCCTTGTTATGTCATGTTGCAGATGGTACCGGTTCATTATTGCTTCGCTTCTTTTATTTCAATTCAACACAACAGGCTAACCTGGTCAAAGGTGTGCGTGTGCGTTGTTATGGCGAAGCCCGCTTCAATAATCATCGCATAGAAATGGTTCATCCTGAATACCGGCGTCTGTTCGATCAGCAGACATCTGCGGTCGAGGAGACCATGACACCGGTATATCCTAAAACCGAAGGCGTGCATCAGGCGTTACTCAGAAGTCTGATTGACCAGGTATTGCACAGGCTTAATGGCGAAAGGCTTCATGATTATGTTCCGGATGTGGTTTTGAAAAAACATGGTTTTCCAAATCTGCAGCAGGCAATACAGACACTGCATCATCCTTCGCCCGCTACTTCACTCGAACAACTCGAGCAATGCAGGCACCCGGTACAGCAGCGCATGATATTCGAAGAATTACTGGCACATCAGCTGAGCCTGATGCAGTTACGGCAACGCGTAAAGAAAGAAGAGGCTGAGCCATTACTGCTTGATGCGAAACAACTCGATGACTTCAAACAGCGACTGGAATTTGACCTAACGACCGCGCAGCAGACTGTGATTGCTGAAATTCTTGATGATTTATCTAATGCATCACCAATGATGCGATTATTACAGGGCGATGTCGGCTCGGGTAAAACGGTTGTTGCTGCATGCGCAGTGTTAACTGCAATAATCTCTAAAAAGCAGGCGGCGCTTATGGCGCCTACGGAAATTCTTGCAGAACAGTTATATGTAAATTTTTGCAACTGGTTTTCAGCTAAGGACTGTGTTTTGCTAACCGGTAAAGACAAAGGGCAGCTTCGACAGAGTAAGCTCGAGGCGATCAAGAATGCAAAAGTGCATATCATAGTTGGTACGCATGCCTTGTTTCAGGAGGATGTCGAGTTTAAAAAACTATCATTGATTATTGTCGATGAGCAGCATCGCTTTGGCGTACATCAACGTCTGGCATTAAAAGACAAAGGCCGCTTTAATGGAAATATTCCCCATCAGTTAATCATGACGGCAACACCGATTCCTCGAAGCCTGGCAATGACGGCTTACGCGGATCTTGATTACTCGGTTATTGACGCATTGCCGGCCGGGCGCAAGCGGGTCTCTACTGTGGTGGTATCCGAGCAACGCCGGCAGGAAGTTCTCGATCGTGTGGTAAAAGCCTGCGCCAAAGGTGAGCAGGCTTACTGGGTTTGTACACTGGTCGAGGAGTCCGAATTTTTACAATGCCAGGCAGCAGAAGAAACTGCCAGTGCATTGCAGCAGGCACTGCCGGAGTTGAGTATTGGCCTGGTGCATGGCCGCATGAAGCAGGAGCAAAAGAATACAGTCATCAATCGTTTCAAGCAGGGAGATATCAACTTGCTGGTAGCTACAACAGTTATCGAAGTTGGTGTTGATGTGCCTAATGCTTCGCTGATGGTAATAGAAAACGCGGAGCGTTTGGGTCTGGCGCAGCTGCATCAATTGCGTGGCCGTGTTGGGCGAGGAAAAAAGCAAAGTGCATGTGTATTAATTTACAGCCCGCCATTGTCTGAGCGCGGTAAGCAACGACTGGCGGTATTACGCGAAACAAGCAGCGGATTTGTTATTGCGCAAAAAGACCTGGAAATGCGTGGTCCGGGCGAAGTGCTGGGTACGCGCCAGACAGGTTTGATGCAGATGCGCATCGCTGATATTGTCAGGGACGAGCCATGGTTAACAGAAGTGAATCTCGCTTCGCGTTATATTTTACAGAACCATCCGGAAATGGTTAAACCGCTTATACGTCGCTGGCTTGGCAAGGCAGACCGTTATGGCGCAGTTTAATGGCTTCAATGGCGGTATTACTTCTGTTTAAGCTGGTATTTATATTCGCTCTCGACTATTTATAGTAAAGACACTCTTGTTAATTTAAGCCCCGATGATCGAACAGGTACTCAATAACAACCAGATTGGCGCAGAAGTGAAGGCGGCCTATAAGGCCAGTGATTTCGGCGACCGCGTTATGCAGACCCAGGTTACGCGCCTGATAGAAGGCTCGGGTTTTGGTGGTCTTGTCGGTTTCATTATGGCCATACTCTGGGTTGTGCTGCTGTGGAACAAGCTGCCGCATGTTGTTCTAAGTTTCTGGCTGGGTATGATGGCCTTGTTGTTTACTGTGCGTACATTTATAACCTATTCAAGGTTGTATGATCCTGCGCGTAAGCGAGCCTACGTCGATATTGCCCGACGTTGGTATGTGCTTGCTGTTTTAATCACCGGTGCAGGTTGGGGAATAACATCTACGCTTATGTTTCCCTATGACCGCCTGGAACAAGTAGTTCTTGCATTCATTCTTGCCGGTGTTGCTGCCAGCGGCGTCACTCTATCGAATGTCGCCTGGTTGTATTCCGGTTTTGTCGGTCTTGCGCTGGTACCGCTGATGGTGCGCCTGTTCTATATCGGAGGCGAGGTCTATTATGCGTTGTCAGCCATGACCGGGCTGTTTATGGTAGTGATGATACTGGCTGTTTATCGTATGTATCTAGCATCGTCTGATGCACTCAGACTCGAATATACCAATGAGGAACTTATCCAGACTCTTACGCTGGCAGGCGTTGAACTGGAAAACATGAACAAGGAACTTACTGAAGAAATTGATTATGTGAAGCGCATGGAGCAGGAGTTGAAGCAGGCAAGAGACAAGGCGGAAGAAATGAGCCAGGCCAAGGGCGAGTTTCTGGCAAACATGAGTCACGAGATACGAACACCCATGAACGGGGTTATCGGGACATTACAGTTGCTGTCTGATACAGAACTTGGCCCCGCGCAACAGGAGTACATCAGTACCGCGCACAAGTCCGCACACTCGTTGCTGACGATTCTCAATGACATACTTGATCTATCGAAGATCGAAGCCGGTAAATTAAACATTGAACTGATACCGCTCGATTTGCGCGAAATAGTCAACGAGCTGATTACCTTGCACACCATGACAGCAGAAGAAAAAGTTATTCAGCTTTATGCTGATATTGACGAGCAGTTGCCGCAGGTATTAGTAGGTGATCCGACGCGTATTCGACAGGTACTGGCCAACCTGATATCTAATGCGCTCAAGTTCACAGAAAAAGGGCACGTGCTGGTAAGAATACGTGTTGTTTCAAGTGACGACAAAATTGCCGGTATCAGCTTCGAAGTCGAGGATACCGGGGTGGGTATTAAAGAGGAAGTCTTAGACAAGCTGTTTAATGAGTTTACCCAGGCTGATGGTTCGACCACGCGTAAATACGGTGGTACCGGATTGGGTCTTGCTATCGTCAAGCAGCTGGTGGAGATGATGCAGGGCCAGTTTGGTGTTGAGAGTACGCCGGGTGAAGGTTCAATATTCTGGTTCAGGATACCTCTCGAAATCAGTAAAGAGCAAAGCATAAAACAGCTCGAAGTTCAGGAGCCTGAACAAAAAGGTAAACTCAGCGGGCATGTATTGCTGGTAGAAGATAATCCGATTAACCAGATGGTTGCACAGAAGATGCTGGAGAAAATTGGAATTACATCCACACTTGCAGGTGACGGGCAGGAAGCGCTGAATATGCTGGAGCAGGGTGAATTTGATGCGGTATTAATGGATTGCCAGATGCCTGTGATGGATGGATATGAAGCAACTCAACGCATCAGGCAGCAGGATGTATTACTCAAGCTGCCGGTAATCGCGATGACAGCTAATGTGATGGAAGGAGACCGTGAGAAGTGCATTCAAGCCGGGATGAATGATTACATTGGTAAACCGGTTGTTGAGGCAGATTTGAAGAAAACCCTTGCGCGCTGGTTGAGCTAGCAAACCCCGCCATTTTTTCCATTTTCGCAACCTGCGCCGATTAGCGGTATTATTCATCGACTCGGTTTCAGACTGGCCCGCATATTGCACGAAGGCGGACACGGAATGCTCTTTAATGATATATGTCAGAGTCATATTTAGTAAAATGAACGAAATAAATCGTGTGTCCTATTTGGTTTTATGAACAATATTTTGTCAGGAACAAAATTTCGCGTTAGCCCCGAAGGGGTGAGTCTCATGGATGAGACGAACAACCTGGCGTCGCATCTTGAACGATCCCCCTTGATCCATAGCAATGGCTATGAATCCGCGGGCGATCGCCCAACCTGCTTAGCCAGCTTATCCCTAAAATCCAAATCCTTCATGCAATATGTGGGCTAGGTTATTCAGTCGTTAATGTACGGACTTTCTCTTAAGCAGCGCTGGTTTCAGCGGCGCCAACTATTTTCCAAGCATGTACCTACAGATATCCAGGCATGGTTGTTTGACCCTTCCTCACTGACAGAACGGCTGAAACAAAAATGCACGGCCGATATTCGTGTTGAAGTGCTGTCACAGACCGTAGAAAAGCCTCGTCTGGATGAATTTAAAGCCTTGGCAATGGAAACCGGAAGTTATGCGCTGATTAGACAGGTCAGATTGTGTTGCGGTAAGGCTTGCTGGGTATATGCAAGAACGGTAATACCGTTTTCAACAATTAAAGGTAAACAACGAATTTACGCAAATCTTGGCACACGTCCGCTTGGTGCCATGTTGTTTGCGGACAGGACCATGCAGCGGGATGAGGTTATGGTGACTTCTCTGACGGGTGGCCAGTTACCTGACGGCCTTGGGCTTGCAGAAGACGATATGGTCTGGGGAAGGCGTTCGGTATTCAGGGTGGGTGGTAAGTCATTACTGGTGAGTGAGTATTTTTTGCCGGCGTTGCTTGAAGAGTAATGTGTAATCCGGGGCGGTTCTTTACTTAAAACAAATATTCACCGCAGAGACGCAGAGGACGCAGAGATTATTTCAGGTAAGCATTACCATACAAGCGACTTTAGTCGCGAACATCAGTTGATCGTATTGATTTAAACTGTTTCGTATATTCCGACATTTGATTTCGCCTTGATGGCGAGTTACTTTTCTGTCAACAGCGACAGAAAAGTAACCAAAAGAACGCCGCCCCAATCAGCTTGCCCTGCGGGTCCCCTCACCATTCGCCTTTGCCAACGGGCCGTCCTGATTCGCCGTCCAGGCTCAACAGGATGAAATCAGGCGTCCTGCCTGATTTTCCCTACCAAAGCCGAATGCCTCGGCAAGCTTCAAGGGGAAATCCCACTTTCCAGTCAAACAGTGTGTAGGGTGCAATAGCGAAGCGTATTGCACCGACTGCATCCGGCGGATTACGG
>CAZRKQ010000104.1:0-5249 GCA_964600755.1 uncultured Thiotrichaceae bacterium
TATATAAAAATACTACGGATGTTTACTCTCGCAAAGGCGCAGAGAACGCAAAGGTATATGTGTTTTTTGTTCCATGAAATAATTTCGTTGTATTCCTCTTCCTTTGCGTGCCTCGCGCCTTTGCGAGAGAACAAGACGTTAAGCTTTTAAGATGGTCCGCCTACGGCGAGGTAAAATCTGGCAGTAACTGTCAGATCAAGCATGAACTACTACTAATAAACTCATGTCATCTTTGCGCCTTTGCGAGAATACAGGAAATTCGACTACATTTTCAGCATATTGATGCTTGCCGAATACTTTGTACCAGTGCGTTGACTGACTGGTCGCTGGACTGCATTTCCCCCATCAGCAGATCCAGCAGCACCTTGTCCGGATAATCCAGCATATCACTGAATACTTCACCCTGTTGTTGTGACATGGTTTCGTAGTTTTTATCGAGATAGCTGTTAAGCAGAATATCCAGCTCCAGCATGCCCCTGCGGCAGCGCCATTTGAGTTCTGAATATTCCGTAATGTGCACACTCATAGTGATCGCTTCACCATCATCTTCTTGATGTTGTTAATCGCTTTTGTCGGATTCAATCCCTTGGGACAAACCTGCACGCAGTTCATGATGGTGTGACAGCGGAACAGCTTGAACGGACCCTCCAGTGCAGCAAGACGTTCTTCCGTTGCCTGGTCACGGCTGTCCTCGATAAAGCGTGATGCCTGCAGCAAGGCTGCAGGGCCAAGGTATTTGTCCGGGTTCCACCAGAAAGACGGGCATTGAGTTGAACAGCAGGCACACAGGATGCACTCATAAAGGCCATCGAGTTTTTCACGTTGCTGCGGGGTTTGCGGCAACTCGACTTCCGGCATCGGGTCATTAACGATCAGGTATGGCTTAACATCTCGATAATTCTGATAAAACTGATCCATGTCGATAATGAGGTCGCGTACCACTGGCAGACCGGGCAATGGCCTGACTTCAACCGGTTGCTTTAAACTTGATAGTGGCGTTATACAGGCCAGGCCGTTGATGCCATTAATGTTCATACCATCTGAACCGCACACACCTTCGCCGCATGAACGGCGAAAACTCAGTGACTCATCGATCGTGTCTTTTATCTTGAGTAATGCCGCCAGCAGCATCATGCCGGGTTCGATTTCAGCCAGCTCGAAGTCCTGCATATAGGGCTTGTTATCAACATCCGGATTGTAGCGGTAGATGCGGAATTTCATTAGTTAGTTTCCTGCCACAACTGAAAAGACGCTGGATGCCTGCCTTCGCAGGCATGACGACAATGATGATTTTGCAAGATTTTCACTATTCACTATTCACTTCTATTACGTTAATTTTTCTCTTCCGTTCCCGGATTACGCTTCGCTGCATCCAGGCTACACTTTGCCATTACATCCCGGATTACGCTTCGCTAATCCAGGCTACGCACTTGCCACTCGCCACTCGTCCCTTGCCACTGTATTAATACACTCTCGCCTTTGGCGGAAAACTGTCAACGCTGATGGGCCTGGTGCGTACCGGTTTGTAATCAATGCCGGCTTCGAGTGAATACAGGCTGTGACGCATCCAGTTTTTATCGTCGCGTTCTGTGTAATCCGTTCTTGAATGTGCACCACGGCTTTCCTTACGTGCACAGGCTGAATGTATGGTTGCCAGCGCCACCCCAACCAGGTTCTCGAGTTCGAGCGCTTCTACACGTGCCGTGTTAAACACCGAACTGTGGTCATCAATGCGTGCATGTTTGAAGCGCTCTGCAATCTGTTCTACTTTAGCAACACCTTCAGTCAACACTTCTTCATTACGGAACACACTGCAATGGTTTTCCATAACTGTTTTAAGTTCATCGCGTAGCACACTCACAGACTCGCCATCGCCATTTCCGCTTCTGTCCCAGCGCTGCATGCGGTTTATTGCAGAATCGAGACTGCCACTGTCCATTTGCCGGTGATAGCGGTTTTCTGCTAAATAATCGATGATGTGGTTGGCGGCGGCGCGGCCGAATACCAGGATATCCAGCAGCGAATTTCCTCCCAGGCGGTTTGCGCCATGCACGGAAACACAGGCACACTCACCGGCCGCATACAGTCCAGCAACCGGCTCTTCGGGGGTATCCTTTACAGGTATTACCACCTGGCCATGGCGGTTCGTGGGTATACCGCCCATGGTGTAATGGGCAGTTGGAAAGATCGGCACTGGCGCTTCGGCAGGATCAATACCGAGGAATGTTATACAGGTCTGCCGAATGCCGGGAAGGCGTTTCTGGATCACATCTTCACCGAGGTGATCAAGCTTGAGCATGACATGGTCTTTGTTCGGACCACAGCCTCTTCCCTCACGCACTTCGGTTGCAATCGCGCGGCTCACAACATCTCGACTGGCAAGGTCTTTAGCCTTCGGCGCATAACGTTCCATCAGGCGTTCACCATCAGCATTCACCAGGTAACCGCCTTCTCCGCGCGCACCCTCGGTAATCAACATGCCGCGCCCGGCAATACCCGTCGGATGAAACTGGAAAAACTCCATATCCTGTAATGGCACGCCGGCGCGCAACGCCATGCCCATACCATCGCCGGTATTAATCAGTGCATTGGTTGTTGTTCTGAACAACTGTCCGGCACCTCCGGTAGCCAGCAAGGTTGTTTTTGCCTCTATCACAACCGGTTCTCCATTATGAATATTGAATGCCAGTGCACCCAGCACGTAGCCCTGCTCATCCTTGAGCAGGTCAACCGCAAAATATTCATCGAAGAAATGTGTCTTCGCACGTATGTTCTGTTGATACAGGCTGTGAAGGATGGCGTGACCAGTACGGTCAGCTGCGGCACAGGTACGGGCCGCCTGGTCGCCGCCAAAATTCTGGCTTTGCCCGCCAAACGGCCGCTGGTAAATGCCGCCATTTTCAAGGCGTGAAAAAGGTACGCCGAAATGCTCCAGTTCATAAACCGCCCGGGGCGCTGAGCGGCACATGTATTCTATGGCATCCTGGTCACCCAGGTAATCACTGCCCTTGACGGTATCAAACATGTGCCAGTGCCAGTTATCCGGCAATACATTGGCCAGGGCCGCGTTCATACCGCCCTGGGCCGCAACGGTATGTGAACGTGTTGGAAATACTTTTGACACAACAGCGACACTGGCATCCGCATTGGAAAGTTGCAGCGCGGCACGCAGGCCGCCGCCACCGGCGCCTATGATCAACGAGTCAAACTGTCTTCTGGGAATATCAGGCATAAAAAGTGTCACTCACATAGCCACAGTCAGCAGCAGGATTTTTGCACTCCACAACGCACTGCTTATCAGTATGGCCATTACCAGGGTCAAGGCCATCATTCGAATCAAGGTGTTATGCACGTAATCCAGAATGATATCGCGCATTCCAATCCATGCATGCAACAGCAATGCGATCACAAACAGGCCAACAGCAATGGTATTGAGTGGATGAAATAACCAGTCGTGCCACTGCTGATAACTGATATCGCTAACAGCTGCCAGCGTAAAACCGATATAGACTACGAATAAAGCAATATAGACTGCACTGATGCGCTGTATCAGCCAGGGCCTGAGACCATGCAACACGTATATACTGCTCATAGCAACACCCGCCAGAGATAGACTGCCATAATGCAGGCCTCGGCAATGATCACGATCCACGCAGAGATATTTGAGCCGGCTTTTTCGATACCGATATCAAAATCTAGCAATAGATAGCGGATCCCGGCGAGAAAATGGTGAACTAAAGACCACACCAAAACCAGCAGAATAACTTGTAGAATAGGTTGTTGCAGCAGCTGGATGTTTTGTTCGAAGCCCTGCTTTGATGTAACAGCAAGATCGAGAAGATAGATCGAAAAGGGTATCGCCAGGAACAGTAAAACACCGGATACACGATGCGCAAAAGAAACAATACCCGTGGTTGGCAGGCGGATTTTGAACAGGTTCAAATAGACTGGTCTTTTATCAGTCAACTCTTATCCTTAATTATTGTTCTTGTATGCCACCAGGCAAGGTTTAGATGGTTGGACATCCATTGATACGAACGGTTCTGCGTGTCGCCAGTCTAATATGCCGGGCGCAGGTCAGGCAAGACAATTCAATATATATTCTATAATGAATTAGTCTCAGGCTTTGACTAAGATAATATAAACCAACAAAAGCGAATAACCATGAAACACGAGTGGAAAGACTTCCTGCAAAACGCCGGGGCTGAATTTGAACAAGACTGTGTAGCAACGTTTGGAAACCCTGAGCGTGAGCGTCGCATAGCCCATACCGGCGACCTGTTCTGTGACCTGTCGCACTTCGGCATTATTGCAGCCTACGGCGAGGACACGGCTGAATTCCTGCAAGCACAGTTCACCAATGACATTAACCAGGTCGATGAAGCGCACAGTCAGCTAAGCGCCCTGTGTTCTCCCAAGGGCAGAATGCTGTGTAATTTCCGTATATTCAGACGTGAACAGACTTATTACCTGACATTACCCTACGAGCTGCTTGAAGCCGCACTGAGCAGGCTGCGCATGTTTGTATTGCGCTCAAAGGTCACCCTGGAAGATGCCAGCGATGCACTGATGGGAATTGGCGCCAGCGGCAACAAGATGATTGATCACCTTGGTGATATTGTAGGCAAGCTGCCGGAGAACATTGATGAGTCTATCGAGTACAAAGACTTTACTGTTGTTCGGGTTGCCGGCGCCATCCCCCGATTTGAAATTTATGGCCTGCTCGAGCCCATGAAGAAACTATGGCAGTCCCTCGATGTACATGCCACACCGGTCGGCGCAAATGTATGGGAACTGCTAAACATCCAGGCTGGAATTCCGGTAATCAATGCAGGCACAATCGACGCCTTCGTCCCTCAAATGGCAAACATGCATTTGATCAATGGCGTCAGCTTTACCAAGGGGTGTTATCCCGGCCAGGAAATCGTTGCGCGCATGCACTATCTTGGCAAACTGAAAAGGCGCATGTACCGCATCGGATTTGATGCCCATGAAATACCCGAAACAGGCGCTTCACTGGTTACGGAAACGTCAACTGAAAGCCAGGATATTGGCACCATACTCAGCGTACAACAGAATCCCGACGGCAATTATGATGCGCTGGCAGTGATTCAGACCAAAGACGCCGAAAACAGCAAACTCAAACTGGGTGATGCGAAAGGGCCGGATGTGACTATTCTGGATTTACCTTATTCGTATGATGATCAGGCAACAGAATAAATTAACCGCAGAGGCGCAGAGGCGCAGAG
>CAZRKQ010000105.1:0-18088 GCA_964600755.1 uncultured Thiotrichaceae bacterium
GATTTCTTCTTCGACCAGGAATACGTTTCAATCATCGGCACCTCGCGCGAAGGCAAAGCCCAGGTCGTTGACATGGATCTCAGCCGCGTCACCGTGCCCGACCTTGAACTGCCGGGTATGCCACACCTGGCTTCAGGCATAACCTGGGAGTACAAGGGCCGCACGGTAATGGCGACACCCAATATCAAGGCAGGCAACGTCAGCGTCATCGATATGGAAACCTGGAAAACCATCAAGAACATCGAAACCCTGGGCCCCGGCTTTTTCATGCGCAGCCATAAAAACTCACCCTATGCCTGGGTGGATGTATTCTTCGGCCCCAACAAGGACGCGGTGCACGTGATCGACAAGAACACGCTGGAAATTGTCAAAACCCTGCGTCCGGCACCGGGTAAAACCGCAGCCCACGTTGAGTTTACCCGCGATGGCAAATACGCCCTGCTCAGCATCTGGGATCCCGATGGTGCGGTAATTGTTTACAACGGTGATACGCTGGAGGAAATAAAACGTTTACCGATGAACAAGCCTTCAGGGAAATATAATGTGTATAACAAGACACGTTATCTCGAAGGAACGAGTCATTGAAACGCATGCGTAAGTAGTATTATTTGTTAACCGCAGAGGCGCGGAGACGCAGAGGAAAGGCAAATTTAATGCTGGCGTATCTCAGCAGCAATTCGAGGTAAATTTCATTGACGTAACCTGCTGATACATCAAGTACAGCAATCGTAGGGTGGGCTTCGCCCACCAACACATCATTTACTCCAGGTTTGCCAGGTGGGCGAAGCCCACCCTACGCCTGGAATATGACCGCAATTAAAATTATCTTTTCTCTGCGTCTCCGCGCCTCTGCGGTTAAAAAAACTAATCTTACTTTGCGTCTTTGCGGTGAAAAATTTTTTATCAACAAAGCGAGCTATTCAAGCGCTTGTACAGAACTGCTGCAGTAAAGCCTTCCCTGCTTTGCACCCAGTTCCGCCTGTTTCATGCACGACTTCCAGTCCGGCATTTGAGTTATAGCTATGGACTGATCGCCAACATGCACCAGATAGAAATTCCTGATCATGCTGGATGATGATGCATGGCTGAATTCGGAAAACCTGAACTCGCTACGGATACAGCGACTTTCAATCACCGGGATGTTTGAACCTTTGAACACACCTTCAACCATCAATGCTTTTTGCTGGCACTCTTCAAGTGTTTCTGTGTTCACGAAGGAGGCATTGATATCACCCGCACCGTTTTGTGTGAGTATGATCAGCAGGAACAGTGTTTTCACATTCGTGACTATTTCGCACGGGACAGGGGATGGTCTTTGGTCTTTGGTCTTTGGTCTTTGGTCTTTGGTCTTTCGTCTAACGACTAACGACTAAAGACTAAAGACGAACGACTAAAGACGAACGACTAATAACGAACGACTAACAACTACTTAACCCCTTTGCCAATCAGGTAACTGCTGTATTCCTTGTCTGTGCCGTTGATGTGATTGATCAACCAGTCACTGAGATAGCTGAGTGCATTATTCATAGCGGCATCCTGGTCTTTCTCGTACTCGGTCAGCACTTCTTCAACTTTCAGGATCATCTGCCTGTGCTGGTCCCTGTGTGGCTCAAAATCAGGATAGCCGTTCAGTTCCATCAGGTTTTCTTCGTAAGTAAAGTGGGTCCTGGTGTAATCCACCAGCTCATCCAGCGCTTCGCGCTCGAATTCCTCTCCGGTTGAATAGGTCACCGCGGTGTGCAGTTGGTTAATCAGGTTAACAAGTCTTCTATGCTGCTGGTCGATGGAATCGATACCGACACTGTATTCATCCTTCCATTCCAGATAATCTTTTTCTGACAACTTCCTGTGCAAGAACGGGATTGCAATCAATATAACTACCAGCATCCACGTCAACGGACTGGTTGGCCCTGCCATAAATCCCAGTATCACCGCAGTGATCAGTGTCAGGATCAGCAGCGCTACACCGAACATGCTCAGATTTTTATTCATACGAGTTATTCCTTGCTAAACGATCAGTTAAATACAGCATAAGTACCACCCTCCCGTACAATATCGTACCGGGCTGGCAATAACCGGCATATTGTAGACACAGGCAGGTCAAACAGAAATGATCTGTGTCAAATCAACATCAGGAAGCTGCACAGGGTATTTGAACAGGCGTTCAAGCCATATTCAGCCCGGTTCATGGACTCAAAACACCTTATTACATACTGTTTTATATGGGGTTTTACCACGCCCTTCTGTAGAGCATGACAATATTGTCATAGCTTGACATAAATCAATGACATACAGACGGTGACAGTCCATTATCGCTCACATCTGAGCCAGATTAAATGTGAAAAAAACATAATAAAAACGATGACAACTGCGGGTACTTTTGATGATGAATAAAGGCTTCGTTTCACTGGTGGGTGCAGGCCCTGGTGATGCAGAACTCCTTACGATTAAAGCGCTGCGTTTATTAAGAGCAGCGGATGTTGTTATTTATGACAGGCTGGTCTCTGCCGATATTCTAGAATTGATCCCGACGGGCGTGAGCCGTATATCTGTCGCCAAATCACCCGGAAAACATAACGTACCACAGGATCAGATCAATGAGATCATTGTAAACCTGGCAAAAACCGGCCGCCGTATCGTGCGTCTTAAAGGCGGCGATCCTTACATGTTTGGCCGCGGCGGCGAAGAAGTACTCGCACTGAAACAGCACAATATTCCCTTTGAAGTTGTACCGGGTATTACTGCAGCTGCGGGCTGCAGTGCCTACAGCGGCATTCCGTTAACACATCGCGGTATCAGCCGCAGGGTGCAGTTTATTACTGCACATTTCAATAATGACGAGCCGCTGGATCTCAACTGGCAATCCATTGCTGACCCCGATTCAACCCTGGTGATTTATATGGGCCTGGCTAACCTCAGCCTTGTCATCAGCTCATTAATCGTCGCGGGGCTATCTTCCTCGACACCTGCTGCCGCGGTGCAAAATGGTACGACCGATTCACAGCAACGCGTGATTGCACCACTCGATCAACTGAACGATGCCATACGCGAAAAAGGGATGATGGCACCCGTAATGATCATCATTGGTGAAGTGGTAACACTTGCCGATGAACTTGACTGGTTCCATCAGGCTTTAGAAGAAACTGTCTATGAAAAGAATGTCATTCATAGCTAGTTTCCTGCTGGTATCAGCATCACAACTGGCAGTCGCAGACATCAGCACTGCGCGCCAGACTGAGTTGCTATATCTATTGAAACAGGATTGTGGTTCCTGCCATGGCATGACGCTCAAAGGCGGTCTTGGCCCTGCCCTGCTTCCGGAAACCTTAAACGGCAAGCCCAATGAACTGCTGGTAACAACTATTCTTGAAGGCCGCACGGGCACAGCCATGCCGCCGTGGAAAGCCATGCTGACACAGGACGAAGCCGAGTGGATTACCGTGCAACTGCAACAGGGCGTGAAGTGATGCATCACCTGACGATGCTTGTAATGCTTTTCCTGCTGATACCCCCAAGTTATGCCCGGGGCACGGGGGACCTCGGCATTGTTATCGAGCGCGGCAGCGGCAGTGTACAGGTAATAGAAACCAGTAATAACACCAGTCTCGGCAGTATCGACGGACTGGGTGATCTCTCACATGCATCCGCCGTGTATTCACGCGATGGTCGCTATGCCTACGTATTCGGGCGTGATGGCGGACTGACCAAAGTCGACATCCTGTCCATGAAGATAGACAAGCGCGTTATACAATCTGGCAACAGTATTGGTGGCGCCATCTCGCAGGATGGCCGCCTCGTTGCCGTCTCCAACTATGAACCCGGTGGCGTCAAGATATTTGATGCTGGCACCCTGGAACTGGTAGCCGATATCCCTGCCGTCTATGGCAATGACAAACAGCAATCAAAAGTCATCGGCCTGGTGGATGCACCGGGCCAAAAGTTTATCTTCAGCTTGTGGGATGCTGGCGAAATCTGGCTTGCCGACATGTCAATATCAGACAAGCCGGAAATCACAAAATATAAAGACATTGGCATCAATCCCTACGATGCATTAATCACCCCGGACGGTCGTTACTATATTGCCGGCCTGTTTGGTGAAGATGGCATGGCCCTGCTTGATTTATGGAACCTGGATGCCGGTGTAAAGCGCATACTGAACGGCTATGGCAAAGGTGAACAAAAAATGCCTGTTTACAAAATGCCACATCTTGAAGGTTGGGCCATTGCCGGCAACCTGGCCTTCGTACCTGCGATTGGCCGCCACGAAGTTCTTGTTATAGACACCACCACCTGGACTGAAGCAGGTCGTATCAAGGTTCATGGCCAGCCCGTGTTTGTCATGGCGCGTCCAGACGGACGCAATATCTGGGTCAACTTTGCAGTACCCGACAATGACACCCTGCAGGTCATCGACACCCAGTCTTTAAAGATCGTTAAAATATTGAAACCCGGCAAGGGCGTGCTTCATATGGAATTCGAACCTCGTGGCGAAGAAGTCTGGGCTTCAGTTCGGGATGAAGACAGGCTGGCAGTTTTCGATACTGAAACATTTGAACAGGTAACCACGATTGGTGCTGAAAAACCCAGTGGTATCTTTCTCACTTATCGTGCACATCAAACAGGTTTATAGCCGCATGACTGATATCTCCACATCCTTCACTGCACTGGAAAAACGTTTGTTAAACGATTTTCAACATGACCTGCCCTTGTCTGCGACTCCATTCGCCGATTTGGCCGAGCAGCTTGGTGTCAGCGAAAATGAAGTACTGAGCACCGTAAACAAGTTACAGGACGAAGGCGTTATCAGCCGGGTTGGCCCGGTATTCACACCCAACCGTATCGGCGTCAGCACATTGGCTGCAATGTCGATACCATGTGAAGAACTGGAATGCGTTGCCCGCATTATCAGCGCTTTTCCTGAAGTCAATCATAACTATGAGCGTGATCATGAATTTAATTTATGGTTTGTTGTGACCGCATCGAGTGAAGAACATCTTGATATTGTATTGCACGAAATAGAACAGCATGCCGAGTATCCACTGATGTCTTTACCGATGCTGGAAGACTATTTCATTGACCTGGGTTTTAAACTGCAATGGGCATAATGCAAGCAAACAAACTGGCTGCACAACTCTCGCATGAAGACCGTGCGCTCATCAAGATTGTACAGAATGGATTGCCTGTTGTTCGCAGGCCCTATGCAGACATCGCTCGAAGACTTTCTACAACCGAGCAGGATGTCATCCAGCGACTGCAAAAACTGATTAACAACGGTTCAATAAAACGCTATGGTGTCGTCGTGCGACATCGCGAACTGGGTTACAAAGCCAATGGCATGGTGGTATGGGACGTACCGGATGACAGAGTCGGTGAGCTGGGCACCTGTATTGGCAAGTTTTCCTGCGTAACATTGAGCTACCGCAGACCTCGCCGCCTGCCTGACTGGCCATATAATCTCTTTACCATGGTACATGGTCGCAACCGCGAAGAAGTCAAACTAAAAGTAGAGGAGATTGTCAGTTCCTGTGGATTGCAGGATATCAATCACACTATCCTCTTCAGTACTCGCAGATTCAAGCAGCGCGGTGCAAGTTACACACCACCGACAGACAAAAAAGAACCGGCAGATATCATTCAACGCAAGTCCACCGAGGCCAATGCATCGTGAGTCCTGGCGAACTGGAGCGCAAGTTTATAAACCACTACCAGGGTGGCTTCCCGATAGTGGAACAGCCCTTCAGAGCCGTTGCTGCTGATCTTGGCTGTGCCGAGAATACCCTGCTCGACACCATCAGGCATTTACTGGACACTGGCACATTAAGCCGATTCGGCCCGCTCTATGATGCCGTTAAACTTGGTGGCGGCCTGACCCTGGCTGCAATGTCGGTACCCGAGGAGCAGTTCGAGCATATCACTGCGCTGGTCAATGACTACACTGAAGTGGCACATAACTATCGACGTGAACATGAACTCAACATGTGGTTTGTTCTGGCAACAGAATCACCTGAAAGTATCGATACTACACTCAACAAGATTGAACAGGCGACGGGGCTCAAGGTCTATAACTTCCCCAAGCAGCAAGAGTTTTATGTTGGCCTCTGGCTGGAACTGGATACTGATAACAAGGTCACCACAGTGCCGGTGCCTGCAGCCTTAACTACTGCATCAACATCTGCACCAGCATCCGCCTGTTATACGCTTGACGACCTGGACAGGAAAATTATCAGCATCACCCAGGCCGGCCTGCCCCTGGTTGACTGTCCGTATGGAGCAATTGCTGAACATTCAGGATGTACGTCGCAGGAAGTCAAACAGCGTCTGCAGAACATGCTGTCATATGGCATCATTCGCCGCATCGGCGCGGTACCCAATCATTATCGCCTCGGCCTGAAAGCAAACGGCATGACCGTGTGGGACGTACCCGATGATCAGGCCGAAGAACTCGGCAGGCAAATTGGCCAGCTGGATTTTGTCAGTCACAGTTATCTACGCCCTCGTCATTTACCGCTATGGCGTTATAACCTGTTCGCCATGGTGCATGGACACACGCGCGATGAGGTCAATGTTAAAGCAGACTATATTGCAACAATGCCTGGTAATAACTGCAATGCACACGAAACACTGTTCAGCACAGCGGTTCTGAAAAAAACCGGCATGAGACTGGCGGCCTGACCATGTTTCGATTAAGCCAATACCTGCACGCCCTGAATGATAATGCGGCCAGTGACAAGCCGCTGGCACCAAAGAGAAAGCCAGGCGGTCCAGTCGTGATCTGGAACCTTATACGCCGCTGCAACCTGACATGCAAACACTGTTATGCAACTTCGGCTGACAAGGATTTTCCAGGTGAACTGAGTACGCAGCAGGTATATGACGTCATGGACAACCTGAAAGTATTTGGCGTTCCCGTGTTGATTCTTTCCGGCGGTGAACCACTGATGCGTCCTGACATTTTCGATATTTCACATCGCGCCAAAGACATGGGTTTCTATGTTGGCCTGTCGAGTAATGGCACCCTGATCGATGAAAAAAATATCAACGACATCGTCAATGTTGGTTACAACTATGTCGGCATCAGTATCGATGGCATGCGCGAAACACATGACAACTTCCGCCGCAAGCAGGGTTCATTCGACGAAGCATTACGCGGTGTACGCCTGTGCCATGACGCCGGTATCAAGGTAGGTCTGCGCTTCACCCTTACCCAGGACAACAAGCAGGACCTGCCGGGCCTGTTGCAATTGATGGATGACGAGAATGTCGACAAGTTCTATCTTTCGCATCTTAACTATGCCGGTCGTGGCAATAAAAACCGCCGCGATGATTTGCATCACAAAATGACACGCGAAGCCATGGACCTGTTGTTCGATACCTGCTGGCAGGATGTGCAAGCGGGACGCAGACGCGAATTTGTTACCGGCAATAACGATGCTGATGGTGTTTACCTGTTGCTGTGGGTCAGAGAACACATGCCGGAACATGCCGAACGCCTTGAACAAATGCTGATACGCTGGGGTGGCAATGCTTCCGGTGTCAACATTTCAAACATCGACAATCTCGGCAATGTGCATCCAGATACCATGTGGTGGGATTACACCATCGGCTCTGTTAAACAAAAGCCATTTTCCGATATCTGGATGGACACATCCGACCCGCTAATGGCCGGTCTTAAATTAGACAAGCGCCCCGTTGAAGGACGCTGCGCCGAATGTAACTACCTGAACATATGCGGTGGCAACTCTCGCACACGCGCATGGCAACTCACTGGTAATTTCTGGGCAGAAGACCCTGGCTGCTACCTCGACAATAATGAAATCGGAGTAGATGCCAGCCAGGACCGGCTACAGGTGACGCCCTGGACACGACGTTCCACGAAATCCGTATCAGTGCCCACATAATACTGGATGCCTCGATTAACGCCTCACTCAAGCTTTAACATAGTAATCAAAAGCTTCTCGCCCAGGCTTCACTTATTTAGATGAAGTATAAGCCACCCCACTTATTGACATAGGTCAAGCCAAATCTCCATTCACAGGCATAGTGTCTGTCTGTTGCTTAATAAAAAAATAATACGGTCCGCTTGCTGGATTTAATTCCTTTGGGAGGAATACGAGATGTCATCAAGAAAGCTCATCAGCTTCATCCTGACTTTGTCAGTAATAACGATCGCCACTAATATTGTTTACGCCAAATCCGACTCTTCGGCTGAAACCGCCTATGAAGGTGCGCCCAGTGGTATCGATCCAGCAACTACAAAAAACATGATTACATCGGAAGGTCCGTCAATGACCGTTGAAGAATTCAACCGCAGCAAAAAGATTTTCTTCGAACGCTGTGCCGGTTGTCATGGAGTACTGCGCAAAGGCGCAACCGGCAAACCTTTAACTACTGATATCACCCGTTCACGCGGTGAAGCCGCATTGAAAGCATTCATCACCTATGGCTCTCCTGCCGGCATGCCTAACTGGGGTACATCCGGTGATCTGACTAAAGATGAAATTAACATGATGGCGCGTTACCTGCAGCACGAACCACCCACCCCACCGGAATGGGGCATGAAGTCGATGAGAGACAGCTGGAAGGTGTACATTCCAGTCAAGGACCGGCCAAAGAAAAAGTTAAACGACTACAACATTGCGAATATCTTCTCGGTAACGCTGCGTGATGCAGGCCAGGTTGCACTCATTAACGGTGATAACAAGGAGATCATCAATATCATCGATACCGGCTACGCCGTTCATATCTCGCGCATGTCATCTTCAGGTCGCTACCTGTACGTGATCGGCCGTGATGCCAGAATAAACTTGATTGACCTGTGGATGAAGAACCCGGACAACGTTGCAACCATCAAGATCGGGCTCGAAGCACGTTCCGTTGAGACATCCAAGTACAAAGGTTTCGAAGACAAGTATGCGATTGCCGGCGCTTACTGGCCACCACAATTCACCATCATGGACGGCTTTACGCTCGAACCGTTACAGATTGTTTCAACCCGTGGCATGACAGTGGGTACGCAGGAATACCATCCTGAACCACGTGTAGCCGCTATCCTTGCTTCGCATAAACATCCTGAGTTTATCGTCAACGTAAAGGAAACCGGCAAGATCCTGCTGGTCAACTACAAAGATCTGGATAACCTTTCAATAACTACCATAAATGCTGCACCCTTCCTGCATGATGGCGGTTGGGACAGCACGCATCGTTACTTCATGACAGCGGCTAACAAGTCGAACAAAATTGCTGTTATCGACTCCGAGACACGTGAGCTTACCGCACTGGTTGACGCAACCGAAATTCCACATCCGGGACGTGGTGCCAACTTCATTCATCCTGAGCACGGCCCCGTGTGGGCAACCAGCGCACTGGGTAATGACAATATCACGCTGATCGGCACTGACCCCAACAAGCACGAGAAAAATGCGTGGCAAGTGGTTGATATCCTGCACGGACTGGGTGGCGGCTCATTGTTTATCAAGACTCATCCAGAGTCCGAGAACCTCTGGGTTGATACCGTGTTGAATCCTGATGCAAAAATCAGTCAGTCAATTGCAGTGTTTGATATCAAAAACCTTGATAAAGGCTTTGAAGTACTGCCAATTGCCGAATGGGCCAAGCTGGGTAGTGGACCAAAACGCGTCGTTCAGCCTGAATATAACCAGGCAGGCGATGAAGTCTGGTTCTCTGTATGGAACGGCAAAACAGAAGAATCTGCACTGGTTATAGTTGACGACAAAACCCGAAAATTAAAAGCAGTCATCAAGGATAAACGCCTGATAACACCAACGGGCAAGTTCAACGTTCACAACACTGTACACGACGTCTATTAGCGCCCCAACTGTGGGCTGGATCAGCACCTGCCCGCAGTTTTGCCAGTCATGGACAAATATCGTGCTAACGAGTTAAGAAAGCGGATATGAGTCCGCTTCCAGAAATAGCACCTCGACACTTGTTCCCTCACCTGGCGCACTGTTGATTTTAATTGGCCAGTTAAAACGATCTGACAAACGTTTTACTATGGTAAGCCCGACTCCATGACCGACTGTCTTTGTGTCATTACCTCTATAATAGGGTTTGAATATATCATCTACCTGTTGCTGCGGAATACCTTTTCCACTGTCCGTGATAGTTACACTTTTGTCTTTAACAGTAACGTCAACACTGCCATGATCCGTGTACAAAACAGCATTTCGCAGCAGATTACCAAATAGAATAGATAAGACCTTGTCAGATGCCAATACGCTCAGTTTAAATTTTGCGGAATAATTTATGTTAATACTCGAAGCTTTATTAATTACCTGGACTCTATTAATTTCTTCCTCAATAACATCATTGATACTAACCAGCTCATTAGACAGGGCCTGGTCAGATTCACGAGCCAGGAGCAGGAATGCCTCAATCAATTCTTCCATGTCAGTAGTGGCACGTTTGATACGATGCACAGTATCCAGAGCGTGTTGTGACAGATCATGTTCGGTTAGCAGCATGTCTGCTGCAATGTTGATCACTGTCAGTGGACTGCGTAATTCATGACTGGCATCACGTGTAAAGGTACGTTCACGTCCAATGAAAGCTTCCAGACGTTTACCCAGATTGATAATTGCGTCCGAAAGCACCTGAATATCGTCATCTGCATTAAAGGGTAAATTTTCGGCTTGCACGGGTGAGAAATCTTGAGATGCAAAGTCGACCTCGTTGACCTGCCGCGCCAACATGCTCACAGGCGATATCACACGGTGGCTGAATCGATAGGTAATCCATAATGACAGATAAAGCACTATCAAGACCAACGCCAATGGAAATAAACCATAATAAGCCACGAGCGAGTCTACCTGCCCGCGGTTATACAGCAAATAGAGTGTGCGTTGATCATGCTGACTTAGATGAAGAACAATATTATTACCAGCTTCTTCATATTGATAAAATCCAGGCTGTTCCGGAATATTCTCTTGTATGACCATCGGCAGCAGGTCTTTGTTGAAGTAACCGGTAAGATTCAGAGTGTCTGGCAGAGAAAACGCTGTATCCTTACGATGGTTTTCCCAATAATAATCCGCCTCCTGCTCAATAGCACTTTTTATCAGGATTTCGTCGATAACCACCTTTGCAATAAAAACGCTGAGCACTGCAGCAATGCTGATTAATACGCCCTGAAGCAGAAAAGCACGGTTTATTTTGTTTATTAGGCCACTACGTTTCCGCATCTGTATCTACTATCCTGTATCCACTGCCTTGAATGGTGTGTACGAGTTGTTTATCGAAAGGCTTGTCAATGACTTTCCTCAGGTTGTATAGATGACTTCGAAGCGTATCACTGTCTGGCATTATGTCGCCCCAGACCTTACGTTCCATATCACGGCGGCTGACAACAGCAGGTGATGCACGCATAAGCACCGTGAGTATTTTCATACCAATCGGCGTAATGCTCAGCTTCTTACCACCACGCTGCACTTTTAATGTTGCAGTATCGACCACCAGATCACCGATTGAAAGAACTTCTCTTGCAACTTCTCCCTTATGGCGACGAATCAAGGATCTTACTCGCGCCTCAAGTTCCTTGATGGCAAATGGCTTGATTAGATAATCATCTGCACCGGTTTCCAGCCCTGTAATTTTATCGCCAAGAGTATCTCTTGCAGTTAGCATAATTATCGGGGTATCACGTTTAGCTTCTATACGCAGCTTTTGGCACACTTCAAGGCCATCCAGTCCTGGAAGCATAAGATCAAGAATAATCACATCATAACTATTAGTTACAGCTAGATGAAGACCCGTTACGCCGTCCGCTGCATAATCCACATCAAAGCCCCTGTTCTCAAGAAAAGACACTACCATTTCGGCAATATCCTTGTGGTCTTCAATTAACAAGATTGCTGGTGACGGTTCGCTAGACATAGCTCGTTGTTCAGTTGAATGGTAATTAAAGTTATTGGCCAACAAATATATTTAATATACATGATCAGTTGAAGCCCATCATAACCTGATGCATTAATTAAAACATATATTGATTTTAGCTGACCACAAAATATTCAAATATGGAAACACCAGCGTCCTGCAGGTGCACCATGCACCTGCAGGCTGGCTTTAAGCTCAGTTTGTCAGCAGGATCACATTGAAGTCATCTGGCAAGCCAGAGTCAATCGGTTCGCGTGCGATCACTGTCGAAACGCTACCAGCTGCTAAATTGAAGTTTTCAACATTGATCGCAGTAGTGCCGCCAGCAACCACGCGTATGTCATAGTTGCCTGGCGCGACAGCAACGTAATCTGTAATGGTGCCGAATGTAAAGTCGTCCAGCAGGGGATCTCCGGCAAGGCCATTTTCTACATCTGCAGAAGAAAATTCACCTGCCGCAGTAACATACACATCGACGGCACCAGCCGCAGGTGCCGCGTGAATAACCTTAACACTGGCTTGTGTGACAACTGAACGATTGTTATCTTCTGTAGCCAGTAAACCAAACGCCGGTGTGGTGAGCACATAACCGGCAGCCACGACGGTGTATTCTACTCCCTGACTCAAGCTTAGTGATGGTGATGTATAAACACTGTCACCGATAGTATCTGTATCCGGCGCAACATCGAAAATGTAATCACCTGCTGGCACGCCAACAAATGTGTTTATACCCGGAACAATGTCCGTATAACTGAAAGCATCAATCAGCTCAGTCGGTGATGTAGTCAAGGCCGTGCTGCTAGCGAAGACTTCAACTGGGCCTCCCGCTGCCGTACCTGCATCAGGTGAAACATGCACTACACGTGCACCAACGTTGGTATCGGTATCCAGCAGCGTTAAATCAGCGCTGTCAGTGGAAACCAGCAGCTTGATGGGCGATGTGGCCTGATTAATCGAACTGGTCGTACTGATAGCAGCCAAAAGTAATTTCTGGCCGGCAAACGGGCTCAAGTCAACCGGCCCTGAATCAAAAACCACTGTTTTATTCCCAGGGGCCGTTACTCTTATCTGGTAGCTACCCGCAGGAATCGCACCTGCATCAACCTGCCCTTTAAAATCGAAGGAGAAATCTGCATTTACTGTATTGATGTCCACACCAGGCGCTGTGACGTATACATCGACATTCGCAGCTGCCGGGGAAGCATGCACAACTGCTATAGCTACTTCATTACTGGCTGGGGTTGCTGCTGATTCACTGGCGACAAGCGGCTCAATATTGCTCGTGTTATTGACCGCAATGATGGTGTATCTGCCATCCTTACCAAAAGAGAAGCCGGGTACACTGATCACATCCGCGTTCCCACCGGGTATGATGGCCTCAACCGTGACATTCCGTTGGCCAGCGAAGATTTGCTGATAACCGCTGCTGGCAGCATAATCCAGGTTGCTGATTTCGGTCATGGCGTCTATCTGCACATTTACCGCAGGTGCATCCGGAGACGCATGGATGACTCGTAGTTGTGCTGTATCAGTATCGTCTGAAGTGCAACCACTGAGCATGATAAAGCCGGTTAAGGCCGATGCCAGCACAGCGCTTCTATAGTAGGTTTTTCTGTTATTCATAGCTGACCTCCTGAGGTAGCTCATATTGCTAATAGATGAGATGGTGTTTTTGTACGCTTGAAAGATTAAGCTTGCGGGCGTGAAATTGATGTCAATCTGATGTGAAGATTTCGTCAAAATGCGTCGAATTTGGACGCATGGCAGTATTTAAATTTTTGATTTGAGCAGATATTCAGCAGCAGCTCAGATCAGGTTTCAAGTTGAAGCATTTCAACATGAAGCCATTTCGATCAAAGCCCACAGAGAATTAAGTAAAATCTCATGCTGTTTAACATTTATGGCTGATATAAGTATAATCCGGCCCTATACTTAAGCCGCAGCAAGCCCCTGGAACCGTGAACCTCGACGAAATTATTCCTTATCTACCGCATTTCCAGGCGATACTTAACACCCTGGCCGCACTGTTCCTGGCAGCAGGCTACAGCTTTATTCGGGCTCAGAACAGAAGTGCGCATCGCAACTGCATGATAACGGCACTGGTGATCTCCAGCGTGTTCATGGTTTCATACCTGACCTATCATGCCGAGGTCGGCTACATGCCGTTTGCCGGCGAAGGAATCATCAGGCCGTTTTATTTCACCATGCTTGCTTCACACGTTATCCTCGCCGCCGTCATCGTACCGATGGTTTTGCTGACAGTTGTGTATGCATTCAAGGGCAACTTCAACAAACATCCACGCATTGCACGCTGGACACTACCCTTGTGGTTTTATGTATCTGTGTCGGGTGTACTGATCTACATTCTAGGATTCCACATCTACACACCAAATGTATAACTGTAACAAATAAAGGGTAATTTCTTATGGTATTCGTCTACTACACCATCGCCGGCATCACGCTGTACCTCGTATCTGACTGGATACTCAACCGGATTGAAGTATCCCGCGGCAAACGTCTTGAACACCGGTCAATGATATTTTTCGTGATTATCTTCGTGCTGGCCGTTGTTTCATTCCGCATTATCGAGCATCTAACAACATAATAAAGATGCACCGCAAAGACGCAAAGGACGTGAAGTAGAATTATATATTAACCGCAGAGGCGCGGAGGCGCAGAGAACAACAATTCTTATGTGTCTGCAGGTTGCGGTAATGAAACTTACCTCGAACAATTTCTGTAAACCGTCAACAACAAAACCTGTTTTTACTCTGCGCCTCCGCGCCTCTGCGGTAAAACAACCGTAGTTCTTTGCGCCCTTTGCGCCTTTGCGGTGAGAAAAGGTTTTACTGAATAACAAAACCCTTTTGTGAATCGAAGTTGACCAGCAGGATCCGGGCGGGTTTGACGTTGATATCCTGTTCGAATGTATGATCGAAGCCCTCATTACGAACACTGTCATCCATTTTGATTTCGAGGTGATGATTGCCGGCGGGGATTTTTCCACTGAAGTAGACATTCACGCTCCCGTCCCTGAATAGACCCGGAGGCTGCAGCGATTTATTGTAAATCGTATTCCCGTCCAGT
The DNA here is from genome assembly GCA_964600755.1 of uncultured Thiotrichaceae bacterium. Lineage (GTDB taxonomy): Bacteria > Pseudomonadota > Gammaproteobacteria > SZUA-229 > SZUA-229 > JABDQW01. Next base: position 14,980 of record CAZRKQ010000105.1, read on the forward strand.
GATGCTTCAATAACGACAGGCGACCTTTCGCGGGGACAATCCTCGGGTTTACGCATATTCGGTGGCAGCTTGGCCAGTTCTTCATAGCTGAGCTTGCGGCAGGGCTCACGTAATTCACCGACATGGCCAAAAGCCAGGGTAATCACGGCCTCGTCTTCAGCAAGAATCCTGATCGATGGCGAGGTTGCAAAATACCATATCAATGCCATGAAAATGGTGTAATTAAATGCCTGCAGCAGGTAACGTAAAGGTTTGTTTTGGTGCCCAAACATCTACTGTCTCACTCAGTTCAACTTGTCCGATGATGTAACATCAGCCTGATTCAACTTCACCAGCTCCGCGCGAAAAGCGTTCAGATCTTTTTCGATTTCTTTCTTGTCCGTTTCAGAACCACCGTGTACGCAAATACGGTTGCGGTCCGCCCGGCCTCGAAGGATTGGCTTGCGGTCACCAGCAAACCGCATCTTTAGCCAGCGGTTGCCAAAACGATAGAAGCAGTCATTATGGCGGCAGCCAGTTACCATGACACCATCAGCGCCTTTCTTTAATGCATACTCAACCAGTGTCGGCGGCAACATGCCGCTGCATATTAGACGAATGCCTTTTGTATCATTACGGTCCAGCCGGTTCACATTCAAACCATGCTCACAACCAAAAATGAGTATCTTTGTATCACCATCCAGCGCAGTTATGGCCTCACCTGTTTTTGTGCGCATTTCATCGACGGTTAATTGCGGCATATCGATTCCGGTTTTCAGCTCCGTTTTAGATGATCGGAATGGGTTGGATGAAGGACAGGAGCCTGCACAAATCCCGCATGCTGCACACATCTCGGGATGCACAACCACCTCTTCGTCGAATCGTGCCCCGTCGGTTCGTGCCTGCACCGAAATTGCATCAAACGGACAATCTTCGAAACACAGTCCGCAACCATTACAATGATCAAGATCAACCACCGCTTTCGGACCATCCTTCTTCGGTGGCAGCCAGGGCAAAATCATTAACAGCAGCGTGATACTTATTGTCAGAATCCATGTTTGCCCTTCAGTCCAGTAATCGAGCAACGGATATACATTCAGGTAAAACCAGTCAATGTTTAATTCCTGCGGCACTGTGCTCAGGTCAGCTGGTGCATGGCTTAGGGCTGGCTTGAACAATGACAACGCGAGTAGAGCGATGAAGGTGCCCACAGCAAGGCCACGTGGAGGGTTTATTTCAACATTGGATATCCGTTTCACATGTATCCACAACATAAAGACCAGTATTATCGGCTGGCCCAGCAAATGCAGAAATTCGATCAAGATGAAAAAACGGTCGGTCATTTCACCGGCAACGAAGTTACGCGTCATGGTCCCCGGGAACAAGGGCAAAGCATCCATCAAGCGTGCCGAGCCAATTGCAACATATTGGGCGAGTTCGTCCCACACCAGCCAGTAACCGGTAATACCAAGGGCGACAATCATCCACAGGTTCGGCACACCCGTGACCCAGGAGAACCAGCGGAAACCACGGTGGCGGTCGGAAGCAAACTCCTTGAACATATGCAACAGAACCGTAATGACGACTGCATCCGAGGCATAACGGTGCAGACTGCGCATAACACCGGCTGCATACCACTGATCATGCGTTATGTATTCGACTGATTCATAGGCGCCAGCCAGGCTGCCGTGGAAAGGAATGAACAGATAGATACCGCTGACCAGTATGATCCAGAACAGGAAGAAAGACAGTGTCCCAAGGTGGTACAGAGGGTTCCATTCGGTGCCGAATGAAATATTAAACCAGGACTCCAGGGCCAGGTATGCCCGCTTGATAGGATTGACTAGCACTGAAGAGATATCCTGAATGTAAACAGAAGCGGGATTTTATCATGTACGCCTATTCGCAGGACATGATTCATATCAAGCCACTATAGCCCCATACACTATGAGTCAGGTTGTTTTCTGCCTTTGCGCAGCTCTCGCCGCATAACAATTGCGGTAATAATAATGATTGAACCACCGATCAGCATGCCAATAAACAGTGAATAGTCAAAATAATAGCCATCTCGTACCGGATCATAGGTGGTGCAAAACAGCTTGATCTTAGTGCCCAGAGTGGAAAGAAATGACTGCGCAGGCTGCGGACGCCCCAGCACCAGCTCGATCAATGGATCAACCAGCAGCGGCGTGTCAAACACCTGGCCATAGACCTGCCTGTATACCTTGCCATCGGCGTCGATAATCGTTGCCTGGATCAGGTGATCATAGCCGTTTGAAGAAGGGTAATAGATAAAACCGATATCCTTCGACAAGGCATCGAGATCTTCTTCAGCAATACTCAACAGATTCCAGTTTTTGTCACTGATACCCTGCTTGTTGGCAAAATATTGCATCGCATCGGGTGTGTCGAACTTGGTATCAAAACCGATAATAGCAACATGGAAGCTGTCATCACCCAGTGCATCACGCGCCTTCTCCACGATTTTCGACAAATGCCGGGTTGTCATCGGGCATATCTGGTAACAGCTGGTGTAAATCATGCTCACCACCAGCGGCTTGCCACGAAAATCGCTTAATGTTACCTGTTTGCCGTCGGCAGTCGTGAACGCATAGTTTGCAACCGGGTTGTCAATCGCCCCCTGGCTGATCTTGAGCGCCGTGTCGTAATCAAATGCCTGTTCCGCACCATTAGCGGAAACTGCTCTTTGCACAGGCTGAGTGGCCGCGTAGGCGCTGTAGAGCGGAATTAAGAGCAGCAGCAAACTGCGTAACAGGATTGGAAAGCGCATAACGTGCCTATATTAACCCAGTGGTCAACCTAGCAGATAGACATCAAGCACTGCACCTGCCAGAAGAACAACCAGCTGCACCAGGGATGCAAAAAAGCTCTTCATCGCGATCTTCGCTGATGGATCGAGGATCATCAGATAATTACAATAGATGAAGTATCCACCACCGCCTAATGCGGCAGCAAGGTAAAGCCAGCTCAGGCCGTAGAAAAACGGCAAAATCGAAATGCTTACCAGGATCAGTGTATTCACCATCACCACGACCGCAGTGCGGCTGTCACCGATAACAACCGGCAACATGGGCACACCCGCATTGGCATAATCCTGATGCTTGGCAAT
>CAZRKQ010000106.1:0-3807 GCA_964600755.1 uncultured Thiotrichaceae bacterium
CCGTCATCATTCTGCTCTAGGGAAGCCCTGATTAATCCAAGGACCCAGTGTAGGGTGCGCTGTGCGCACCGAAAATAGCATGCAAGCAGTTGATTCATGGTGCGCATAGCGCACCCTGCAGATATTGCTATACCTGAATGCCATGATTCTGCGAATTAATCAGAGTCTCCCTAACAGTTGAACTCAGCAGCAGGTGTGAGCATGTTGTTATCCACCGCTACCCCAATACACATCTGGCCGACTCTGCCTTGACCTTCAAGGCTGCTCCCGACATAAAGTCCATCAGCATGTCATCGTCAGCAGATGGCTTGTGAGGCGAATAGCTATCCATACAATCCCACTTATCCGAGGGAAGAAACCCTATGGTACCCAGGCAGTCATCCTCGGAAAACGGGATGTCGGCATCTCTGGCATTCATCCTGAATCTCGTTACACCATGGAACTCCAGCGTGATTGTTCCGGGAAGTTTTTCAGGCACCCATTTACCCGGATTTTTCAGCCAGGACAGTCGGATAACACGCTTGTCGATACTGTATTCAATTGCCCTGAAGTCGAAATTATTATGGAGGTCGAGATACATACCATCGATCTCTAAAGCAATACCGTCATCACAGACTGAAAAGTTTTCAAGCCTCATCGTCTTCAGGCGTATATCGACCAGCTCCGGCGGTGCGCAGCATCCAGCCGGGGCGCATTGTTATCATCCATTACCTTTCCGCTCGTCCCGACGGGTAAAAAGAAGTACCAGACCCGCCACGAAAAGCATCCCGGAAGCAACAACAGACCAGCCATGCTTGGAATACGAAGGTATATATGGGTGGGATTGTACATAGTCGCATTCCTGCGCAGTGTAATCAAAAGCACCTCCTGAATCGAGGCATGCGTCTACTGCCCGGAATTCAATCCAGTGTGGCCTGATCAGGACAACAGAACCTCCCAATAGAAGTATCCCGATTATCTGCGTTGCAAGCTTGTTTGGCATGCGCTCTTACGCTTGAATTTAGCGGTACTTGCCAGCGCATCAGGCCCCGTATGTGCATGCACGATTGAATTGCCATTATTCACATGCTACTCACTTTTCGGGTAAAGCTCCGCAAAACCATAGTTACTATCAGGTTTGTTACCATGTTGTTTTAATTCTGTCGCATTGTCTATTGCGAATTGATAATCAAACCGTTGCATATAAGCGCACTGACGCAGAGGAATAACCGTACCCGCGGGAATCAGAACGCCGTTCTTGCTTATAAAATCCTGTTCCAGGATATATGGTTCAGCTTTAGCCGGGCAAAGAAAATCCGTCACATTATAAAAGTTGCCTGCTATTATTCCGCCTATGAATATGAGCGGTAACAGCAGGGTTAGTATGATGACTTTTATGGATTTACCCATGTTCATTTTGTAATACAGCGCCGTTCTACGCAGCGCGGGTCCGGAGATACCGGAAGGCATACCTGCATCTCACCACCTACGGTTGAAAACAGGGCATGACCTTCATCCATGAGCCAAACCAGTATATTTCAGCACGACAATAACAAGCAGCAGCAAGGCTGAGACAAGCAGTCCGATCCAGGTGGCCTTCTCCAAATGTTCATCTTGCACCTGAAATTGATTCACCTCTGCCCCCGATATCAAGCCTTTGGTAATCAGTACATTAACACCTGCCCATGAATTTCGCTGCGCAAGCCAGTGAAGTTTATTCCATTCATCCCGATGGTTTGCCTTTACCCATCCAGCCGCCTTTTGTGCATTCAAGGTGCGGCGAATCCAGCAGATAAAAGCATACAGGCCTGGCAGGGCAGCAACCACAACAAGAATGTTTTCTACTGTCACATCCATTTCCTGACGTCTGGCGCCCAAGACAAGCAGCAGCCAGCGATGCCGACGTCTGCCGGGGCGTCTGGTTTAGCCGTAAATGAATAACTCTCTTTCACGCCTTCCATGATCCGGATCCTCATCGTATTCAACCGCTTCAATCATTCGAATATATTCTTCAGGCAATGCATTTTCCCGGGCACCTCTTACCACATGTTCTCTGTACCAGTCGAGTGGTCGTAGTGCCGGATCAATACTGGTTGCGTAATAAGTAAAAGCCATTAAAGAGGTGCCATTTTCAAGTTTGATCAATACCTCCTTTTCCTCATATCCGTACCCCAGCCCTTCCTCTATATCCAGGTTAGCTTTTTCACGCGCTGAAATATGGAATACAACCCCATACACAAGATGCCCGGGGACGCCGGTCTCGCTTGCATCACACTTGGCTGAACCGTCTTTCGTACTCACCTTATGAAATTTAAGTATATGCATCTCAAGGATTCCGGTACCCACCCTGTTTGCCGATGGTACTCGATCCAGTAATCGCCTGATCGACATATTCGAGCCATAGGAAAAGTAGTGCATGGAATCCTTCTTGATTAGCCGTTAATGTTTGACCTGACAGGCAGGCAGGGTTGTCGGTATTGTTAACCATTTTTTGTGCGATTGGCAATCGTGGCACTTGCTGCCACCAGTGACAATTCACCTGCCTCGACAAAAGCAGGCACACTGACATGCATCGGTTGGATGTGACTGTTATTTTTCCAGTTGTTTATACATTACATAGGCATCTACAAAACCAAGCTGCTGATGCCGGAATGCTCCTGGCAGAGTACCGACCATATCAAACCCCTGTTTTTTCCAGAGGCGTACTGCGCTTTCATTCGTAGACACAACCAGATTGTACTGCATCGCCCTGAATCCCTGTGTTACAGCCTCATGCTGTGAATGTTTACACATTTCTGTTGCAACACCCCTGCCACGTGCGTTCTTTCCAACGATGTATCCGCAGTTACAGACGTGAGATCCCAAAGCCGGCTGGTTTGGCTTGATGTAGTAGGTGCCCATAACCCGGTTGTTTTCATCCGTAGCGACAAAAGTCGCAGAAGGCATCTCGATCCAGGCCATATAAGCTTGATCTTCTGTAATCTCCGGAGAGAAAGGATAGGTTTCACCGGAGCGGAACACTGGTTCTATTATCTGCCATGTCGCGCCCCAATCCTCTTCATCAAATCGCCGAATCATGACCATCACCCAAGGAAACCCTGATTAATTCAAAGACCCAATACAGGGTGCGCTGTGCGCACCGAGAATAACATGCAAGCGGTTGATTCATGGTGCGTATAGCGCACCCTGCACACTTGCCATGATGCACCGTAATACTTTCATTCTATCTCGTACCTCTCCTGTGCAAGAACCAGTTTAATATTACTAACAAAACTGAAAATAATACATAAACTGTAATGACAGTTAATTGAAAATAAAATGCCCCTATACCGCCCTGGTCTCCGCTGTATGCCGCAAGATAAAACGAAAAAGCACTACCAGCTATCACAATAATTCCACCGGCAATTCGATAAAACATACACAATTCGGGTTTCAATTTTCGAGTGAACGGCAGTGTAGCCAGAAAAAGGACAACTGGAGCAAGCAGCAATAACAACCCTGTCAACATCCTGTAAAAACAACTTTCAGCTTTGCAATGCCAACGTTAGATCGCGCCCGCTGACGGAGGACCGCCAGCTGCATCGACAGTCTGCAGGATTGACTGATTAGCACCGTTCCCGCCAAACCAACCACCAGAAGCCCATGCCAACGGCGCCAATAACACCTGCAACCATACAATATAAATGCAATTCAAAAACGGTTATTGAATTAAGCAACATATTCTTGTCCGAGAATGGTGCCAACGGGCGCATATCGCTATGCATGATACTGTCGAGTGCAATGTGAGACCAGGAGCCAATGAGAGCTCCTGACAGGGCTGCTATCGGG
>CAZRKQ010000107.1:0-18316 GCA_964600755.1 uncultured Thiotrichaceae bacterium
TCGCCCTGACCAGCGAGCAGGAACGGGCTATTACCGAAATGCTGAAAAGCAAACTGGGTCGTGATGTATCTATCACCACATCAACCGATGAATCACTTATTGGTGGTGTCGTTATCAAGGCCGGAGACACAATTATCGATGGTTCAATGAAATCCCAGCTTGAGTCGCTGGCGATAACCCTGAGCCATTAAGAGGAAAGTAAAAATGCAGCTGAATCCATCTGAAATCAGTGAACTCATTAAATCCAGAATCGAGAGCTTCGATACTAGCGTCGAGGCCCGTACCGAAGGTACCGTGGTAAGCCTGACTGACGGCATCATTCGTATCCACGGCCTGGCCGATGCCATGCAGGGTGAAATGATCGAACTGCCAGGCGATACCTATGCCATCGTGCTTAACCTTGAACGTGACTCCGTTGGCGCAGTGGTGCTGGGAGCATACGGCCACTTATCAGAAGGCGATACCGCCAAGTGCACAGGCCGAATCCTTGAAGTACCAATAGGTGAGGCATTGCTTGGTCGTGTCGTAGATGCGCTGGGTAACCCGATTGATGGTAAGGGGCCTATCGATAGCAAGGAAACAGCGCCTATTGAAAAAATTGCACCGGGTGTAATTGAGCGTAAGTCCGTTGACCAGCCGGTGCAGACCGGGCTGAAATCGATTGATGCCATGGTGCCGATTGGACGCGGCCAGCGTGAGTTGATCATCGGCGACCGCCAGACAGGTAAGACCGCCGTTGCGATCGATGCCATTATCAACCAGGCGAAATCCGGCATTAAGTGTATCTATGTGGCTGTTGGCCAGAAGGCATCAACGGTAGCCAACGTCGTGCGCAAGCTCGAAGAGAACGATGCCATGCAGCACACCATCATCGTAGCTGCGACCGCATCGGAATCAGCTGCGATGCAGTACTTTGCGCCCTACTCCGGTTGCACCATGGGCGAATATTTCCGTGACCGCGGCCAGGATGCTCTGATTATTTATGATGACTTGACCAAGCAGGCCTGGGCCTATCGCCAGGTATCCCTGCTGCTGCGTCGTCCACCAGGCCGTGAGGCCTATCCGGGTGACGTGTTCTACCTGCATTCGCGTCTGCTAGAGCGTGCTTCACGCGTAAACGCCGAGTATGTTGAAGAGTTCACCAAGGGCGAAGTCAAAGGCAAGACCGGCTCTTTAACCGCGCTGCCGATTATCGAAACCCAGGAGGGTGACGTTTCCGCTTTCGTACCGACCAACGTGATTTCGATTACGGATGGACAGATCTTCCTGGAATCAGATTTGTTCAACGCAGGTATTCGCCCGGCCATTAACGCGGGTCTTTCGGTGTCCCGTGTGGGTGGTGCGGCACAAACCAAGATCATTAAGAAGCTCGGTGGTGGTGTTCGCCTGGCACTGGCCCAGTTCCGTGAGCTTGCGGCCTTCGCCCAGTTTGCATCCGACCTTGATGACACAACCCGTGCCCAGCTGGAGCGTGGTGAGCGTGTAACCGAGCTGATGAAACAGGCACAGTACTCGCCGATGAATGTTGCCGAAATGGCGTTTTCATTGTTTGCCGCCAACGAAGGCTATCTTGATGATGTTGAATCCAGCAAGATCGTAGATTTTGAAGCCGCCATGCAGGCTCACCTGAAGAGCAGCAATGCTGATTTGCTGGACAAGATCAATGAATCCGGTGATTACGATGACGACATCGAAGCAGCGATGCGCACGGCACTGGATGACTTCAAGGCCAACGGCGTTTACTAAGCGGCGAATAACAGGATAACGGGACAGATAAATGGCAGGCGCTAAAGAAATACGCTCCAAGATCAAGAGTATTCAGAATACTGCAAAGATCACCAAGGCCATGGAAATGGTTGCCGCGAGTAAGATGCGCAAGGCACAGGAGCGCATGCGTGCATCCCGTCCGTATGCTGAAAAAATTCGTAACGTGCTGGCGCATCTGGCGCAGGCACATCCCGAATACAGGCATCCCTATCTGACGGGCCGAGAAGAAGTTAAGCGCGTAGGTTACATCATCGTTTCTACCGATCGCGGTCTCTGCGGTGGCCTGAACACCAACATGTTCAAGGCGGCTGTAAAGGAGATGATTGAATGGGACAGCCAGGGCGTTGAAGTGGATGTGTGTGCAATCGGCAGAAAAGCCATTGGTTTCTTCGGTCGGTTCAAATGCAACATGGTGGCCCAGGCGGACCATCTCGGCGACAGCCCATCGATGGAAGACCTGATCGGTACGGTTAAGGTGATGCTGGATGCCTATGACGAAGGCAACATTGATCGTTTGTACCTGGTGCACAACGTGTTTGTGAACACCATGACGCAACAACCATTGATTCATCAGATGGTTCCGGTTGGTGGTGATATTGACCAGGAACTGGAACATCACTGGGACTATATTTATGAGCCCGAGGCCAGGCACATCATCGATGGCCTGATGTTCCGCTTCATCGAGTCACAGGTGTACCAGGGTCTGGTTGAGAACATCGCCAGTGAACAGTCAGCCCGCATGGTTGCGATGAAGAGCGCAACCGACAATGCCGGCGATATCATAAAAGAATTGCAAACCGTTTATAACAAGGCCAGGCAGGCTGCGATTACCCAGGAAATCTCGGAAATCGTCAGTGGTGCTGCTGCTGTCTAAACGGTTTCAAGCAGAATTTAAATATATAGTAATGAGGAAACAATCATGAGTACCGGAAGCGTAGTCGAAATTATCGGTGCGGTCATCGATGTGGAATTTCCACGGGACTCCATTCCAAAAGTCTACGATGCACTCAAACTGGGCGAAACCAATCTGACCATGGAAGTGCAGCAGCAGCTCGGTGACGGTGTGGTTCGTGCAATTGCGATGGGATCGACAGATGGTCTGCGCCGTGGTATGGCAGTGGAAAACACCGGTGACGCCATTCGCGTACCCGTTGGTCAGAAAACACTGGGCCGCATCATGAATGTGCTGGGTGACCCGATTGATAACCTGGGCGATATTGGTGCAGAAAGTGATGCTGCTATTCACCGTGCGCCACCAACCTTTGAAGAACAAAGCTCGGCAACAGAGATCCTTGAAACCGGAATCAAGGTCATCGACCTGGTTATGCCGATCGTCAAGGGCGGCAAGATTGGTCTGTTCGGTGGTGCGGGTGTAGGAAAAACCGTAACACTGATGGAGCTGATTCGTAATATCGCGGTTGAGCACTCAGGCTTCTCGGTATTCGCCGGTGTTGGTGAGCGTACCCGTGAAGGTAACGACTTCTATTATGAAATGCAGGAAGGCGGCGTACTCGATAAAGTGGCACTGGTTTATGGCCAGATGAACGAGCCACCCGGTAACAGGTTGCGTGTTGCGCTGACCGGTTTGACCATGGCCGAGTTCTTCCGTGATGAAGGCCGTGACGTGTTGATGTTCGTCGACAACATTTACCGCTACACGCTTGCCGGTACCGAGGTATCAGCCTTGCTTGGCCGTATGCCATCAGCGGTGGGTTACCAGCCAACGCTGGCAGAAGAAATGGGTGTGTTACAGGAGCGTATCACATCAACCAAAACCGGTTCTATCACCTCCTTCCAGGCGGTATATGTACCTGCGGATGACCTCACCGATCCTTCACCCGCTACCACCTTCGCGCATCTTGACGCAACGCTGGTATTGTCTCGTCAGATTGCCGAGCTGGGTATCTACCCGGCTGTGGATCCGCTGGATTCAACTTCACGTATTCTTGACCCGAATGTGGTGGGCACTGAGCACTATGAAACTGCCCGTGAGGTACAGGGTACCTTGCAGCGCTACAAGGAGTTGAAGGATATCATCGCCATTCTGGGGATGGATGAATTGTCAGATGAAGACAAGCTGGTGGTAGCGCGTGCCCGCAAGATTCAACGCTTCCTCTCGCAGCCATTCTTCGTTGCCGAGGTATTCACCGGCTCACCTGGTAAATATGTCAGTCTTAAAGACAACCTCGTTGCGTTCAAGGCGATCCTGGCCGGCGAACATGATGACCTGCCTGAGCAGGCATTCTATATGGTTGGCGGCATTGAAGAAGCTGTCGAAAAAGCCAAGAGTATGCAGTAACTGGCGAAGAGTGATATAACATGTCAATGACCATGCACATAGATATCGTAAGCGCTGAAACCGAGATTTATTCGGGTACGGTAATCGAGTGCTATGCGCCGGCAGAAATGGGCGAAGTGGGCATACACCCCCGCCATGCTCCCCTGCTTACCAAGTTGAAGCCGGGTGAAGTGCGCATCATTTTACAGGATGGCGAAGAACAGTCTTTCTTCGTTAACGGCGGTATTCTCGAAATTCAACCGCATGTTGTTACCATCCTTTCAGATACGGCTATCAGGGCTGCTGATATTGATGAAGCTGCTGCAAAAGAGGCTAAATCCAGGGCTGAAGCTGCAATGGCAGACAAGAAGTCTGATCTTGATTATGCGCGTGCCAAGGCTGAACTGATCGAAGCTATCGCGAAAATCGAGACGATCAAGAAACTACGTAAGAGACAATAAAAAAGCCCGTATCTGAAATGCAAATTAGCTAATAATATAAGGCCGGTTAAATCCGGCCTTTTTTAACTTCAAGGCATTATGTTGAAACTCAGTGTGATTATACTTGCCGCAGGTCAGGGCACACGCATGAAAAGTGCATTACCTAAGGTAATGCATAAGCTTGCAGGTATTCCAATGCTTGAGCATGTTTACAAGCGCAGCCTTGAACTGGGCACAGATGACATTCATATAGTGTATGGTCACGGCGGCGAACACTTGCATGATTACTGCAGTGATTTTAAAGTCGAATGGGTATTACAGGACGAGCAGCTAGGTACGGCGCACGCTGTTCAACAGGCAAGTCCGCATATTGATGATGACCGTATAGTGTTAATACTATATGGCGATGTCCCCCTTATAAAAACCAGTACGCTAAAAACGCTTATTAATAATGTCACAGCTGACACCATTTGCCTGTTAACAGTTAATCTGAAAGATCCAGCTGGTTATGGAAGAATCATTCGTGAAGGTAATGAGGTTACTGCAATCGTTGAGCACAAGGATGCTACAGATGCGCAAAGACAAATTGAAGAGGTAAACACAGGCATACTTGCACTCCAGGCCGGTTACCTTAATAAATTTTTAAACAAGATTGATAACAACAATGTACAGGGCGAGTTCTATTTAACTGACGTAATAGAGTTGGCAGTTAAAGATGGTAAAAAAATTATAACATCACAGCCAGATAACACATACGAGGTGGAAGGTGTGAACGATAGAAGCCAGTTAGCCAAGCTAGAAAGAATTAAACAGCAGGAAATTGCCGAAACAATAATGGCCGAAGGTGTTTCTTTGGCTGACCCGGCACGAGTTGACATACGAGGCGAGCTCGATATAGGCAACGATTCGTACGTTGATATTAATTGTATTTTCGAAGGCAAAGTTACAGTTGGTAAAAATGTAACTATTGGCGCCGGCTGTGTAATCATTGACAGTACGATAGCCGACGGCTGTGTTATCAAGCCCTACTCCGTCATAGAAAAAGCCATCATAGATAACAATGTAGAAGTTGGGCCTTTCACAAGGCTGCGTCCAGGCGCTCAACTGAAAGAAAACAGCAGAGTTGGTAATTTTGTTGAAGTTAAAAACAGCCAGCTTGGGGAAGGAAGTAAAGCCAACCACCTGACCTATCTGGGTGATACTGAAGTTGGCAGTAACGTCAATATTGGGGCGGGTACTATAACCTGCAATTATGATGGAGCGAACAAACACAAAACCATTATTAAAGATGGCGCATTTATTGGCTCGGACACACAGCTCGTTGCGCCAGTAACAGTAGGTAAAAATTCCACTATCGGTGCTGGCAGTACGATTACCAGAGATGTAGAAGATGGGGGACTAACATTAAGTAGAGCAGCGCAGAAAACCATCAAAGGATGGGAGCGTCCAAAGAAAAAAAACAGCTGAATTTTGTTCCACCCCGGGTTCTCAATAAACCATACGACTTAATTATTAGCAGTCCCGATAACACAAATAAATCGGTGAAATATTAATATTTTGAATAGTAGATTACAGGCTCGGATCACGTAATTCAGGCCCCTTGGTGGTGCAAAATGATAAGAAAACCACATAAGTGACTGATAGTTGATAATGATTTACATTGTACGTCGGTATTATTCAGCTTGTTAGTTGGTAATTTAAAGCCCAGATAATTAAAATATCCCCTAACCTGACAATCACAGGAAGCAAGAACTTGGCTACGGTAATAAAATCAGAAGCGCAGTACACACGCCCTGAAAGAAGGGCAATAGATCAACGCCAGGTTATGCTTGAGCATATTTGCTTGCAGTTGGCAGCAATGGGGCATCGCTGTGAGCTCAACACCGATCGAAGCTATCTATCAATTGCCGACAGCCTGCTGAAAAATTATTCTGAGCAAAGGCGATTACTGGCTGAATACCGCTGTGCTGCGGATCAGCGAATACAGGATTTCCTTAACAACTATCTTGCGCGTAATGGTGTAGATGCAACAATCAGGTTGCCAGGCGAAACATTCACACTCAATGCACCAGGCATAGCGCGTGAATTATCATTGCCGCTAGATGGAAACAGGTACCAGTCATCGCTGCTTGAATCCTACCGTGTTCAGCAAGGTGTACTGCATAATCCAAAAAGTGATAGGCGCACTACAGCCGGTGTATTCCATATAGTTGAAGGTGGCTTGCCAATACCTGCTGATAAGAAAGCGGTTCCGGTAAATGCGTATGCCAATTTACTGCAAGTAGCACTGGATCCCCCTGCAGAGTTAATGGGTCTGCCGATATCAAGTAAATTACCAAAACCTATAGACCTCTGGGTGTCATTATTATTAAGGCCGGTCGTACGACCGGCGGTTGAAGGTGTAATGCCGGCAAGGAGCCTGGAAACACGAATGTTTGCGCCGGGAAGTCTGGTTGCAAATCTGGATTTTGTTGAATCTATATTCGGCAATGCGGGCGACCCATTTCTTTCGGAAAATGATTCGGCACTGGATATTGACCACTGGACAGGACATAGTGGCTGCATAATTCTGGCCCCGCATTTAACCAGACTTACTAAAAAAGCTCTTGGGTTGCCACACATTGATAATGCTACAGAAAGTCAGCGCAAGGATGGTATGTGCTGGGAAAATGACGATGAATTATATAACGATGGCGAGGCATTCAAGATTGTCTGTCGTGACATGTCAGGCGTTGTTGTTACAATAATCGCTGATAATTACTTTGGCTATAGCAAAAAGGAAATAAAATCTCAGATCAGTTATTCGGCGAACCTGTTTGGCGGTGTAGAAGAAGAGCATTCAGGCGGCGCGCTTGCCTTCCCACGCTTTAATCTCGGTGAAATTTACCTGCCACAGATAGCCGAGGAAATGCATGAGTATACCTTTGAGCGATTATGTAAGCAGTTAGAAGGTGCTATCAACATCAGGAAAGAGGGTTATGCCGTTGATAGACACTACAAAGATGTTCTTTATATTCCTGAAACTGCACAGATCGATATGCAACAACAGCATGTCAGCTGGTATAAAAATGGTGAGCTTCAGCAAATAAAATTATTGGCAAAACACTCATATATATATCCCAGTGGCTTCAAGGTGCATATGGAAAAGCATCCAAAAGCACCAAGTTGGCGTCTGATTGGAACGCTGGGTGAAGGAACTTTTTGTCATAAACCGAGCACGGTGTCCGGTGGTGGTAAATCGGAAATATCAAAATCGATCCAGGACTCTATGCTTTGCGGGCCGATATTTGTCGGTGAATATGAAAAAGACTTTGACCAGGTTGAAGCAATTTTCAACCGGGATTATACAATCCGGTTTCGAGATCTATCTGAAAAAGACCTGCGGAGCGTGCTGAGTAGTGAGCGTAGCCTTGGCTCTGTTATTAAATTATTGACACCTTCGCCTGATTATACTGACGACTATAATCGTTGGCTTGAATCCATTCCCCAACATATTCTTGCATTAGTATTTCTGATCAAGCGGTTCTATAACCCGGAGTGGGGTAACAACTGGCGCGAACGTTTTTCAGTTGACGAGGTAAACGGAAATCCCGGGCATGAGCTTAAATACGATGGCCGACAACTTGTTACCAGTTATTTGCGTGTAGGTACACACAGTGATGGTACCTGGCGTGTATACAAGCTTCGTCAGGATTTTGTCGCCGCGAAAAAAGTACAAATGGAAGACGATATATCGGCTTCAGTCGTTGTGCCTAGCAGTTATGTTGAGGGTCTAAATCAAGACTATTGTGCTAAAAGTATCAAGCTGGTAGCGAATTGTGAAAACCATTTGTTCCAGCGTCCTGATGATGCCGTCAATCGCGGTCTGGATACTCAAACTGAATCTGACCTGGCTGGAAACAATAATTTCATTTCCAACTTCCAGCCATTAACCAGCCAGGAAGCGCGTGAATTAGTAGAAGATGTGGTCAGTTTTGAAGAATATTCAGATCCCATGCAGCAACGAATTCGTGATGCAGCAAAGATGCCTGAAAATGAATACTTTGTCTCTTCGTCACATCCCCGTATAGTCGATGGCAAACCCAGTCTAAATGTGCGTTATTTGCAACTTCGTCCTGATCTGGCAAATCCAAGACACAAATACCTGGCAATTATGGGTACGCGTCTTGCACGCGGTTTGACACTGGAGGAGCCAGTATATTTCCCGGTGAATTCAGTTCTGCAGGGCCGTCGCAATAATCCGCAGGATAAACAAGCGGGCATCCGGCCACTGGCGGTATACAACCCGATCCATTACCAGGAGCTGCCAGAGTTATTTATGGATCTTATATGCAGCCTGACAGGTAAGTCACCTTCGACTACGGGTGCTGGCTCTGAAGGTGCGCTTACGAAAGGACCTTTTAACGCATTATCAACAACTTCAGATCTGAATAATGCACTGGTCTCCTTCATATTGTGCGGGCACGACGGGTTTTCAACAGCTGCAGGTTATATAGGTTCACGTCGTCGCATCGATCATGATATCAGTATGCTCATCCCGGAAATCTGGTGTCGTGTGCCGGTGAATCACCGGGACCCGGGATTCCTTATTCATCATGGCTATCTGGAAAAACTTGATGATTTTGAGCACCAGGGAAAAACTGTTCATGCAAGCAGGCTTGGCTACCGTATAACAAAGAGCTTTGTACATGCCTATTTTGGCAAGGTGTTCGATAATCCAACCATCGTATTTGATGAAGCTATGCTGCGTCCCGAAACGCAGGATCTGGATGCTTATGTTGATGGTATTAACAATATAACGGAAGCGCAACAACGTGTCGCACTAGCTTACTTTGAAGATGATTCTATAAATGATGCCTGCCCCCCTTTACAGGCGATACTCCATATAATGGCGGATGGCAGTTATGAGGGGAAAACTATTGATGATCCCGCGGTTCGCAACATGTTCACACGAGAATACCTTCTGCAAAGTGACTGGTATCAGGAAAGATTACGCATTAAACAGGAACGAGATGCTGCGCTCTGGCAAATGAACAGAGACTATGTAGAACAGAAAATGGATGATACGACTGAAAGCGAGACAGAAAAATGGGCGCAAATGCAGGAACGTATCGAAAAAGCCGAGCAAAAGATCGAGTGGGTAAGCAGTCAGACCTACCTGGACAGGCTGCAAGGTACCTTAGGCGCAGATTGGGTACATAGAGAAAAGGCCTGATTATAAGATATCGCTCATTAAATGAAGGGCTTATATAACAGAAAATTCCGTTGACGGGGACTGCTTGCTGTGTATAATTCTGTTAGCCTGAAATATATGGCAGTATTTATGTACACCATTACGATGTTTATACTTAGTAATTCGTCCTGTAATTCATAAGTAATACCTGTATTTCTTAGCAATAACCAATTTTAAGTAATTTTATATAAACAGGTAATATCTATGTCAAACACAGTTACAGGAACAGTCAAATTCTTCAATGATACCAAGGGTTTCGGCTTTATCGAACAGGAATCAGGCCCAGATGTTTTTGTGCATTTCAGTGCAATCACTGGCGAAGGCTTCAAAACGCTGTCTGAAGGTCAAAAAGTTGAGTTTACGGTAACTCAAGGTCAGAAAGGCCCACAGGCTGAGAACGTAAAAGCGGTTTAATACCCGTTTTAATATTTCTGATTTTAGAGCCCCTGCAAGGCGTCAGCCTTGTAGGGGCTTGTCATTTATAAGGTGAAAATATCGGGATTCTGGAAATGGCTGCATGAGTAATTAATCAATGCAGCATAGTAATTGATGCTGAATCCCCCACCCTGTCTGGACAGCAAGTACCTGGTTCGTGCTTTCAAGCTGCCAGGAATATCCTGGCGCAAGTCCCCGCCTATCTACCAGCCTGACGCAACCCATATTTATCTATAATAATCAATGTGTTATATATGACGCATTAGATGCATTCTAATATTATGGATTGACACACGCCGTATAGTATATTAGAATTCGCTAATATATCTCTACAGCTTATTGCTATGGGTTTTGTTATGAATATCATTAAAAGCGTATTAATCGGGTTTGTATTGTCCGTATTTTCGGCGTCAGCTATTGCGGAAGAAGATGTTTGTGCGCCCTTCAAAGATGGGGTCGTCGATGAATCGATCGTGTCAAAAATGCTGGCTGCCGCTAACGACGGCCATTTGTATCGTATCAAGCCATCCTCATCAAAAGTCGGTTTTTGCGTCGACAGTCCTATTGGCATGATTGAAGGCGAATTCAGTGATTTCAGCGGTGGGCTTACCTTCTTACAGGAAAATACATCCACAGATGAACATGCGCTGGTGATGGTAAACACAGCCAGCCTTGAGACCGACGGGCCATTTATCGAAGGCATGCTCAAAGGCAGGAAATTTTTTGATGTGAAAAATTTTCCTGAGATCCTGTTCGTTAGTACCGGATTTAAATGGGTCAACGAGACCGAGGCGGTGCTGCTGGGCAGGCTGACAATGCATGGTGTCACCAAACCTGTAGGTTTTCATGTTGAGATGATTAAAGGGCCCGCAGAACATGGGCAGGAGCAGCGGATTCTAGTGAAGGCAACGACCCTGATTCACCGCTCTGAGTTTGGATTGACCGCACTATCTCCCATGGTGAGTGATTCAGTCAGCTTGTGCATGAGTGTTGACGCTGTCAAATACAGCTCCTGATACAAAACCGGTTTGAGACTCCTGTTTTTGCCAGAAAATTGACTTATATCAGCTCTTGCTTATACGCCTGGGCATTTAATAGACTTTGACATATCTCATTCCTGCAGGCTAGTCTGTTTCATATAATCAACTGATCGACGTTGATTAGAACAAGTAAATGCTGAAAATAGGTTTTCTCCTCCTGCTTATATTGTCCGGTGTTGCAAATGCAGCGGACAATCGTATCTGCGCACCTTTCAGGGACGGAGTCGTTGACAATGCGCTTGTTGCAGAAATGCTGGATGCTGCAAAGGACGGGCACCTGTATCGAATTCACTCAACTACATCAAGAGTTGGATTCTGTGTTGACAGTCTGATCGGGCGCGTAGAAGCCGAGTTTCAGGGGTTTCGAGGCGGACTTGCTTTACGTCGCGAAGTCTGGGGCGATGATTCGCAAATGCTGGTTATGATTGATTCTGATAGCCTTAAAACTGATCATGACTTCGTTAGAGATATCCTGAAAAGTGATCGGTTTTTTCATGCGCGGCAATATCCAAAAATATTATTTGTAAGTACTGCTTTACGGTGGGAAAGTGATACGACAGCAAGCCTGTACGGCACGTTGACGATGCACGGCATCAGTAAACCTGTAAGATTCAGAATTGAAATAACCAATATTATCGGTGGACGTGCAGAACATGAACAGGAAATTGTTGTTATTGGACATGCAAATATTCGAAGGTCGAGTTTTGGTATGTCTAACCTGTCCGGGTTTGTCAGCGACAATGTTGAACTTTGTATGCAAGTAAGCGCATTAAGGTTTCAGGCGGATATGTGATCATGTTTGATCTGAACTCGAGATATATCAGTTATGCGAGTTCCACCATGCAGGCAGATCAGCAATACTCTCGATTACATCAAAAGGTTTGATACCCTGCTCAAGGTCAGTATGCTGAAACTTGCCTGTTCTTACCAGTAAGCCCCGAATACCGGCACGCTGAGATCCTTCGATATCACCCCTGATATCATCACCAATCATAATGGTCTCGTTGGCTTTACAACCAAGTTTGTCTAGAGCAGTTAAATAAAAATCTTTTGAGGGCTTACCCAATACGATTGCTTTGCGTCCGCTTGCATGCTCGAGGGCTATTACAAATGGTGCAGCATCCAGTCTGAGACCATCTTCTGCACGCCAGTAGCGCGTCATACCAAGGGCGATCAGTTTTGTCTCAGCATTATTCATGAGCAGGCGAAATGCGCGATTCAATGTCTTGAAATCCCAGGATTCTCCCAGGTCGCCAATGATCACTGCTTCAGCGCCGTGTTCAGCGTTATCCTCGCATTGCACGAAATCTGCAAATTCATCGCGTGTTGCATCAGGAATGAAAAGCGCAATCTTTCCACTAATGTTTGCACTTAACCACTGCTTTGCTGCAAGTGCTGGAGTAAGGAAATCATCAGCATTGGACTTGATGCTGAATGATACAAGTTTTTCTACCAGTGCAGGTCGAGGACGTGAGGTGGTATTAGTAAGGAATAAATGAGGTATGGCATTATCCAGGCACCAGTTAATGACGTCTGCTGCCCCTTCGATGGCGTTATCACCAGTATAAAGGACACCATCCAGATCAAATAAAATGGCTTTCATGCAGGTATATAAATCAGGCCGGTCATATGCCACCCTGTAATATGATAAGCAGTCTTCAATCTAACTAGAATGAAATAAGAGTGCAAGCGTATTGAGCATGAACTCTACACTTGCTGAGGTATTAAGAATTGTGTGGTTGGTTAGCCGGGGTTGAAAGCGATGAACTTTTGTTCAACGAGCATTTGCTTATTGTACCAAAGCTGGAATACCCACTCGCCTTCGACCAGTTCGTAGTCCTCACTCAGGGCTTGAAAGTGCTGGATTCAGATAATTCAATATTTGCCCATCGGCTTCAACAGCTTACAGGTCAGTTCGATACACTGGAAGTAGTTGCCTGCGCCAAGAGCCTGGCTCAACTGGCTTCGAAAGCGATCCTGTAAACCTGATGAAATCAATTTTAATTACGCCATCTGCCGCTCAGCAGGTCGCCAGGCGGACCTCTGAGGGCTGGATGTACATAAAAGTCTGATGTTGCCTGGATAATGTGGGGTGGTTTACACTTCATTTGACAGTAACGACAAAATTTCGAATGGCCGGGACTGGTACACATAACAAGCTTGGGATCTTTTACTCTCGCAAAAGGCGCAAAGAATGCAAAGACTTCATTTATTCATTATTCAATGAAATAGTATCTTCAATTATCTTGCTTTGCGCTCTTGGCGGCTTGGCGAGAGATCATATCTGTATGATGTTTCATTTATGTCAGAACACTGTTGTCCTGACTGAATGAACATGGATTGAGTAGATATGACTCTGCGTGACAGATTAAAATCTGGTTATAAGAATTAATATTTTAACTACAACCTTTTGGTCGTGGCAGGCCGGCAATCTTGTTGGCACATTTGATCAGACCGGTTGGAAACAGTGAATATATATATTTTTGGTCACTGCGGTCCTTACCGTACTTTTTCTTCATTATTTTTGAGAATGAGCGTGGCTCGCATACCTGGCCATTCTCAGTGAAATACTCACGTGCCTCGTTGATGATGTCCCAGTGCTCCCCTGTCAACTCATCAATTTTCTCATTCCTGGCGATCTGTGCAGCGAGCTCTTCGCTCCATTCGTCCAGATTTTCCAGCCAGCCAGCTTCGCTGAGCTGAATGACTTTTCCATTAATTTCTGCCTGCATGTTTAAACCTCAATACAATAACCTAGTAAACTAGTCAGGTATTATAGCGGATCATAAAATGAAAAAAACATTATTATATATGTGGTTTTAGCGCAGTGAAGTGTACGGGAGTTACCTGACCAGCTGCTGATTGACCTCATCCCTTTTTGCCGGTCCTTCGAGCAACTCTATAAGTGTCAGCGCGAAATCCATTGCGGTGCCCGGGCCTCGCGAGGTTACTATATTGCCGTCAATTTCTATAGCTGTGTTCTTCACATCTATTTGCGCGTTGCCGAGGGCTTCAAGTACACCGGGGTACGCGGTTGCCTTTTTGCCCTCGAGCAGACCTGCTGCAGCCACTGCTTTTGGTGCAGCACATATTGCGCCGATGTATTTTCCCTTGTCGGCGTGATTTTTTAGCAAAATCTGGATATTTTCATCGTCGCGCAAGTAGTCGGCACCGGGCAAGCCGCCTGGCAACACGACCAGATCAAATGTTTGATCGACTACGGCATCAATAGAAGTGTCGGGAATGATGGTGGTGCCGCGTGACGCGGTTACCGGCTTGCTATCGAGACCGGCGGTAATAACTTCTACACCTGCACGTACCAGCAAGTCAGTAATGGTAACGGCTTCCAGTTCTTCACAGCCCTGTGCCAGTGGCACCAGTACTCGCGACATTTTTATGTCCCTCATGGATATGCTTATTGGCTATCATTTCTGAGACAGGAACGAGCTTAATGCCCTGCTCCTCAAGCTCATCAAGATGATCTTTGATAAATTGTATGGTGTGAGGGTGCGGATGTGCAATAGCAATTGCATATCCGGTTTGGTTTACTTTATTAAGGAAACGTGTGAACTCTCTGCGAATTGTTTCCGGTCTGAAGTCTGGATCAAGAAAAATATCGCGGTCGAGATGAGGCACCTTATGTTTTTGTGCAAGCAAAGACGCAACAGATTTTGTTGTTGTTCTACTGTCAATAAAATAAAGGTCTCCCTCATTTGCGAGGGCGGACATCAGCCATTCCATATGACCGGGATGCTGTGTCAGCAAGCTACCCATGTGGTTGTTAATGCCTTTGATATGAGGGACGGATTCAATGTCTGATTCAAGCTGCCTGATGAATTCGTTATGGGTCATGTGCAGTTTTAAGGTGCCGGGTGTGTGGCTGTGATGGCGTACAGATTGTAACGGTAAATGCAGCATGATTTCCTTGCCGGAGTTGTGCGCCCTGTGAGCAAGCTTTGTGGCATAAACAGTATGCGGCAGAAAGGCAAGTGTAACAGGGGCCGGCAGCTCGATAGCCATATAGCCGTACTCGAGATTGTTGCCAAGATCATCGATGATAATGCTGGCAAGCTTTTCTGCATAAGCAGCGGGCACAAAAAAAGCGATCAGTAAAAACAGTATTACTGATCGCCTGTTTTGTTTAAACAACATCTAGATGATTTGTATACCGATCAGGATCTGTTGAGTATCGTCAGGCCTTTCAATAATAGAAGCGCTTCGTGCAGCTGGTAATCTTCCGTGGCCAGCACCTTGTCGCTTTTTGTTGACTTCTTAGATTCCTTCTCTGACTTTTTAATCTCTTCATCCGACATGGTTGGGTTGCTGATATGGTTGCTTAAGTCTGATTCTTTTATGCTCGCCATCGAATCATCCTCGGTTGATGTCACCGTGTATTTATCTAGCACAATATCAGGCGTGATACCCGCACCCTGGATAGATCTGCCATTTGGTGTGAAGTAACGGGCAGTTGTGATCTTGACTGCACCGCCGCTTCT
The DNA here is from genome assembly GCA_964600755.1 of uncultured Thiotrichaceae bacterium. Taxonomy (GTDB): domain Bacteria; phylum Pseudomonadota; class Gammaproteobacteria; order SZUA-229; family SZUA-229; genus JABDQW01. The sequence continues at coordinate 15,690 of CAZRKQ010000107.1, forward strand.
AAGTTCCTGTATGGTTTGTACTGAACCTTTACCGAATGACTTGCTGCCCATAACAACAGCGCGTCTATGATCCTGTAGAGCGCCGGCCACAATTTCCGATGCTGAGGCAGAGCCGCCGTTGATCAGTACAACTACAGGCGCACCATCGAGAATATCCCCGGGTTTGGCGTTGTACTCGTAATGCGAGTTATCAATTCGGCCTTCAGTGTAAACAAGTTTGCCTTTATTTATAAACAGGTCAGAAACCTCAGCAGCAGCATTCAAAACGCCACCCGGATTGTTACGCAGATCAAGTACAAGTCCTTTCAGGCTGTCCTTGTTTTCTTCTTTCAGAGCATTGATTGCTTCCAGTAGCTGTGGAGCTGTTCTTGACTGGAAGTTACTGATGCGAATATAGCCGTAGCCTGGATCGAGCATTCTATTCTTGACGCTTTTCACCTTGATAATGTCGCGGGTAACAACAAAAGTGAGAGGTTTATCCTTACCTTCACGTACTACGGTCAATTCAATGTCGGTGCCCGGTTTGCCGCGCATGATCTTTACAGCTTCATTCAAAGTCAGGCCTTTGACGGTTTTCTCATCCAGACGAATGATCAGATCCCCTGATTCCAGTCCGGCCTTGAAAGCGGGTGTGTCATCTATTGGTGAAATGACTTTTACGAAACCATCTTCCATGCCCACCTGTATCCCAAGACCGCCAAATTCGCCGGATGTGCCGATGCGCAGCTCGTTGTATTCGTCAGGACTCAAATAGGTAGAATGCGGGTCTAATCCGGATAGCATGCCGCGAATGGCATGTTCCAGCAGGACTTCGTCTTCTACGTCTTCAACATAATCGGATTTGATTCGCGAAAAGATGTCAGAAAAATTGCGAAGCTGATCTAGTGGTAAACCTTTGGCCTCTTCTTTGTTGGCCAGAACATTCCCGGTCAGTGAAGCAGAGATCCCTAAAAATACGCCGAAGACCAGTACCAGCGCGGTCTTGAATTGTTTGCTCATGAATATCTCCAGGCCAAAATGGCCCTGTACCTCGTTACTATAGCCCAGATAGTGCTAAATTCGTATCTGATATTACACATTATTATATATAGAGCTGTCGAACGTCTACTTGTTCCCGATGAGAGGTTATTTAAGGCTTGCGTTATGTCTGGCCTTGCGTGAGCACCAACCGCCCGGATTTACAGGCTTACCTCTTGAGCGGATCTCGAAATAGACACCAGGCATTGGCTGCCCGCCGCTGTCACCGCTGGTGGCGATAACCTCGCCGGAATTGACCCAGTCACCAGCCTGTTTAATCAGGGTTTCATTGTGTCCATAGAGGCTCATATACCCCTCGCCATGGTCAATAATTGTAATAAAACCAAAGCCTTGAAGCCAATCTGCAAAAGCGATTCGGCCATGGCTGACGGCACGGACTGGAGTGCCGTGAGCAGTGCTGATGAGTACGCCGTTCCATTTAAGTCCCCCCTGTTTGCGCGGTTCACCGTAAGTAGCGAGGAATGGACCGGAGGCTGGCCAGGGCAGTTTCCCCTTTTGCTGTTTGAATGGCCGTGAGTCAGACGGGCTTTGTGGAATATCTGCGAGTAGCTCGCCGAGGGACATCAGCAGCTTTTCGATCCGGTTTCGACTGCCTTCCAGCTCAGACAGGTTTTTTTCCTGATTGTTGATTTCCTGTTCCAGACGGGCAAGCAGCTGTTTCCTCTTAGCTCTTTGATTAACCAGTGTATTTTTCTGTTTTTTCCTTGTGTTCAGGTTTTTTTCATAGTCTTTCAGGGCGGTATTCAGCTCTTCTTCCAGGCGTTGTTTTTCTGTGATGCTGTGCAGAAACTCGGTGATGTATTGCTCGCGTGCCCGGTTGAGGTAATCAAAATAGACCATTACGCGCCCCATCTCGGCCGGATCCTGCTGATTAAGCAGCATTTTTACCTGCTGTTGCCGCCCGATCGCATAAGCGGCCCGTATCTGCTCCGACAGGCTCTGGCGCTGTGCTTTCAGCTTGCGCTGCAGCTTGGTGAGATCACCGCGCAGGCCAGAAATGTTGCTATTCAGGCTGTCGATTTTGGCTTCGGTTTTATTCAGTTCTGCCGAATTCTTACTGATCTTGCTTTCCAGCTGCTGTAATTCAGTCACCACGTGTCCGCGCTTGTAGCGCGTGCTTTTCAGGTGATCTTTTACCTTGTTGATACTTTTTTGAACCCTGTCCAGTTTCTTCTGATAACGTTCAAAATCATCATTGTCTACTGCAAAAACCGGGGTTTGAGGAAATAACAGAAAAAATAACAGTATAAAGATGCAGTTAGAGGTTCTGTTACTAGGGTACATGTGTGTTTTACTGCTGCTCTGAGATTAGAACAAGGCGAATCACGCCGTTAAAAAATATATAAAATGTTGCCCGTTTTCTGATATTTGGTATTTTATTTAAATAAAAAGTGTGTATTATTGTATCGCTGTTTACTTATATAATTATAAATAACACTTGTTAGGTTACACTAAAGATGAATGTTGCAAATCTTGAAAATACTGTTTTGATGACCCGTGAAGAGGACATCAATCGTGCTTCCCGCTCCCTTAAAGCCATGTCCCATCCGCTAAGACTCAAAATACTCTGCACTCTGGGTGACCAGGAA
>CAZRKQ010000108.1:0-3341 GCA_964600755.1 uncultured Thiotrichaceae bacterium
ACTTTTTCATTCACCCGCAGACCACGCTCGATATTATCCGCACGATTCTTGATCGTGGCGATCGATTCGGCAGCAGTGAAATCAGTCATGGCGAAAAAGTACAGATTGAATTTGTTTCGGCCAATCCAACCGGCCCGCTGCACGTTGGCCATGGCCGCGGTGCAGCCTATGGTGCGACTGTTGCATCGTTGATGCGTGCAGTCGGTTACGAGGTGGACTGCGAATATTATGTAAACGATGCCGGGCGGCAGATGAATATACTTGCTGTGAGTGTGTGGCTACGCTATCTGCAGCAGCTTGATGTAAACATCCCGTTTCCAGTAAATGGCTACAAGGGTGATTACGTACTCGACATCGCAGCCGAGCTCGTCAACAAGCACGGCGGCATATTTATTTATGACGCAAATCAGGTCATGGACGCTGTTCCACCTGATGAGCCTGATGGCGGCGACAAGGAAACACACGTCGATGCACTGATCGATCGTGCAAAGCAGCTACTCGGTGATGAAGGCTACCGTGTTGTGTTCGAAGCGGGACTGGATACCATACTTGCTGACATTGCTGATGACCTTGAAGAATTCGGCGTGCATTACGATGTCTGGTATTCGGAACAGACACTGGCAGACAGAAAGCTGATTGAAAAAGCTGTAGAGCAACTGCAGGATGCCGGGCACATCTATGAGAAAAAGGGCGCACTGTGGTTCCGCTCGACCGACTTCGGTGATGAAAAAGACCGAGTAGTCATTCGAGATAATGGCCAGGCCACCTACTTTGCGTCCGATATCGCCTACCACATGGATAAGTTTGCACGCGGCTTCCACCGAGTGATCAATATCTGGGGTGCCGATCACCACGGTTATGTACCTCGTGTAAAAGCTGCAATCAAAGCATTGGGTGAGGACGAAAACAAGCTGGATATTCTGCTGGTTCAGTTTGCGATTCTTTATCGCGGTGGTGAACGCGTACAGATGTCTACGCGTTCCGGCTCATTTGTTACCCTGCGTGAACTGCGTGAAGAGGTCGGCAATGATGCAGCGCGCTTTTTTTATGTAATGCGCAAGTGTGAACAGCACATGGATTTTGATCTTGACCTGGCCAAGTCGCAAAGTAATGACAACCCGGTGTATTACATCCAGTATGCACACGCGCGTGTATGCAGCGTGTTACGCCAGCTGGCCGAGAAGAACATGTCGCATGATATCGAGGCCGGCAATGATAACGTGGCGCTGCTTACAGAATCACATGAAACCGACCTCGCTATTCAACTGGCGAAGTATCCTGAAGTGGTAGAAAAAGCCGCAATCAATGCCGAGCCCCACTTACTCGTGCATTATCTACGTGAACTGGCGAACCAGTTTCATACCTACTACAACGCACATCAGTTTATCGTTGAAGATGAGGCCATACGCAATGCCCGCCTGAACCTGATATCCGCCGCCAGCCAGGTCATTTATAACGGGCTCAAGCTGTTAGGCGTCAGTGCTCCGGAGAGTATGTAGTTCCATGCCTGCCGATTACAAAAGACGCGTGAACCGAAAGGAGAAAAAACCTTTGCCTGGATTTATCTGGATGTTGGGAGGATTGAGCATAGGGCTTTTCGTTGCCTTCCTGGTTTATCTTGACAAGCAGCCGCCAACTGACATTAGTTTCGGCGATGCCGTCAAAACCGAACTTGATAAGATTAAACAAAAACAAACCACTTCGTCCCCAAAATCCGATACGCCTAACAAGCAGCAGCCGAAGTTCAACTTTTATACAATTCTGCCCGAGCTCGAGGTACTGATCCCGGAAGAAGAAATCCGTCCTCCGGCAAGCAAAAATACGCCGGACAGTAACGACGGTAAGCGCTACATCCTGCAGGCGGGCTCTTTCAGAAGCAGGCAGGACGCTGAAAAACTCAAGGCGACGGTCGCCCTGCTCGGGCTGGAAGCCAGCATCAACCAGGTTTCCATTGATAACGAAAAATGGCACCGTGTACGTATCGGCCCGGTGAACAATCGCCGCGAACTCAACCGCAACCTCAATCTGCTGCACCGCAACAATATCAATGCCATGGCAATGGAGTTGAAATAACGCCCGCACAGCATTCCATATACCCCTTCCGATATAGATTTTTGTGTGCTACTATCCCGCCGGCTATATTCGGTGAGTTAATAATTACTAATAACAATCACTTACACTGGATGCTAGTGATGGTCAGTTTGTATGGCCGATAACGAAAGGGCTCTACAGATACCCTATTAAGAACAATTCCGGAGGTTTACATGGCTTTATTTGATGATGCCTGGATGAAAGGTTTCCAGGAACAGTGGAATGCAGAACCTGCATTGAAAGACGCACTCGCAAAAATCGATTTCAACTCGGTTATCGGTTACGGGTTCCCCGGCGACGATACGTGCTTAGGCTTTATTGATGTAAGAGCTGGTGAATGTGTTGAAGCCGGCGCTTTTGACGGCCGCGAACTGAATTGGGACCTGCGTGCTGAACAGAAGAACTGGGATAAATGGCTGGCCAAGGAAATCGGCATGACCGGCCTGGGACTCGCATTCTCGACCGGTAAGCTGAAATTCAAGAAAGGTGATTTCAAGGCGATGATTTCTGATCCACGCATGGCAGGGCCTTTTATCAAGAGTTTTGCCGCAATGGGACGCGTGTAAGTTACTACACGAATCTGATTGATACGAAAGGCCACCTTGCGGTGGCCTTTTTTGTTGCCACAGAGGTCACAGAGTACACAGAGATTTTTTGTTGATTCGTAGGAGCGTCTTTAGTCGCGAACTAAATTCATTTCTTTTACTTATCATCTGGTCTCGCCATGATGGTAGTCCCATCATCGCAACTATTTATTATCACGTGTTATTAAGCTTTAGTTTCGCTCCTGCTGGAGCGAGTTACGTTGCAGATCACGTCCCTGTGATCTGCCGTTACTTCACCCATCCATGGGTTTCGCCCTACGGGCCAGCCTTTGGCTGTTCAAATTTGATCCGGTCAAATTTGTCGGGTCTGCCTGCGCAGCACAAATTCATTCCTGATGAATTTGTTTTTGTTCGTGCAAAAAACGTAACCCAAAAAACACGTCCCGGGCGCTCGTGCTTCGCATGCCTGTAGGGCGGATTAGGCGTTAGCCGTAATCCGCCGGATGCAGTCGGTGCAATACGCTTCGCTATTGCACCCTACACGTTGTTTGACTGGAAAGTGGGATTCCTCCCCACGAAGCTTGCCGAGCCATTCGGCTTTGCTAGGGCAAATCCGACACGGACGTCGGATTTAGTCCTGTTGAGCCCGGACGGCGAATCAGGACGGCCCGTAGGCAAAGGCGAATGGTGAGGGGACCCGCAGGG
>CAZRKQ010000109.1:0-10180 GCA_964600755.1 uncultured Thiotrichaceae bacterium
CCGGTAATTGCGTCCGGCGGGATCACATCCATTGATGACGTCCAGGCCCTGTGCAAGGTTGCCGACGAAGGCATCATGGGAGCAATTACCGGCCGGGCACTCTACGAAGGTTCGCTTGATCTGGCCGAGGCGCAAAAACTCGCCGACGAGTTATGCGGGCCGGGGGCAGTCTGAGACAGCATCATGGGTCTTGCAAAACGTATTATCCCCTGTCTTGATGTGGATGCCGGGCGTGTTGTCAAGGGCGTGCAGTTTGTGGATATACGTGACGCAGGTGACCCGGTAGAGGTTGCCAGGCGCTATGACAGTGAGGGTGCCGACGAACTGACATTTCTCGATATTACGGCCAGTTCCGATCAGCGTGATACCATGGTACATGTTGTCGAGCAGGTGGCCGGTGAGGTTTTTATCCCGCTGACCGTCGGCGGTGGTATTCGCGAAGTTGCAGATATTCGCCGCATGCTGAATGCAGGTGCGGATAAAGTGGCAATTAATACGGCAGCAGTTTTTAATCCGGAGTTTGTGAAAGAGGCAGCAGAACGCTTTGGTTCACAATGTATCGTCGTTGCCATTGACGCCAAGCAGGTCAGTACGGCAGGTGGCGCGCAACGCTGGGAAATATTTACCCATGGTGGCCGCAAACCAACCGGTATCGATGCCGTCGAATGGGCGCAGCGCATGACCACATACGGGGCAGGAGAAATCCTGTTAACCAGCATGGATCGTGATGGTACACGTGACGGATTTGATCTTGCGCTGACACGTGCTATCTGTGATGCAACCAATGTGCCGGTAATTGCATCCGGTGGTGTGGGCAACCTTCAACACCTTGCTGACGGTGTGACGGAAGGCAAGGCAGATGCCGTGCTGGCGGCGAGTATTTTTCATTTTGGCGAATTTACTGTCGGCGAGGCCAAACAGTATATGGCTGATTGCGGTATCGAGGTAAGGTTGTAGTTTGTTACAGCCTCCGTTATCAGGTGGTGAATAATGAATAGCGAAGCGTGGCTGGACGACGTCAGGTGGAACGATGCCGGTCTGGTGCCCGCCATTGCGCAGGATGCAGTGGATGGCAGGATCCTGATGGTGGCGTGGATGAATCGCGAAGCCTTGAGATTGACAGCACAGCAAGGTACGGCTGTGTACTGGTCCCGCTCCAGAGACAGGTTATGGCACAAGGGTGAGGAATCAGGCCATCAGCAAGCGGTCAGGGAAATACGTCTGGATTGTGACAATGATGTCGTGGTGTTACAGGTGGAACAGCGTGGTGACATCGCCTGTCACACGGGCAGGCGTAGTTGCTTTTATCAACGCCTTGAGAATGGTTGCTGGGTTACCGTCGAGCCTGTCCTTAAAGACCCGGAATCAATTTACGGCAAGCGTTGAGGTATACGCCGGATTATTGCAGGTGAGTAAATGTGAGTGATACATTGGAGAAACTGGCAGGGATTATCGAGGCACGCAAAACGGCCGCTGCCGATACATCCTATGTGGCCAGCCTGTTTGAAAAAGGCATGAACAGCATCCTCAAAAAGGTTGGTGAGGAAGCTGCGGAAACCATTATCGCTGCCAAGGAGGACGATGATTCCCGGGTAGTTTACGAGACGGCCGATCTGTGGTTTCACACGCTGGTGATGCTGTCAGCTCGGGGGCTGGGGCCTGCTGACGTACTGGCAGAACTCGAGCGGCGTTTTGGTATTCCGGGCCTTGAAGAAAAGGCAGCGCGTGACAACTAGATTATCAGCTGTATATTCAATTTCCTGTGTATTTGCACAGATGGAGAAGAGTCATGGGTATTAGTGTTTGGCAATTGTTGATTATTCTGGCCATAGTGCTGGTGTTGTTTGGTGCAAAGCGCCTGAAGAATGTAGGCTCGGACCTGGGCGGTGCCATAAAGGGCTTCAAGCAGTCCATGCGTGAAGGAGAAGATGAGGCCGGTAGCGAGAAGAGTCTTGAGGACAAGGAAAACGGTAACGTCATTGATGGCGAGGTAACCCGGCATGACAAGGACAAGGTCTGACGGTCTTACCTGTACGCAACCCGATAAATCAAGCTGGCGCTTTCCCTGAACCATCATGTTCGACATCGGCTTTACGGAAATTATTTTTATCATGATAATCGCGCTGCTGGTTGTGGGGCCGGAACGCTTGCCTCGAATAGCGCGCACGGCCGGCTTGTGGGCGGGCAAGCTGCGCGGCTTTGTTTCATCGGTAAAGGCTGATATCGACAAGGAGCTTGCTACAGAAGAGCTTAAGAAGGTGCTCGAGAAACAGGCAGCTTCTCCTGAACTCGAGGCACTGGTAGATACAGTGACAGGGGACGCGCTGCAAGCAGGCGAACGCTCTGCTCCTTCCGTATCTGCGGAAAAAAAGCGGGCCGTTACACACCTGTCCGAGTCAGGCGCGGATGAAAAAACAGAATAACGATGAGCAGGTGTCACCCGGGCTGGATGAGACCGAGCAGCCACTGTTATACCACCTGATAGAACTTCGCGACCGCCTGCTACGGGTAGTACTGGCGGTGGCGGTGGTTTTTGTGGTGTTGATTCCTTTTTCGAATACGTTGTTTTCGCTGTTGTCCGGCCCGCTACTGGCGCATATGCCTGAAGATAGCAGCATGATTGCTATCGAGGTGGCGTCACCTTTCCTGATCCCTTTCAAGCTGACACTGTTTCTGGCACTGTTTATTGCCATACCCTACGTGCTGTACCAGATATGGTCATTTGTTGCGCCAGGATTATACCGGCACGAGCGGCGTCTGGTGGTGCCGTTGCTGGTATCGAGCACGTTGCTGTTCTATGCAGGTGCGGCATTCGCCTATTTTGTGGTTTTTCCGCTGGTGTTCGCCTTTTTCACGGCAGCGGCCCCGGACGGGGTTTCGGTAATGACGGATATCAGCCGCTATCTGGATTTTGTGCTGACCCTGTTTTTTGCATTTGGAGCTGCCTTTGAGGTGCCGGTTGTTACTGTGTTGCTGGTGTGGACGGGCATGACAACTCAGGCCTCGCTGCGGGAGAAACGTCCCTACGTGATAGTCGGTGCCTTCGTTATTGGCATGCTGTTAACTCCGCCCGACATTATTTCACAGACGCTGCTGGCTGTACCTGTGTGGTTATTGTTCGAGCTCGGTCTGTATTTTTCAGGCTGGTTTATAAAACAAAAAAAAGAAACCTCAACGACGGGTACTAAAGAAGTGTCGTCTCATTACAAGCCCATGAGCGATGCTGAAATGAATGCCGAGCTGGATCGCATGGAGAATGAGGATTAGTCAAGCCTGGTTTTCTGCGGAGACAGACTTGAGCTGTACCTCATCCTGCAGGTCTTCTTCCGGACAGATTTCAACAGGTTCCTTGTACAGTCCGATTTCAAGAGGCATTGGCTTGGCTATGAAATAGCCTTGCGCATAATCAACGCCAACCTTGCGTACAGCATCAAGTGTTTTCTGGTTTTCTACAAACTCGGCTATAGTCTTTATATTCATGGTATGACCGATCTGGTTGATCGCGCTTACCATGGCAAGATCAATGTTGTCCCTTACCATGTTTTTCACAAAACACCCGTCAAGCTTGAGGTAGTCAACAGCCAGGTTTTTAAGGTAGCCGAATGAACTCAGGCCAACACCAAAATCATCCAGTGCAAACCTGCAACCCATCTCACGAAGCGTGGATATCAGTTTTGATGCATTGCAGAGGTTGGCGATAACTGCAGTCTCGGTGATCTCGAAAACCAGAATTTCCGGTGGCACGCCACTGTTCCTGATTTCACTTACCAGAAAGTCCATGAAGCGTTGATCAGAGAGTGATTGACCTGACAGGTTGATACAGCATGAACTGACATGGTGCTCTACAGGTGCATCGTTCAGCATCAGCATGCGCAATGTGTTGGATGCGACCCAGCGATCAATAGACGGCATTACCTGGTAACGCTCTGCGGCCGGTATAAACGAACCGGCGCCGACTATCTTGTTATTGTCATCAAGCATGCGAATCAGCACTTCCCCGTGGATGGTATTGTCTTCTTCAGGTTCCCGGGTAAGTTTTGCAATCGGCTGGAAGAACAGTCTGAAACGGTCCTGGTCGAGGACATCCTGAATGCGCTGCACCCATTGCATCTGGCCGTGACGCTCGAGCACTGCCTCGTCATTTGGCTCGTAAATATGGACACGGTTTCTGCCCTGGTCCTTGGCCACGTAGCAGGCGGAATCCGCAGCACTCAATACTTCACTAAGTGAACCACTATCATCGGTGATTGGAACAAGACCAATGCTGACGCCGATCCTGAATGCGGTGTTGTCCCACACAAAACGAAAATCCTCCACAATCCTGCGCATGGTCTCGGCCAGTTCCTGTGCCTTTTCGAAAGGGCAGCCTTCAAGAAGGATGCCAAACTCGTCGCCACCGAGTCGTGCCAGGGTGTCTGCCTCGCGCAGTTCCAGGCGCAGCTTGATTGTAAGCTGTTTAAGTAATTCATCGCCGGCGAAATGTCCACTGGTGTCATTAACAACTTTGAAATTATCCAGGTCCAGATAGCACAGTGCGTGACGTACATTTTCATTGTGTGCGTTATCGATCGCCTGTTTGATACGGCTTTCAAATTCGCGACGGTTAATGAGACCTGTCAGGGAGTCATGCGTTGCCTGATAGGACATTTTCCTGGCCAGACCACGTAGTTCGGTTACGTCATGAAATACCAGCACCACACCGGTTATTTCTGCATTGGAGTCGCGTATGGGTGATGCATTGACTTCAACCGACAGGCGTTGACTTCGATAGCGGTGCACAAGCAGCAGATGACCGGCAAGCATGGTGCTCTTGCCCTGCTCAAGGCAGTGTGCTGCCGGGTCTGGTGGCGCCTCAAGGGTTTTTTCATCCACAAGCTTGAATACCCTGAGCATTGGTCTGCCGTGTGCATCTTCCAGTTTCCAGCCGGTTGATTGCTCTGCCACAGAGTTCATGTACTCGATATTTCCGTTCAGATCGGTTGTAATTACCCCGTCGCCAATAGAGCCGAGTGTCACCTGGGCACGTTCTTTCTCCTGGTGAAGTGCTGCCTTGGCCTGCTTGAGTGCGGTGATATCGCGGATTGTCCCTTCAATTCCGATGACTTCACCGTGCTCGTCATATTTATAGTGAGAATTTTCGGAAATCCATACTTCTGTACCATCGCTGTGTTGCAAGCGTGTTTCGAAATGTTGCAGTCGTCCGTACTGGGCATCGAGCGATTGTTTGAGTTCATCATGATCTATGGCAGAAACATAAAAGTCCTTTATGTTCCTGTTAACGACTTCATCTGAATCATAGCCGAGTAACTGTTGTATAGATGGTGTTGTCCAGAGTACGCAGCCGCTGATATCAGTTTGATAAATAGTATCCTGCATGCTGTCAAATATTGCACTCATCCGTTGCTCTGAACTGCGTGTCCGTTCTTCTGCCTGTTCACGTTCGCGCATTTGCTCCTGGAGCTTGACGTTAATTTCCTCGGCATACTTTTTGGCGTTTTCCGCAGTTTCTCGTGTGACAACAAGATTTTTTATCAACTCCGTGTTATGAGATCCGAGATTCAGGGACTTTGAAAGAATGTTGCGCATGGCTCGTGAAGAAGACAACATGACTGCTGCAAAGATGACAGCCAGTATCCCGAGTGCCAGCGAGAGAATGTTACCCTGGTAGAAGAAAAATGCTGTGACAGGTAACAGCGCCGGAATCATAAATGCACTGATGGTTTTTGGTGATGACTGCATGGAGGCATAGGCAGTGAGTGACATCCCTGCAATGGTGAACAGTACAAAAATCTGCTGGTGTAACCCACCGTAAACTACAGCGATGATACCGAGTGCACCCCAGCACAACCCGGAAATGGTTGCACCGGCAATATATTGTTGCCCCCATGCATCAATATCCTTGCTGCTTTCTTCATATTTATCAGTGTCTATGAACAGCGAACGGCAACCGACGCTTACGACAACTGCAATCGTCCAGGCGATCAGCGTTTCATTGGGTGCAGTATTCCAGAACACGGCAGTAACGATTGCGGCTACCAGTAAGCTGATAATCAGTTCGTTCTGGATTTGCTGCTGCAACATCTGAACCTGGTCAGCACGGAACTGCCAGCGGTTCATGGGCTGTCGTTCTGTAACAGGTGCCGATGCGCAATCAGTTACGGGCACATTGCGTCCCATTGATTGACCGGAATCACTGCCACCCTGATAGTCTTCGTACATAGTTTTGCACGCCCTTCCCTGATTGCTGATATTGGGATGATGTCGTTATCGTTTGCCGGACAGTTCTTGCCGGTGCCCTGACTTATGCCGCCTCTCTGACTCAATCGGGCAGGACGAGGCAAACTTTAATGGCCAATATTACGAATATTCCATTCTATTCAGTGTTTTAGGAGTGGATATGGCGGTGCGGATTGATAACTACATTGAAAACATATGGTTATATATAAAGGCAAAGAAGATAAAGGTCGATGATGGCAGTGTTGATATTTACTGTGGTGGAGATAATGGATTGTCATGAAATGATACAAATAATGCTCTTGGTTAAAAACGTGCATGGACAGAGTCAGGTAACTTCAGGCACATTTCATTGTGGGTAAAGCTAAGACCTGGGTTGTCTAAATTGTCGTTTTCAAGCAATTTACCAATTTGCCATAAACACCATCCAGTCATTTCCTGATATCCTGCGCTTCCATTTTCATCCAATGATTGACGACAATACGGTTTGTCGAACAACTTGTTTATGTCCGATTCGCTCTATTCCCTGTTGCAAGAACTCTTGAACAACAACGATTTACTCACTGCCGTGCTGGCGGCTGTCATCGTGGTGCCGGTATTACTGTTTCTGTTTCGCACACAGCTGAAAGACTGGAGGCAGGAGCGCAATATTAGAAAGGCCATCAGGCGACTCGGTGTGTGGTCTATAGAAAACATCCACCTGCCGGACGGTACGGATGGCGAGGTCACTATCGAGCACCTGTTGCTAGGTCGTGATGCCATTCTTGTGGTTGGCGTGATGCGCTTCGAAGGGCAGATATTCGGCAGTTCGCACACTGACGAGTGGACGCAGGTCATAAATCGGCGAAGCTACAAGTTCGACAACCCCGACCAGTACCTGCAACGCCAGATCAACGCTGTCAAGCTGATTGCACCCGGTGCCAGGGTGAGCGGCTGGCACCTGTTTGGCTACGGCGCTAAATTTCCTAAGGATAAACCGGGCCGTGTCCTGCTTCTGGGTGATGTCAGGTCGTTGCCAAAGCGTCCGCGACGCGGCGATATACCGAAACAGTTATGCTCAGCGTGGAAACAGATTGAGGATAGGTTGCAGGAAGAATAAACGACCTTTCCTTTTTATTGGCGAGGTCGTTTAAACCAGATTTGCATATTCGTGTAGATCTGCTCTAGTCAGTAGTTTCTTCCTATAAACACGGCGACCCTAAGGCCTCCACAGATTCTCTATATTTGACAGTTTAGGGACGTCTGAAAAAACAGGTTTATGAAGTAGCGTAGCTACTGAAATTCAGGTTGAGGGAATTGTTATGTTTTTTTGCTATTGATTAACACGCAGTCCATTTCTATTGTCGACAAGGATTTTTTGTCCCTTGAGACGGGGTATAGGCCAGTAACAACAAATCCATATTCTTCATATTTTCTGAGAGCATCAAGATAATGAGGCATAACTGAATATATTGGGATTAGAGAAATTTCTGTTAGAAGGCAGGTTATGTGATCCATGACATTCAGTGAACCTTCCAAAACCTTGAGGTCATATCCTTGCGTATCCATCTTTAAAAATATTCGTCTTTTATTTAAATCTGTTATTTGCCTGGGGAGGAAACCATCGAGCGTCTCAATTTCAACCATTTCTCTATGAACCACATTTATTTTTTCAAACTTTCTCTCCCCAAAGGCATTTGGATTAAGGAAAGATGACATATCTGAAGCCGCTGTTACATTAATTGTGTCTTTTCCGCAAGCTGCGCCCATGGCTAGTTTGTGAGCAGACCACTTTTCATCATTAAGGCAAGTTTTTTGCAAGCTGACAAAGCTATGACTTACCGGTTCAAATGAATGAATTACACCCTTATATCCTTCATTCCTTAACATGTTCCCGAATTGTCCATCGTTAGCACCAACGTCTAACACCAGATCTATTTTATAACGATTGATCAGATTTATAATGTGAGTGCTTAATGTTGGGTGTTTGTTGCGCTTTATGAGTTCATACCCGAACATTTTTGCAATTTTTCTGTGTAGTTTCATTAAATGTATTGTTACCTGGATGCCAGCCGGTTAGTCAGGTTGTTCGCTTAGCTCGACGGCAAGTTTGTTTCTGAATCGGTATGGCGTTTTTTCATTGATTATTACTGCAAAAGGGCGCCATTCGTCCTTCTTTTTTATATACCCGGCCAGTGCGCTGATGCCAATCAAGCTCCCGGACTTGGCATGGATGCGTGGTTCGATCTCGGGCAGCAGATGTTTCCAGGTCCTGAATCGCCCCAGAACATCGACCAGTTGCGCCGGACTGAGTTTGTTGATCCTGGAAAGTCCTGCTCCATCTTCGAGAAAAAATAATTTCCAGCCAAACTCTGTTGAGAGTTGTTCTTTCAGCGTCAGGGCTGCTTTATCTGAACTGGCGGGGTTGCCATGGTATTCAGCGCCCAGTTTCAGGACCAGTTGGTTGGCGATAAAATTGGTGGAATATTTCATCATGGGTTTGATCACACTGGCCAGTGTTCGACTGTTTAAATGCCGGTAGGTTAAAGGCAGTGTGGCAGGCACCTTTCCCCAGGAAATCTTATCTCCCATTTCAAGCTCTTCTCGACGCAGGAATTCCGCCAGCAATTCCGCAAAATATCGTTCTGCAATCTTGTGGTCAGGCCCAGTATTGATACGCTCCAAGCGGCCTTGCATGGTGTTGTAAATTAACCTGGCCGTTGTTGTAATGGGGGTTTGCTGTTCTGCGGACACAATTACGCCGTTCTCTCTCCGGGCAAAGATGGTGTTGAAATTGGCTGCCAGTGCGCTCGGGTACGCATCGTACGGGTTATTGCTCCCTGCTGTACCCGGCAGTTTGATGTCACTGGCGAAGTAAGTTGTATCGAGGTATATGCTGTCTACTTTGTATATGCCTCTTTCTTTTAGTCTTGTAGCAATAGTCCGGGCAATGATTATCAGTTCTTCTGAAACCAGATAGGGGTCGCCATAGCCTTTGATCCAGAGGGCGGGGTTGGCGGTGGACTCGTCCAGGAAAAAGTCGGTTTTGAATCGATGATCTTCACCCCAGTGGTTTAGTGCCAGGTAGGCGGTGACCAACTTGGTGGTGGAGGCGGGTACGAACAGATCTTTGGCTCGCTTCTCGTTGATAACCTTGCCCGATTCATCAAGATACAACAACCCGGCGGAATCGTAGCGGTTAAACGTATCCAGGCTGCTCGCTAACGAGCAGGATAACGGCAAAAAAACAAGGGATAACAATGTAGCTATCAGTACGAAACCTGGTCTGTATGAGATCAAGTTATGGCCATTGATGTGGTAGTACATGTTTCAACGCAAACGGTAGGCCGGAATTTCCTGTAAATCAACACAGTAGTCCGGAGGTGCAATTATTACATGCAAATACCTGTTCAAGAGGGTCACTGGAACGTTTCTGTAAACACATTGTTGACCAGTCGTGGCACTTAGGGTGATTGGCTGGGCGCTGGCGTTTCCTGATCCGAATCGGTTTCTGATTCCGGTTTTGTTTCCTGCCCACCTTGAACAGTGGTTTTTGTTTTGTCCCATGCCTTTGAACTGCCTTCCCTGGTGGCATCCCAGGCATCGCCAGATACTTCCTTGGTCTTGTCCCACGCTTTTGCACTGCCTTCCTTGGTGGTATCCCAGGCATCACCAGAAACTTCCTTGGTCTTGTCCCATGCCTTTGCACTGCCTTCCCTGGTATTTTCCCAGGCATCACCAGACACTTCCTTGGTCTTTTCCCAGACAGTAGCAGGTTCTTCATCGGATGTAGTTGGGGTAATGGTGGTGACTTCATCCGCTGATACTTCTTCTGCCTGCGCAAGTCCCGTGATTGCTCCCGCAGCTGCTATGTTGATGCCTGCCAGGACCGTGTAAAGCTTTATACGGTTCATTGTCTTGCCTCCAGTTGTTAATTCACGGTGACTGGTCGATTGGTACTGCCGCA
>CAZRKQ010000110.1:0-3592 GCA_964600755.1 uncultured Thiotrichaceae bacterium
GCAGGTCTGCTGCCTGCTCGGCACTGATATACGGCACCAGGCGCGTATTGACCCTGCCTGCGACAGGTGCCTTGGAAAATATCAGGATGACGCTGTCCGGGTATTTCATCAACTCGGGTACTGTTTTGCCAGCTTCTCTGCAGGCACACCCAGAAAAAACAGCAGCCGAAGACGCCACATCAACAGCATCGTACGCAGTATCCCCCTGTGTTCCCAGCGCCTGCTTGAGGTGATCACCTGGTGCCTTATGCAGGCCGGCCAGCCAAGGCTACGCAGTCTCTTACTGAATACAACATCTTCCATCAAGGGAAGTCGAGGATAATCGCCGATAATATCTATACTTTCCCGACTGACAAAAATTGCCTGGCCACCCGTAGCAACACCTGTAATACACGAACGTATATTCATCATGCGTTCTATTATACGAAACAGAAAGTGACTGCCTGACAGACGCACATTGAAGCGCCCCCAGAAACAGCCCTCTTCGACAGCAGCAATTATCACGCCTGGCGCATCATCAGGCAGCCTTGTATCCGCATGCAAAAACAACAGCACATCGCCTTTTGCCTCAGCAATACCAGAATTCATCTGTATCGCCCTGCCTGAATCACTGCTCAGCACCTTGTCAGAATATTGTTCGCTGATTGACACGGTAGCATCATTGCTGCCGCCGTCAACAACAATAACCTCATGGCCTTGATCACGATACGAGCCTAAAGATAGAAGCGTATCTGCAATATATTCGGCCTCATTCAGAACAGGAATAATAATAGAGATTTGCATTTCAGTACTACTGGTTTAGCCAGGACGGTCTTATGAAAGATAGCCCGCATATTGCATGAGACGGTTTCTGAAGCCGTGTTGAAACATCTCTAAACAGGCAGTCGAAGTTCATTTGTTATCACAGCACCATTGGGAGCAACGGCGATCAAGTCAAGGAACCACCGCAGCTGGATCCCTGCCCGGCGGTGCAGCCATAACAATGATCCATCACAACGATCGGACCGTCATTTATATCGTCATCCATTAAATCCCGCAGATGTGTTTTACCTTTGCCTGCGCCCAGACCGATACCCAGCATCTGGTTAAAGTCACAATCATAAACATAACCTTGCCAGTCGACACTTATCAGGCTTTTACACATCACTGATTCAAGGTTTTCATCCTTGTGTGACGATTTGAGTATATGCATATACGACTCAAATTCACCTTTGGATAACAGCGTGCTGCCAAACCGTTTGATAGGCATATTTACCAGCGTGAACAGCTTGTTGAATGAAATACCATATTCATCCAACAGGATTTTTTTGTAGGCCGGTTCCAGCTCCGCCTGTGAGGGCGGCAGGTTTGGTCCCTGTGGATTGTAAACAAGGTTAATGATTAATTTGTCGCTGGCGCCGTAGCCCAGAGCATTCAATTTTTGCAGGCCCTTGATACTTTTTTCAAAAACGCCAGCTCCACGCTGCGCATTGACATTGTCTTCCAGATAACAAGGCATAGATGCGATGATCTCTACATTATTTATCGCCAGAAATTCTGCGAGCTGCGCATGATCAGGCTCCTCCAGCACCGTAAGATTACAACGGTCCATCACGTGCACGCCCATCTCACTCGCGGTTTTAACCAGGTATTTGAAATGCGGATTCATTTCCGGTGCACCACCCGTTAGATCCAGCGTTGAGATATTTTTTTTATGCAGAAACGCAATAACATTATCGACCGTTCCACGATCCATGATTTCAGTGCGCCGCGGGCTAGCATCAACATGGCAGTGCAGGCACTGCTGGTTACACAAATAACCCAGGTTTACCTGCAAGGTATCAAGCCGGCTCCTTCGAATTGTTGGAAAATCCGTATCTCTTAAATACTCAAAGGTATCTAACACATTTCACCTCATGGTAAGTATCGACTCAGCAGCTGCACCAGCTTTTTCGAAAACGGGCTGAACAGACTGTCACGATAATACTGACTGGCTGCACGGCGGTTAAGCTGCGAATAGCTGGGATAGGCATGTACCAGGGTCGTGATTTTCGACAGCTTCATGCTTTCCTGAATTGCCAGGGCAAGCTCATGCATGATTTCGCCGGCATGATGACCTACTGCATGAGCGCCAGCAATCCTTCCTTTTCTGACCACCAGCTTGAGGAAGCCCTGCGTGGTGTCATCGGTTATCGCCCTGTCCAACTGCCGCATATCAAACTGTATCACACTCACCGACGCGTCCTGCTCCGCTTCATCCAGGCTCATGCCGACTTGAGCACATTCAGGCTCTGTATATACCACGGCCGGTATAACGCGATAGCTCATTCGCTTTGGTATCCTGAAAATGGCATTTGCGATAACAACACCTGCCTGCTGCTCTGCAACATGCGTAAACGGCATCAGGCCTGTGACATCTCCACAGGCAAATATATGCCGCCTTGATGTCTGCATTCTCGCGTTAACCACGATGCCTTTTTCGCTGAACTCTACACCGGCCTTTTCAAGGCTCAACTCATTGACAACAGGTCTGCGCCCAATCGCAAGCAGCAACTGGTCGCCGCTTAACTCGCGTCCATCATCCAGCACGACGTTTCTAACATCGCCTTGCTGTTGCACACGGTTTACAGCACCATGCACAATACTTATCCCATCTGACTCAAACTGTCGTTTCAATACCTGTGATATATCAGGGTCAAAACGCGGCAGTATACGCTGCGCCTGCTCTATCAGGGTAACACGGCTGCCTAGCCGCGCGTATGCCTGCGCCATTTCCACACCGACCGGGCCGGCACCCAATATAATCAAATGTTCAGGTAATGCTTCAAGGCTGAACATATCCTCATTGGTTAGATAACCGGTCGACTCGATACCGTCTATATCCGGTATCCATGCCGATGACCCGCTAGCGATCACGAAGCGTTTTGCAAGCAATTCAATATCATCTATCCGTATGCAGTGCTTGTTTACAAATTGCGCACCACCCGTGTATATATCACAGCCGATTTCACGAAAACGCTGATGGCTGTCATGTTGCTGAATCGTATCAACAGCATTTCGAATATAGCTATTCACCTGTTTCATGTCAGTATCTGCATGACTGACATTTATTCCATAATCACCTGCATGTCTGACCATATGAGCAACCTGCGCTGATCGCAATAGCGACTTGCTCGGCACACAACCATAATGCAGACAGTCTCCGCCAAGCTGTTGTTCTTTCTCTACCAGTGCAACTTTAAGACCCAGCTGCGCAGCAACACTGGCAACGACTAAACCACCGGCGCCACCGCCGATGACGGCAATATCATATGTTTGCATGCAGAGTTTCCGCGATAACAGCTATCAGTGATTTTTAGTAAGCGTTGAGCGTGAACAGTTCACAATCACGATCTATTTCGACTGAATAAAAAAGGCCGGCAGGTGTCGGCTTTGATAAAAACTGGTGTCTTCTCCAAATGTAGTGGGTTAAACAGATAAAAAGCTTTACCACAGAGGCACAGAGGCTATTAAGTTTTATTCAACGCAAAGGCGCAAAGACGCCAAGTTCGCAAAGATTATTATGGGTGTTCGTAGGAGCGGCTTTAGCCGCGAATTGTCAATGTTCGCGGCT
>CAZRKQ010000111.1:0-4704 GCA_964600755.1 uncultured Thiotrichaceae bacterium
TAACTGCATTACGGAGTAAATCATGAGTATTGTATTGAATGCAGAAACGCGTGATGACATGGGGAAAGGTGCGAGCCGCCGCCTGCGTCACGCAAATAAATTACCGGCAATCGTTTATGGTGCCGGAAAGGATCCGCAAAATCTTACCCTGGAGCAGAAAGAGGTACAGTATCATCTGCAAAACGAGGCCTTTTACACACAGGTGCTTGAGCTGAATGTTGCTGGTAAAAAGCAGGATGTGCTGTTGCGTGATTTGCAACATCATCCTTACAGGCTGGATGTCCTGCATATGGATTTACAACGTGTTGAAGCCAAGAAAGAAGTGCACGTTAATGTACCTTTGCACTTTATGAATGAAGATGTGGCTCCTGGTGTTAAAACCGAAGGTGGCGCAATCAGTCACGTTGTAACTGAAGTAGTACTCGCCTGTTTACCTAAAGATATTCCGGAATTCATCGAGGTTGATCTCAGCGAATTGCATATGGGTGAAATTATTCATCTGACTGATTTGAAAATGCCAGCCGGTGTTGAAGTGCTTGCACTGAGACAGGGTGAAGAGCATGACTCTGCTGTGGCTTCGATTCATGCGCGCAAGGTTATTGAAGAGCATGAAGAAATTGAAGAAGCGGGTGAAGCTGCAGAGGCACCAGAAGAAACCAGGGAAGAAGGTGGCGAGCCAGAAAGCTAGGTATAACAATTTCTGGCTTTTGACTTCATCTCATATAGTGAGCAGCGATGTCAGCACTTGCATATGATATAAAGCTGATCGTGGGGCTTGGCAACCCCGGCCCCAAATATTCTGAAACCCGGCACAATGCCGGGTTTTGGTTTGTTGAGGATTTAGCTGATCAGTACCGCAGCCGTTTTCTACCCGAAAAGAAATTTCATGGCGAAGTTGCGCGCGTCAATATCGATGGCAGTGACATCTGGCTGTTGAAACCAGAAACCTTTATGAACCGTAGCGGCCTATCTGTCGTCAGCCTGGCTTCATTCTATAAAATCATGCCAGAAAATATCCTGGTTGCTCATGACGAGATTGACCTGAAGGCAGGTACCGCACGCCTGAAAAGTGGCGGCGGTCATGGCGGCCACAATGGCTTGCGCGATATTATTTCGCATCTCGGTACAAAAGAGTTCCAGCGTCTGCGTATCGGTGTCGATCACCCGGGCAGCAAGGACATGGTGGTTGACTATGTACTGAAGCGACCAGATTCAAAAGATCGCCAGGCAATAGAAGATTCAATCAGTGATGCCCTGCGGGTAATGCCGAAAATAGCTGCCGGCGAATGGGAAAAGGCCATGCACCAGTTGCACACAAAATAAGTGGCAAGGGAAGAGTGGCAAGTGTGTAGCCTGGATTAGCGCAGCGTAATCCGGGTTGAAACAGCAGGGAATCAATTAACAGAGAATAACGAACAGTAAACAATGAATAATAATATCCACTCTCAAATAAGAACGTCATTCCCGCGCAAGAACGTCACCCCCGAATGTTTCTATCGGGGGCGGGAATCTTGTTTCTGCTTGCTGTTGACTTCAAGACTCCGGAGGTCTGTCTAGTGGGTTTTACATGCGGTATCGTCGGACTACCTAATGTCGGCAAATCTACTTTGTTCAATGCGCTGACCAAGGCAGGGATCCAGGCTGAAAACTATCCTTTCTGCACCATTGAGCCGAACGTGGGCATTGTCGAAGTGCCCGATCCACGGCTTGACAAGATTGCCGCGATAGCAAAACCGCAGAAGATCATTCCTACCACGATGGAGTTTGTCGATATTGCAGGGCTGGTGGCCGGTGCATCTAAAGGTGAAGGCCTGGGTAACCAGTTTCTGGCCAACATTCGTGAAACAGACGCCATTGCACACGTCGTGCGCTGTTTCGAGAATACGGACATTGTGCATGTCGAAGGCAAAATAAATCCCGAAAGTGATATCGAGGTTATAGATACCGAGCTGGCGCTGGCCGATCTGGAATCAGTTGAGAAAGCCGTCAACCGGGTAGGGCGTGTTGCCAACAGCGGTGACAAGGAATCAAAGGCCAAGCTGGCAATACTTCAACGCGTGCAACAGCATCTTAATGAGGGCAAGCCTGCACGCTCGCTCGGTCTGTCAAAAGAACAAGCTGTACAAATCAGGGACCTGTTCCTGTTAACGATGAAGCCGGTGATGTACATCGCCAACGTCAATGAAGATGGTTTTGAAAACAATCCCTATCTTGATGCAGTGAACCGGCATGCAGAACAGGAGGGCGCCATTGTTGTGCCAATATGTGCTGCCATCGAGGCTGAACTGGTTGAACTCGAAGATGATGAAAAGCAGGAATTCCTCGAAGAGCTCGGACTGGATGAGCCGGGTCTGAACCGGGTTATCCGCGGCGGTTATCAACTGCTTAAACTGCAAACGTATTTTACCGCTGGTGAAAAAGAAGTCCGCGCCTGGACGGTTTCAATCGGTGCTACAGCGCCAAAGGCAGCGGCCGTGATCCATACTGATTTCGAGCGTGGCTTTATTCGTGCCGAAACCATTCACTATGATGATTTCATTGAATACGGTGGCGAGCACGGTGCCAAGGATGCCGGCAAACTGCGAGTCGAAGGCAAGGACTACATCGTCAAGGACGGCGATGTGATGCATTTCCGCTTCAACGTCTAAAAGCAAGGTGCTAGGTTCTAGGTTCTAGGGATCAATAACTCAAGTTTTTCCCAGTACCTGGTACCTGGAGCCCAGTACCTATGATTGACAAAAAGCCCCCAAACCGCGAAAATTCGCCCCCTTCCAAAGCCGTTCATGGTGAGTTCGCCAAAGCCAATCGTGGTGACCTCGCCAAAGCCGTTCGTGGTGAGCCTGTCGAACCATAATGGCCAGTAAATCAACATCATGGCTATGTAGCTCAGTCGGTTAGAGCACAGCATTCATAATGCTGGGGTCGGTGGTTCAAGTCCACCCATAGCCACCATTTTCAACAGTACATGCAGAAAATCATGGCTTGTGTGATTTCGCTCTCATCAGTGTTGTCTATTCAGGGTCACTGGTCCTATTTGACTTGCACAGGAATTCACACGATATTTAATAAGTATACTGTTGCCGTTATTCCTGCGAGACCTTATCCCCCAGATGTCTGAACATAGACCTGAATCCCTTGTCGAGCATCTCCGTGTGTTCCGTGACAGTAAGCAGCCAGCCGTGCACACGGATGCGCTGACACTGTCTTATGCAGATTTAATTATGCTGCTCGATGCCACAGTCGCGCAGCTCAGTGACACTGGTGTGAAGCCCGGTGACCGGATTCTGCTGATGCTACCCAACAGCGCTGAACATATTATCGCTGTGCTGGCCACAATCTCCATCGGCGCCATTGCCGTGCCGCTTGATGCGGAGTCCGCCAGCGGCAGGCTGGCCGATGTTGTTGCACAGACAGCGCCGCACTTTTGTGTTGCTGGCGTGAGCATGTCCACACCATCAGCTACGCAGACAATCAGGCTGCACATCGATGCGGACTCGATGTCTGTACACTGCTCACTGGAAGGTTCAGCCACAGAACTGGAACAGATGGTTGCACCACAGCAGCAGACTGCATTCATCCGTTTTACCTCCGGGTCCACCGGTCATGCCAAGGGCGCCGTAGTGACGCATGCACAGCAGCTCTGGACCGCGCGGGCCCTGTCCCAGCGTTTCGGTCTCGACCCCCAGCACCGCGAACTCATACTGGTATCGATGGCGCTGTCCGGTGGCTGGCAACGGGTCGCCGCAACGCTGTACGCCGGGGGCTGTGTCATCGTAGGTGAGAAGCCGCTTTCTGTCGGCGACATCGTCGACATGCTGATCAACTACCAGGCGACGGGCTTTTTTACGCCGCCGCCGCTGGTGCGCATGCTGCTCACAAGTCCCGCTGACAAGGTCAGGGATGCACTACAAAAATGCCGCTCGATTGAAATAGGCAGTGCCGCAGTGACGGCTAGAGAACTGCAGGCTTTCGTGGCGTTGGTACCGAATGCGCATGTTTATGTGCATTACGGCCTGACCGAATGTTCCCGCGCCGTCATGCTCGATGCCGCCAGCCACCCGGATAAACACACCACGGTCGGCAAGCCACTAACGGGTGTTGAGCTTAAAATCGTCGATGAAGATGGACGCGCATTAGCCGACAATCGTAATGGCCAGATCTTGCTGCGCGGCCCGCAACTCACCAGCGGTTACTGGCAGCAGCCCGAACTCAACCGGCAGCGCTTCGTTGATGGCTGGTTGGCAACCGGGGATTACGGATTTATAGACGAGGATGGTTTCCTGACCCTGCTGGGTCGCCATGACGACCTGATCAATTGCGGCGGTCATTGCTATTTCCCTGACGAAGTGGAGCAGGCACTGGGAATACCGTCCGGTGTTGAGCAGTACCTCATCGCCGGCGTGCCGGATCCGCGCGGGGTATTGCAGGATGTGCCCTGGGCCTTTGTCGTGCCGGTCAACGCCGATGACTGGTCACCCGCTGAATTTCTCAAGGCAGCGCGTACCAGTCTGCCCGCGCACATGGTGCCGCGCCAGGTGGTCGCGGTACCCAGCCTGCCGATGACCCCGTCCGGCAAGCCTGACCGCCGTGAAACGGCTAAACTCTATGCAAGGACCACATAGATGCGTGTATATAATGGATAAATCCGAGATCGTTGACAGCCTGAAAACATTTCTGCACGACGAGTTTCCCAACCAGGGTGTA
>CAZRKQ010000112.1:0-6159 GCA_964600755.1 uncultured Thiotrichaceae bacterium
TTGTTAACGATCTGAAAAGATCAGCAAATAAACAAGCTTAGAAAAACGGGATCTTCGGATCCCGTTTTTTTTGGGGTTAAATATATTTTTACCGCAGAGGCGCGGAGGCGCAGAGAAACTAAAGGCGTGTGTGACAAAGCACAATGAGTACAACGTGCCTGAAGGTTTTCTATATGTTTTCCGGCTATTACAAATTAAAAAACAACTCTGCGTCTCCGCGCCTCTGCGGTCAATAAATTAGATCTTTAGCTCACAATGACTTCCGCTGCGCTGACAGGTAAAATCCGTGCACATACTATTGTGAGTAGAGAAGAGGCGGCAGGCATGAACCAGGATGAAATGAAAAGAAAGGCAGCCGAGGCTGCAATGGAGTACGTGGTTACAGATTCAATCGTCGGTGTCGGCACCGGCTCTACCGTGAATCACTTTATCGACCTGCTCGCAGACATCAAGCATAAAATCGAAGGCGCGGTCTCCAGTTCGGAAGCCTCGACCGAGCGCATGAAACAGCACGGTATCCGTGTATATGATTTAAATGAAGTCAATGAACTGCCGGTATATATCGATGGTGCTGATGAATCAGACCATTACCTCAACCTGATCAAGGGCGGCGGCGGTGCGCTGACGCGTGAAAAAATCATCGCCGGTGCCAGTGACAAGTTTGTCTGCATCGCCGATGAAACCAAGCTGGTCGATGTGCTGGGTACATTCCCGTTGCCGGTCGAAGTCATCCCGATGGCGCGCAGTTATATCGCGCGTGAACTGGTCAAGCTCGGCGGGCGTCCGGTATGGCGTGATAATTTCATTACCGACAACGGCAATTTCATCCTTGATGTGCATGATTTTGAAATCATGGAACCGATCAAGATGGAAAATGAAATCAATAAACTGGCCGGTGTGGTTACCGTCGGTATCTTTGCCAATCGTCCGGCGGATGTGTTGATACTGGGTACACCGGAAGGTGCTCGGACTGTTTATTCAAAATAATAAGCAAGACTTTTTCAACGCAAAGACGCAGAGACGCAAAGGGCGCAGAGAAGTTTATTTGTCCGCGAATAACGCAAATAGCGCAAAGATATTAATTGTTTTTGTAGGAGCGGCTTTAGCCGCGAACAAAGACATTCGCGGTTAAAGCTGCTCCTATGGTGTTACTGCAGTAGCATAAGTAACGTAGCCTGGATGAAGCGAAGCGGAGTCCGGGAATTTGCCCATTCATTGAGAACCCGGATTCCGCTTCGCTTCATCCAGGCTACATGCTTTTCCTCGCCACTCGTCCCTAGCCCCTAGCCACTTCTTAATCTGCTATAGTCCGATTATTCTCGCGTAATTCATAAACGCATTTACTATAGCGACTAATAGCGACTAAATGACGACCAAATACATCAAAAAGATTCTTGAGGCGCATGTTTATGATGTTGCCGAAGAAACGCCGCTTGATGATGCGCTCAATCTGAGCAAGCGTCTGAACAACCGCGTGTTGATGAAACGCGAAGATCTGCAAAGCGTGTTCTCATTTAAATGCCGTGGTGCTTATAACCGTATATACCAGCTGATGAAGCAGAAAGAAATCAGCGGAGTGATTGCTGCTTCTGCTGGTAACCATGCCCAGGGTGTGGCACTGGCGGCTACCCGGCAAGGTATCGATGCCACCATCGTAATGCCTAAAACCACACCCGATATCAAGGTGAAGGCAGTTCAGTCCAGGGGTGGCAAGACGGTTCTGGTGGGCGACACCTATGATGATGCCTACCAGCATGCTGTCAAACTCGCAGAAGAAAAGAAGCTTGAATTTATTCATCCTTATGACCATCCCGATACCATAGCTGGTCAGGGTACGATAGGCATGGAAATCCTGCGTCAGCACAATGATCACATTGATGCCGTATTTGTACCCGTTGGCGGCGGTGGCCTGATTGCAGGTGTCGGCGCTTATATCAAGTATCTGCGCCCGAGTACAAAAATTATCGGTGTTGAACCGGAAGATGCAGCCAGCATGGCCGAAGCATTGCGTAAGAATCGGCGCGTGATACTGAAAAACGTCGGTATTTTTGCAGATGGCGTGGCAGTGAAGCAGGTGGGGCGTGAGACCTTTCGTATTGCAAAGCTGTGTGTCGATGACGTTGTCTGTGTTTCAACCGACGAGATCTGTGCCGCCATCAAGGATATTTTTGACGATACCCGCTCTATCATGGAGCCGGCAGGTGCACTTGCTGTTGCCGGCATGAAGAAATACATTGCCGAAAAGCAGCTTGAAGACAAAACTCTTGTTGTTATCAATAGCGGTGCGAACATGAATTTCGACCGGTTAAGGCATGTCTCCGAACGCGCCGAGCTGGGCGAACATCGTGAAGCCCTGATCGCAGCAACGATACCGGAAAGACCGGGCAGCTTCAGGACATTTTGCAAAACCATAGGCAAACGCGGTATCACTGAATTCAACTACCGTTATTCAGATGATAACGATGCCCAGATATTTGCCGGCGTGAAGCTGGTTAATGGTCTGCAGGAAAAGGAAGAGCTGATAGAGAAGCTCAAAGCGAGTGGTTATCCTGTAGTGGATATGACCGATAACGAAATGGCAAAGAACCATGTTCGTTACATGGTAGGCGGGCGTTTCCCGGATGTCGGCTATGAAATGCTGTACCGTTTCGAATTTCCCGAGAGACCGGGCGCACTGCTCGATTTTCTGACCCGCATCGGTAAACGCTGGAACATCAGCCTGTTCCATTACCGCAACCATGGTGCGGCCTACGGCCGGGTACTGGTTGGCCTGCAAACGCCGGCTGATGAACGCAAGCAGCTGGTGGGTTACCTGGACAAGCTGGGTTATCGCTACTGGGAAGAGAGCGACAATCCAGCTTACAAACTTTTTCTTTAGGAAAAAATTTGTAGGTACTAGGTACTAGGTTCTTGGTTCTTGGTTCTAGTATGTAGCCCGGATGAAACGCAGTGGAATCCGGGTTTTTCAATGCAGCAATGAAATCCCGGATTACGTTGCACTCCATCCAGGCTACGCGCTGTCATCCCAAACATTTGATTAACCGCAGAGGCGCTGAGACTCAGAGGTGGATTATAAATGTAACGGTTGAAGTTGATGCTACTACTGGCGCCGTTGCTTAAGAAAAATACACTTGTATAAAAATTATTGCATTTCTCTGCGTCTCCGCGCCTCTGCGGTGAAATAATAATTTTTAATCCGGGAATCATCCACGGATTTCGCTTCGCTCAGGCTGTGTTTCTAGCAAAGTTAAACCTGGATTACCCGTTCCTCGGTGGCAATCATGTTCAGTGGGATGTCCCAGCTGTTAGCGGCTAGTTTCTGCTCGCGCTGCAGCTCGTGGGCCAGGCCGATGAGCCTGGGTCTTAGCGAATGTGTGCGGGATTGCCGGTAAGCCAGCGAGCGGTCGTAGAAGCCACCCCCCATGCCGAGCCGGTTGCCGCTATCGTCGAATGCGACCAGTGGCAGCAGCATCAGGTCGAGCTGCCAGGCGTTGACCCATTTGGCCGGATTGCAGGCCGGCTCCTGGATAGCGAAGCGGTTGAGGTGCATTTTCGTGCCTGCGCTGTATGGCGCGAAGTACAGTTTGCTCTGAAACGGCGAAAGCACGGGTAAATAGACCTGTTTGCGCAATTTCCAGGCGGTTTGAATAATGTATTCGGGGTCGATTTCACCGTCATTGGCGAGATAGCAGGCGATTCGATTGCTGTTGAGAAAAACTTGCTGACGGCAGACCTGGTTGGCCACTGCTATGGCATGTGTGGACTGCTCAAGGCATGTCAGCTGATTTCGAAGCTGTCGCTTATTACTGCGGAGAGTGCTGCTGTCTATGGGCATGTCTGAGGGCATGTCGTGCAAGGGGTAGAAGGTGTCTCCAAAATGCCGTAGCAAATACTGCTAACCTTGAACCAGAGGTTCAGGTGGGGATAGCGATTACACTTCAGGCTTCCCGCTCACGGCGGTATTGCACACAGTGTAACCAGCATGACTCCCCTGGCTAGTAGTTAAGGCTCAAGGGATATTTCAGATTGCTTACGTACACCCCAGAGACACCCAAACTTTATTCCACCAGAGTGCTGAATTCACCAAGCAGCACAGCTGTTTGATGGTTTTATCATAACTGAATTTCACGCATGTTGCTGTCGATTTTATCTGACAGCGACTCAATGCGTGTATTGAGATCAGCGTGCTCGGTCTGCAGCGATTTTCCTGTAAGCATTTCATGGCATAGATTGAGCGCTGCCATGATTGCGATGCGCTCGGTACCGATAACAGCGCCTTTTCTCTTGATATCATTGAGCTTCTTATTGAGCTCGTTGGCGG
Source organism: uncultured Thiotrichaceae bacterium (assembly GCA_964600755.1). Lineage (GTDB taxonomy): Bacteria > Pseudomonadota > Gammaproteobacteria > SZUA-229 > SZUA-229 > JABDQW01. Next base: position 4,322 of record CAZRKQ010000112.1, read on the forward strand.
AAGCTTGCAGACTGTCCTGTTCACCTGGCGGGCATGCAACCCTGTATTCCTTATCAAGAATAATAATGCTGAGAGAGTCCTGATTTTTCATTTAATGGCCTGTTTTAACCGGTATTTATAGGCAGAATTTGTTAGGCAGATTCCATCGAGCGCAGGCGTGAGATCATGGCTTCAACCTGGGATCTTGCCTGCTCTTTTTGTTCGAGCAGTGTAGCACGCTCTCCAGATAGGTGCTGCATCTGCGCACGCAGGTCGCTGTTCTCTTTGCCCAGGCGCTTGGCCAAATCAAGCAGTTCGCTTACCTGTTCTTCCAGGCGGTTTATTTTTGAGGTGGTATCGTTCATAGCTTTTATTCTGGTTGTTGTCGGGATAACACCGAAAGGATATTTAATCCAGTAGTGCCAAAAACCTCCATGCTAAAAGAGATTTGTACTAATAGTAGGCCGTGAAAGCTTTTCGGTCAAATGAAAGTGATAGTAGTATTTACAGCATAAGCGAATTTAATCATCGTGATAGAATCGCCACATGAGCCAGTTTCCGGAAATTACAGAGCTTGAAGAGCTGTTATATAGAATTGATGCAGACATGGGGGCTGCGGACGCGCACGGTGCATTATGTGGCATGCTCTGCGCGCGCGGCGCTATAGAACTGTCAGAATGGGTCGATCATGTCATCGGCAAGCAGGAACAGGGCAGCGAGCTGTTGCACGATGTCGTACACAAGTTGTCAGAATTACATCAGACGACGCTGGAAATGATGAACGATGCAACAGGTGAATTCAGATTGTTGTTAATGGACGACGATGATCCTCTGCCTGAGCGCGTTGAGGCACTTGCCAGCTGGTGTCAGGGCTTTATTTACGGGCTCGCAGCGGGGGGAATTCAGGAGGGCAGCGAATTGCCTGAAGATACGGCCGAGTTGCTGAACGATATGATAGAAATATCGCGCGCGGGCCACGATGTTGATGATGCAGGTGTAGAAGAGGCTGACGAAGACCACGATGAAGTTGCTTACATGGAAATCGAAGAATACGTACGCATGGGTGTATTGCTCATTTATGAAGAGTTGCAGCCGCTACAGTCAACACAAACCATACATTGAAATAATTAATAATTAATAATTAATAATTAATAATGAACAGTGAACAATGAACAATGAACAGTGAATAAAGGTTGATGAATACCAAGATACACGCTCAGCATAGAAGACAACTGATGCGCATGATGGGTGAAAACTCCATCGCGATATTGCCATCAGCGCCGGTATTATTGCGTAACCGTGATGTTGAGCATGGCTTTCGACAGGACAGCGACTTTTATTACCTGAGTGGCTTTCCCGAGCCTGAATCCGTGATCGTGCTGGTGCCCGGCAGAAAACAGGGGCAGTACATTCTGTTCTGCCGTGACCGTGACAGGAAAAAGGAGACATGGGACGGCAGGCGCTATGGGCCTGAAGGGGCGGTTGAGCATTTTGGTGCCGATGATGCTTTCCCGATTACCGATCTGGAGGACATATTGCCCGGGCTGATGGAGCATTGCGAAAGCGTGTATTACACCATCGGGCTCAATCCCGAATTTGACAAGCATGTGATGAACTGTGTAAACAATTTACGCAGCAAGTCTCGCGGAGGTACACAAGTGCCCTACGAATTTGTCTCGCTTGATTACCTGTTGCACGACATGCGCCTGTTCAAGCACCGTGATGAACTGCGCCTGATGCGCAAGGCGGCAAAAATATCGGCACAGGCACATATCAACGCAATGAAGGCCTGCCAGCCCGGAATGTATGAATATCAGCTTGAAGCTGAATTGATCTACCAGTTCCATCGTGATGGTGCT
>CAZRKQ010000113.1:0-3443 GCA_964600755.1 uncultured Thiotrichaceae bacterium
CGATAATACAGCCAGACTGCATAGCTGATGATATCGGGAGGAAATCGGTGTCGCTTGTAAGTATTCATTGGCAGATTCTATCAATTTCTGCGAGTTAACTTGGCGATACCATTGTATGTATTCATCCCCAGATTTTATCAAGATTGGCGAGTTAACTTGTCCGTTCGCGGCAAATCAGCGTTCCACAATCGTGCCGTGCCGGCATTGCGCTAAATTTACTTGGAATATTGCTCGTCAGTAGCGTGACCTATGCGATACTGGCTTGGCTTTTTTTTAATCTTTTTTCAACCTGCATTTGATGTTTCCCCAATGGCTTTCGTACTTATGGCTTCCGTATTTCCCCGAATGAAACTTTGCTATTTACCCGTTGCGATATTGTTCGCCGTTCCATTGCAGGCTGCGGAATACGATGTGTCCGGCCCGGAAACTCAGGTTGTGGGAGATGTCCAATACGTCGATGCCCGTTACGAAGATAATCTGAACGCGCTGGGGCGTACCTACGGTGCAGGTTACGAGGAAATGCGGCTGGCGAATAAGGGTGTTGATGCCTGGCTGCCCGGTGAAGGCACGGTAGTTCGCTTACCATTACAGCATGTGATTCCGCAGGCTCCGCGTAACGGGGTGGTTATTAATGTTGCGGAATACCGGATGTATTATTTTTTAAGCGAAGCTGAGCAGCAGAAGGTGGCTACGTTTCCGATCAGTATCGGGCGACAGGAATGGTTAACCCCGCTGGGGCGTGCACGCATTGTCGCTAAAAGAGAGAAACCCAGTTGGCGGCCACCCAAATCAATAATCGAGGAATATGCCGAACGTGGCGAAGAATTGGAAAAAGTTATTCCGCCAGGGCCCGATAACCCGTTGGGTGATTATGCAATTCGTTTGAGTTTGCCCGGCTATTTGATTCATGGCACGAATAAGCCGGCTGGGGTGGGCATGAAGGTTACCCACGGTTGTATCCGCATGTACCCGGAGGATATTGCCTGGTTGTTCCCGGAGGTGCGGATGAATTTACCGGTTACGATAGTTAACCAACCTTATAAATTTGGTTACATCGGTGATATTTTGTACTTTGAGGCGCATATACCGCTGGAACCCGAAGAAGATGAGATTGCGCGGAGTATGACCCGGGTGATGGAAGCTTACGTAAAGGTGGTTGAGCCCGGTTCTACACGTGTTGACTGGGACAAAATGGAAGATGTGTTCAGAAATCCTACCGGGATACCGATTGAAGTGGGAATTCGAACGACGGTTGAAGCCTTCTGAGGGAATTGGCAAATTAACTCATTTTCGCTGGAAAAGTGGGAATTGATAGCAGCTAAAAGCCCGCAAGTTGCGATGAAGTAGTGCTTGATATTCTAATCTTGATCGCTATGGGCCGATTTTTGCAGCCCAAGTCCATGGCCTCATAGTTCACTTGTCAGTACCCTTACCCTGAACATGCAATTTAATCGTAGTCTACCCCCGATATTCAACCCAGTTTATGACAGTCTCAGGGGCGAATTTCTATCGGTGTGTTTTCGTTAGTCATCGACCAAATATCGAGCATGTCGGAATTTGACAATGCAATACAGCCGTCCGTCCAATCTTGAGTTTTGTAGTACGTTTCAGGCAAGTTCGGAACGTTGGGTTGGCCGTGAATCATGATAGCGCCGCCAGGGTTGACACCGCGCTGCTGAGCCTCTTGCCGGTCTTGCTCATTTGGATACGATACCTGTATCGAAAGAAAGTACTTGCTCTTCGGATTTTTCGCATCCAGCATGTACTTGCCTTCAGGCGTTTTGAAATCTCCTTCCTCGTTCTTGTCTCCAACCGGGCGAAGCCCCAAAGCGATATCGAATGTCTTGAACACGACGCCATTCTTGAAAAGGTGTAGCTTGCGCTCACTCTTTTCGATTAGGACCTTGTCAGCGGCCGGTAACTCGTCCGCATGAAGCGAACCCTGCCATAGCAATCCACCCGATAACGCGAGCAGTAAGACCGCAAGCCATCTTTGAATGATCAAAACACGATTCGTTCGCATAGAAGATCTATGTTATCAATTCTCCATGAAGGATACTGCAAAGCTATCGCTAACAGGAAATTGGTCGCATTAAATCGGAAGTTATTGACATAATCCAAACCATTGCCGTGGCCAGCTGAAACCCGTTTTTTGCGCCTTTAAAAAAAGGGGCGGTCACCAAAAAGATGCCCGCCCGGTATTACGCTTGAAGCTGGAGCTTAGAAGCGGTACAGAGCGCTGATTCCGATCTCTGAATACTCTGTTTCAAGCTTTTGACCGCCATCCAAGTTGATATCGTCAGGCTCAGTCAGTTTGCCCGCCAGTTCAACCGCGAGGTTCTCGGTGATAAACCACTCTACGCCCAGGCTGATCCTATCGACTTCAAAACCGTCGATATCATCCTTTTCGTAATCAGCGGCAATGCCCCAGTTGTTGCCGATGTACCAGGTGGCACCCAGGCCCCAGGTGGTGGGGTCGTCAAGGTCTGAAACAACTGTTTTGCCGCCGTGGGCGCGCGCTTTAATGCCGCCATCACCACTGAATGCAAAAAAGTGCTCAATATCAACACCCCAGCTGTCAACATCTCCACCGTTGTTGATATTGTCGTTTCTCCAACCCAGGACAATCGTGGTGTTTGGTGTAAGGTATTTACCGATGCCAACGTTCCAGGTATCTATCTCCTGATCACCTGGCTCCGAACGCTCATAACCCAGGTCAACCAGCCAGCCAGACAGTTGCCAGTTTGGGCCTTCAGCGATATAGCGCGTGTCGACGCTGTAGCTCTGGCCGTCTTCGTCATCTGCCCCGGAAATATCAACTTCGCCATCAGAGAAGGCGACATTAATATAGGAAGAGTGATCCAGGAAGGCTGCTTCACCGAGAGGTCCCTTGCTGGTGTCAACGTTATCCAGGTAGAAAGTGCCCGACACGCCTATAACATCAGTGTCATTATCGTCGTCTATAGTTTTGGGGTTTTTTGTCTCGTAGTCTAAATTGCCCGCGGCATAACCAGCACCCAGTTCCCATCGATAATCGGCTTGAACGCTTGCGGACAGTGCCAGGCCGATGCCTGCGATGATTGCGGTATTCTTGCGCATTGTTTTCTCCTTGAAGGATTTGAATAACTTATATCACTCCCCATTTTCTGATTTCCGGGGATGAGACGCATACTAAAGTCCTGCTTATTTGGTCATAGACTTCTCGAACATGCGGTCCATCTTTACGCTGTTCGCATCGCAACAAGCCTGTGCTGCGTCAGCAGAAGATTGTGCAGCTGCTGCATCTGCGACTGCCTTGTCGGCAGTAGCTTTTACACTGTCAATTTGAGCCTGCAAGGCGTTAAGATCGGCAGTTGTTGCACAACCGGTGATTCCTGCCAAGGCTACTAACATCGCGCCTGTTGCAGCTGTTTTAAACATCTTACGCATAGTACTGTCTCCAT